>NZ_CAXRBQ010000064.1:0-42226 GCF_964228735.1 Pontibacterium sp. | reverse complement strand
CAAAACGGATGTGGGAGCAGTGGTGGCAGCAGGTACAGGAAAGTGGGATAAAACCCTTGCTGGACTTTGCGCGGAAGTTAAAGCCGTATCTACACGGTATCGTGGCGTCAGCGATACATCCCCTCCACACCAGTCGAGTGGAGGGGATCAATAACAAGATCAAAGTAATCAAGCGTATGGCCTATGGTTATCGAGATACCGAGTACTTCTTCCTAAAGATAAAGGCGGCCTTCCCCGGTAATCGACGATGAACCTAAAAAATAGGGTTAAAACCAGGGGACTGTAGCGGTGGTACTCAGGCCATAAGTGTTGAATTGGCCTGGAATTGGTTCTGCTTGCGGCGTCCCAAGTTCGATAAACTGAAGAAACGTATTGCCATTGCTTTGACTGCGCAGGCAGATAAAAGGCAGGTCGGACCTACGTTCGACAGTATCGGGAATATGGGCGCAAGTTTCCTCGTAACTCTCACCCTTTCGCTTCATCCGTCGTCGGCGCAGGCGTTCCACATTGGTTTTGAATTGTTTGCGACTCAAGGTGCGATATTCAGCAGTCTCAGGAATAGGCATCATCTCATTGATCTGCACATGATCACGCATCCCGCGTAACCAACCTGTATTGCTTAGCTTGTCCAGCATTGCGGGATCAGCGTGAATGCGTAGCGTATTGCCCAGCGTTTTTGGTTTTAGCGAATACTGAGGAAAGCTGACGCCTATACTGTTGGACTGAAGATCGGCTAACGCACGGTGAAGCTTGCTAAACAACGCGCCGAGCAACATGGACTCACTGAACTCAGGATCGGGTCGGACCCGGATCTCAATGTAGTGGGTTAGCATCAGTTGGCCTCCCCGAATACACCACCGCGAATAAGGATTGCCATTACAAAGTGCTGGTTCTCCTCGGAAGGAGCCTGGTCTTTAAGTAGCCAGTTGTCCAACAGGTTATAGAAGTCTGATTTCTGTTTCGGCTGACGGTACGCCGCGCCACGGGTTGTGACTGAACCGTAAGGCTCTACAGCTATTGGGCCTAAGTCTACAGTGGCTTCAGACTGTGGATACCAAGTGTCAATGGTACGGATGGCGTTGCCGAGTTTCTGCGAGTGGATGCCGGCTACATGGTTTACCGCATAGAGGGTTTTACTCTTATCTCCGCGTCCACGTTCGAGAACCAGTTCCTGGGATGGAAATACCTCTTGTCCGTCACCGAGGCGCGAAAAGGCGACCACCTCAAGCAGGACATGGCGCTCATTACACAACCCTTGTTCGATGTGTGCTGCCAATGCCTCCAGAGCTGTTGCAGCCTCGCTGTCGACTTCAAAGCCCCGCAGTGATTGGTTGAGAGCATCAAAGGTCCAGCTTTGGGCCACATTGCCGTCTTCCAGTAAATTTACCTGCACTTCAACCTGCTCAGCACCGATACGGTTACGCCAGAGGAAACGGGCATTAGCGAGGTTATAGGCATAGCGGTAAGCCAATGTCTTAAAGCCGTAATTGCTGACGTATTCACGTACAACCGAGAGCAGGCGTTCCTGGTATGCGGAGTCGTTGCATGCAGACGGTGTGCCTGCGCCGCCCAGTACTCGAAGCGTGAAACGAGTTTTCAGGGTATCGGCGTTAGCTGGGAGTGAAGCAACATCAACGGTTTGCAGGTTAGGTTTATCGATCTGCGCGTCCAATTTGGCCGGGTCCTGATCTTTGGCTTTCAGGCGGTTGGAGATGGTACCGCGCACAGATTTTTCGTTTACCGTGATTGGCTTCCAATCTGGATGTTGGTTGCGTTGTTCCCAGCGGCCTGAGTACATCAGGGCGTCGGATGGGTCCAGTTTACGTTCAAATGCCAGAACAGAAGCGGTTTTCAGTGTGGTAGATTTAGACATTCTCAAATTCCTTTTTATTTAATCAGTTATCGCAGCTGCGGTGCGGAAATCGCTATTGAGTCGGTAGAGTCCTGAATCAAGATCGTTGTCGACATACCAGAGCATATTGTCGATGGACTGCAGGCGGTGAGGGCTGATCCACTGGCCTACGGAGTAGAGACTCTCGACAAAACGGAAAGGTGTGGAGTTGTCTCGGGTGTTGGCGACGCTGCCCGCTTCGTAAAGCGGTGACAGGGCACCGTAACCAACCGGGATCGGGACGATCCATCCGGGCGCGCGTCTGGTTTGCCAGCTCACTTCCTGCTCGGTGTTGCCTTTCTCATCGGTCACCTCTGTCTGATGACATTCGATGTTCAGTCGTGAGAGGTCCAGCCAGGCATCAAGCAGTGTGCTTTTAGAATTATCTGCGGCGAGTTTCTCATGGTGAGCGTGAAGCAGGTCATTGCGCAGTACCAGTGCAAAACCTGGAAGCCAGCGCATCTTGAGGCGACGAAATTGCTTGTGCTTCTCCTCAGAATCTTCGCTGAGTGGGATAAGTTCCGGCTTACTTCGAGACTTACCACTAGTCTCTGGAATCAAGCTGCCGCCGGCAATCCGCATACCAGAGGCAATCTTTGCGACCTCGTTCGCAACCTGATCGCGGTCAGCTTTTTCACCCAGGCAGGCGTCTCCTTCAACTGAAAGCACCAATGTAACCTCCAGATGGATCCGCCCTTCCTCGACAATCGCAGCGGATTTACCGGCTTTGTCGACTGGATTACGAGTGAGGTTAAACCGGTGAACAAAATCTTGGGTTGTTTGTGCCTGGTACTGGTGACAGATCACACCGATCGACTTGAATTCAAGATCGATCTCTTCCGGTAGCTTGCGTTCCAGCGCGTGAATGAAGCCGATAAATGCACTCATCGCCGGAAAGCCCCAGGTCATAGGGCTGGAGATAGCGTTGGCATTTTGAATACGTAGTCGGGGAAGAATCAGCAGATTGCTGGTATCAGACATAACTCAGATCCTCCTGTAGCAGATTCAGAGTTTTCTGTAGCTGTGTTTGCCAATACTGGTGTTCGGGGTCGCCAGTTTGAAGTGATTTCTTGAGTTTCTGGTTCAGCCAGCGAGCAAAGGTATCGGCAATCTCTTTCGGCCACGTATCGACCGCGGACTCAGAAGAGGGAAGTTCAGGTTGATAGTGGTGGGGATCCAGCCACTGTTTTTGAACATCAGGCAAATGGCATTCACTGGCACTGCTCCAACCGGGTTCAAGTTGCCTTGTTTCGTGCGTATACAGAATGAGTTCACCAATCAGTTGATCTAGCAGTTTGTCCCGGTGCTCCCGTACGTGCATCGTACTTTTGGTGTCAGCCGACAATAATCTGATCAGTTCTTTCAGTCCTGTACGTACCGCAGGGCGACTGCTGAAACGAAAGAAGGCAGAACTGGTGTTGAGGGGAGGCCGTATCTCTCGGCTTTCCCAAAGCGGTGGCAATGATGCGAGCAGGTAGTTGTTACCCCCACGTTCACTGTTTAGCTGTGAGATATTCTGAGGTTTAGTGCCCCCCAGCTTTTGTGTGGCAAGTTCAGGGTAGACGTGTACCGGACTATCTGACGCCATTTTATCTCTGTAGGCCGCACGTGCCGATTTACTCTCGTCGCTAAAGCGGGCGTGGTTTATGGTCTGGAATACCTTATGCGCCAGTGACGTAGCATAGAGAGGAGCCAAAAGGTGATAGTGGCTATCATCGGTACAGTCATCGCCACTATGCCAGAAGAGTTGCTTAGCTCGGGTATGGGATGCAGTCTCTCCCTTCTCCTCGGTGATCGATGAAAACGCGTGGACTAAGGATTCAGCGATTTCGGTATCATCTGATAGGGCGGCTTTGAACGCCACATCTCCGTTGAGCGCGAGATTCAGTAATGTCGTACCGTTGTATTCCTGACGCAGAAATTTATACACATCCAGTGCTGCGGCATTTCCGACGACATCGCCGTTAAAGTCACGCTGTAGGATATGACTGCCCACGAAAGGGTGGTTGTGTAGCTGTTCTGGTGGAGCATACAGATTGGTGCCTTTAGCATCCGGGTGGATGGCTTTCAGCGAATGCGTTACTACCTGCAACTGTGAAACGCGTCGCGCGGCATCTGCGAGCCAGTTATCGTACTGATATTGTTCCTGAAGTTTCTGATACTTGGGATCGTCGGGTGTTAGCTTCTTAAGCTTGCTTTGTAGGCGCTCCTGAATAAAGCCCTCCATAAGCTGGCGAAGCTCTCCTGATCCTTTAGGAGAATAAGACATATAAACTCTCGAATGAGTTGGGTTGTAAAGGTCTAAAAAGGCTAGTTCTAGTTTTTTAGAAGATCAAATAAAAATATTTTCAAAAATAGATGTTGATAGGGCTTATACTTTTTTGAGTTTCAATTAGATTATTCGAAGTGATAGTCTTCGGATTCTGCTGAGAAAGCAGCTTAGAAATATCAACATCTGTTTTAATTGATAGTTCTTCAACTGCCGAACAGGCAGCGGGCTGGAAGGATCTGGCCCATTTCATTTTACTTCCCATTCGAAAACCCCAAAGCAGGATGAAACCTCCAGCCCAGGCCATCATCCTTCGGTTCTGGCAGGCTCAGCGTGCCAAAACGTTTTGCGCAACGTATAAGGTCCATATCAAGCTCTTCAGCAAGAGCAGTTAGAGCCTCTATATAGTTGTTACTGCCCCAGGCAGAGATTCCCGGCGACGTCAGGCTGTCGAGATCAATCCGTTTGAGTAGCCGATCATTTTTGCTGTATGTCGCTGGTTCCCTTTTGTTCTTTTGATAGACGTAATGCAACTCGGCTGTGACTTCGTATTCATCGGGCAACAGGGCCAAATCGACTTTCTTTATCGGGTCAGCGCGAAAAGGTTGCTCTTGAGTCAACACTCCGCAGAGCTGTGCCTGTGGTTGCATATACCAGCTGTACGCACCTAAGGGCGGCGATGCGGGCGCTCGTTTCAGGCGTCTGCGGGCTTTGGGGCTGAGTTTACTTATTTCCTCGTCGGATAAGGCTGATTGCGTTTCATCTGTTGGAGTGGCGACCATTTTGTCCAGCATTTGGTGGTGCTCCAGATCCACTAAATTGGCTGTGGGTTGCAGGTTTTCTCTGGGCTGAATACGTGGTCGGGCATCTATAATGCGCCATTGCTCAGGTTGCAGCAGGTTATTTAGGTCATGACTGATGAGGCGGTTCTCTCTGTCCTCAAATCCGGGACGGCAGAAGGCGGGTTCGTTTCGGTTTTCGAGGGCGCGTAGGTTGGTGCTGAGAATAAAGAGGTTAGGTTCTTTGCAAGCATGTAGGCGATGACGCTTTATGCGGCCAGCAAGTTGTATAAGTGACCTCATGGATGAGGGTTCGACAATTGACCAGTCGTAATCATGGTCTCTTCCCACCTCTGTGACCGGCGAACCAAGCACGATAAAGAGTTGGTCCTGTGCCTCGGTCTGATCGATTAAACGGCGAACCTGCGGCAGTGAAAATACCGCCATCTCTTCTCGTCTGTTTAGCGTGGTATCAAGCTGTTGCTCTATATTTGAACGCAACAGGAGTGGAAACTGTGAGTGGTAGACACAGAGATGGATATGCTGCCCGGTGGAAGCTCCCAGCTTGAATAATTCGATGGCAACATCAACCAACGGTTCGATGTTGGCCATGCGTACCAGGCCAAATGAGATACGCTTCTGGCTGGCAGGATCAACAGTGTGGTGTGCCTGGTGCAGCTGCAGAGCGTTGTGGTGGATTACGTCGGCCAGGTCAGCCCTGATTTCCTCCCGCTTTTTAAACGGTGGCGCGAATGTGATCAGCTGTGCCAAGCGTCGCACTTGCTCCCGTTCAAGGCGGCCATATCGTTTTATCACGAAGTTGATATGAGCGTCGCTCAGCTGTTCCCGATTGGCGCAATCGCTATGCACACTCTGATGTTCGTCGAACCAGGCGCAGCATATATCAACAGGTGTGTTTGGTTCTCCCCGGTTGCGTTGATAAACCTGACGACCTTCCCGATAAGATTCGAATAATCCTGCCACAAGTGCTGGAGGGAGCGTCGCGGATGAAAGTAACACCCGGGAGCCCAGCATTGCGGCCCAGTGAACTAGGCGAGTGAGAGCGGGAAGGTCCTGCATATCAAAATCATCGATCTCATCCAGCACCAGGTCGCTACTCATCAGGCGCAACATCGGTGCAATCTGTCGACCACCCCGTGTGCCTTCCGTGGCGGGGATCAGGTGATCGACGGTGCAGGTGAGGATCGGTGCCGCGATCAGATTTTTAACCATCGGGTTATGTTCGAGTCGTTTCAGGACTCCGTGATTGTCAAAACTCCCCTCAAAGTGCACGTGGGAACTGTCCGCCAGCAGGTTAATGCTGGATTCGGAGCCGGTGGCTTCGGCTTCCGCTTCGTAATGTTCGAATAAAGCACGGGTCGCACTGCCCCCCACTCGGATAGCCAGATCGCTGTCGTTGAGGTTAAGCATCTGCTGGAAGGCACGACCGGTTTGCAGGGTTAGCGTACGTAATCCCAGTGCTATCGCGAATCGGGCGCCCTTTTGTGGATTGGCTAGCGCATACATGATTCGGCCGTTAGCGATGGTTTTGCCGCAGCCGGTGGAAGCCATATTGATTCCGAAGAAGCCGCTTCGCTCGCTGCGTTCCCGCAAGGACTCGGTCAATTCGAAGGCTTTGTTCTGCCACTGAAAGCGTTTCTCTCGGGTACGTTTGCGCAGGCCCGGATGGTGGCCGAGGCGCGGTAGATGATCGGCCATTGACGGCAGGCTGCGGCTGATCTGGTTGGCCATACGGGCAACGCCCAACAGGTGAGCATCCAGTTTCTGGTTGTAATTGCCGGTACTGCGAAGGGTGTTGGCATACAGCGGGTAATCAGTGGAACCGCGTACCCAGTCTCGGTGTTTGGGATCAGTCAGACTGGAATAGTTATGGTCTGCCAGCATCAGGCAGAGGCGTGCAAGATGCATCACATAGCTGTTGTCGATGCCAATCAATGCACTGTTGCGGCGTTTCTGTAGCTGGGTCGCAATTCGTTTAGCCGCATCCTGCCACTTTGGAGATATAACCGGCAGAGGACCACTGAAGGTCCAGTATGGGGATATCTCCTGATGATCATTAGAGTTACAGCGTTCGTTCCAATTGGCGTTAATATCCGCGAGCAAAGTGCTCAGATGCTCAGCGCGAATCACCGGTTTTTTATTCCCGTCGTTTGGTTTCAGTGGCAGTCGGTGATGGCTGAGCACCAGCCAGGCTACAGCCTGTGCCAAAGGCGGTAATTGTTCTGGTGCGAAGGGGCGTGTGGTGTTTGGCGTGATGCCATCCCGCTCAAGCCTGTCTTTCCACATGAGTTCATTACCCGCGTGATCGATCAGGCGTTGCAACCATTGTTCGTCGCTGCTCTGCCCGACGAACGCCTGGAACAGACGTAGTGAGATCCATTCGTGACGGTAGAGGTTTCGCTCTAAGGGGGAATTGGGTTTGAGTTTTTCCTGAAACTGATCACAAGCCTTTCCCAGGTCATGCAGCAGTGCCGCCAGGGAAGCGAGCAACTTTATCTCTTCACCGCAGTGCCAGTCGTTTTCATCCTGTGTACGCAGGATATTGCGCCGTGTGCTATTTGTGGGGGAGGCCCCCATGGGGTTGAAGCGCTTGGCATCACCTACGATCCATAGCAGTTCGCTGTGATCTTTTCCTCGAATCCAGTGGCACGCAACGGCGGTATTCTTGCGTGCTTTCTTGCGTAGCAGTTTACGCAGGGTATCCAATCCCGCTTTGGTGATCGGCGTCTGCCAGGTTCGATCTCCCCTTCGTTCGGCAAACTGATCGAGAATACGACGGGTTTCTTTGAGTGCGTTTTTATTGCATTGGGAGATCAGTAGGATATTCACCGAGTTGGTGCTCCCAGCGCTGTGGCAATATCCTGCAAGGTGTCGATCATAAAATCGAGGGCTTCTGTGCGCGTCAGGCTTTCAATACAAGCCTGGCGAAAAGTCTGTTCCTCGTCTCCACGCATAGCGGAGATAAACGCCTGAGGCAGTATAGTGGCATCTTTCACCAAGTCGGCGGTATCAAAGACCAGTCCACCGCGTCGTGTTTTGCCGTGCAACACTGCTAAACCATGCGGTAGGCCCAACACCCAAGTGGCGGTCGCCCCTAGTCCGTAGGCGAGGTAGTTGCCGTGATCCAGAAAACGGTTGGCGGGATCGGTGCCGGAACCTCGTTTAGCTCTGATGAATTCCCCATAGGAAACGGTCTGTGCTGCGGTCTTAAACAGTGCTTTGGTAAGGCGTGCTTCGAGCGTTAGCAGTTCGTTGGTGCTGTTGGCATTTTCTACAGCACGCTGGTTATTTTCCAGAAGTGAAAGTAGTTGATCGGGGGCAGGTGTAAACCCACTATCTGCTAATTGGCGATTATTTAGCCAGAGCTTCGAGATACGTTTCAAGCGTGCTACTTGAATACGTTTTGCAGCGAGTAGACGTTTTTCATCGTCAAACCAGAAACGCACCCAATGTTGCAGGTATTCGGTAGGGCGGTATTCGCTTTGTGGGGAAAACCATGCTGCCTCCACATCCACTTCGTTTGCACTGAATAATGGTGTGCCTCCCCCACCGCAGAAGCCTACAAGTACTCCAGCCTTAGCTAATTCGCGCATCGCTGCCTGAGTGACGGACGTTCCTGTACCCAACAACATACAGGTGGTATTGGCGATCGGAATATTCCAGTAGCGGGATCGATTGCCCTCGTCGGTGACATACTCAACACGGCCGCCATTCACGAGTACACGGCAATACTGGAGGTAATAAAGATTCGCACGTTTAGAGTGCAGGATCGTTTTTAGATCCGAAGGGGATAGCTCATCCATAGCTTACTTGTTTCCTTGATGTGAATGCCAATATGGATGATTGTTCGGCGGAGCGTCAAGGGGATCTAGCATTCTGGTGGATTTTTAGCGAAAGCGCCTGCCACGACAGCCAAAACCTCGGAATGCCAGTACACGCTATACTCAACTGAGAACGAGTCTCACCCTGAGGCTCGAACAAAGTCGCTCTGCTCCCAACAAAGAGCGGCTGGGAGTTAAGCAATGAGTCCCTTTGGGCTGTTTATAATTGCGTTAATCGCTGCGTGGTGTGTCGTGGGTGTTCATGCCGTTCGCTTGCTGAATCGATACTACCGTCAGCAGGGCGAACAGTTCTGCGATAGTCATGGACTAGCTATCGCCGAGGTGCAAGCCTGTGTGTTCTTCCTTGGTCCAATAGGGTGGTTAGGGGTTCATCTACTCACCGCGAAAGAGTAAAGCCTGCCAACGGACATCAATCCCGGCTGGAGCGCCGGGGAATTACGCGTGGCAGGCCTCGGCATCTAGGCGTGGAATGGATTGGCGATGGTGGAGTCTTTACCCATCCATTTGGCTTCGGGGTGCTGTTTACCCATCATTGATCTCAGTGGGCTTTCCTGGCCTGCTTCTGTATCGACCATTAACAGGTACTTGCCCTGCTGGATCGCCTCGCGAAAAGAGGAGATACGGTAGTTCTCGAAATAGGTACCGATTATGCCTCCCCAGTAGGTGCAAAGGCCGACGATAAACACGGTAATCATCACCAATGAAGGCCCGCTCACCTCGATCCCGAATGGGGTGAACATGGAACCTAGCACCGCGAACAGTACGCCAAACACCAAGCCAACCAAAAGGCCGCGCTCAGAAGAACGTACGATATCGGTTTCGTCTATCACACGCGCTGTATGAAGGTGATGTTCTTCAATGGCGTCCGTGTCTAAACCCACCACATGGATATGGTCATCGTCGATATCAATTGTGTGAAGATCTTCGGCAATCTTCTCAACACTGTTGATGTCATCGGTTAGGTAATAGTGCTGTTTCATAGGAATACTCCTCGCTCCGAAGAACGAAGTTATGGCTCCTTATGAGTATAGAAACTGTGGTAATTAGCTGCATCAACCGGCTTGCTATACTGAAGCCAGTGAACCGATGAGGAGTGCTTTTATGCGCGTTCAGTTACTGGTGACCAGAACGGACTTTTCGGTGCCCAACCTCGAACAGGAATTCAAAGACCTGGGGATAAACTACGAGATCGCCTATCTGGAGAACCACCCGGAGATGGTGAAAACCTATAATATCCGCCACTCTCCTAACATTGTGGTCGACGGCAAACTGGCCTTTCGCCATCAGCCTTCAGAGCAGGAGCTAAGGCAGTATTTCGACGACCTGAAACACTGAGGTTTCAGCCGCACACGTGTTGTTTCGATTTTGAAGGTCTTGAGACACAAAAAATCCGGTATCCCTTACGGCATACCGGATTTTTAGTTTTAGCGTTTTGCTTTAATCAACAGATTAAGCGATCGCCTGTTCAGCAGGTACGTAGTCGTAGCCCAGGTCGCGCGCTACTGCTTCGTAGTTGATGGTGCCGCGGTGCACGTTCAGACCGTTCAGCAGGTGTGCGTCATCACGCAGTGCCTGTTTGTAGCCTTTGTTCGCCAGCGCCAGTGCGAATGGCAGAGTTGCGTTGGTCAGAGCGAAAGTAGAAGTACGTGCTACGCCGCCTGGCATGTTAGCAACACAGTAGTGAACGATGCCTTCTTCGATGTAAGTAGGTTCCTGGTGCGTAGTTGCACGGGAAGTCTCGAAGCAGCCGCCCTGGTCGATCGCAACGTCTACCAGTACTGCGCCGTCTTTCATCTTCTTCAGCATTTCGCGGGTAACCAACTTAGGAGCCGCTGCGCCTGGGATCAGGACTGCGCCGATTACCAGGTCAGCTGCTACTACTTCCTGCTCTACGCTTTCAGCGCTGGAGTACAGGGTTTTCAGCTGTGGGCCGTACAAAGCGTCCAGTTCTTTCAGACGTGGCAGGGAGCGATCCAGGATAGTAACGTCTGCGCCCATGCCCATTGCCATACGTGCAGCGTTGATACCTACAACACCACCACCGATTACAACAACTTTCGCTGGCGCTACGCCTGGTACACCGCCCAGCAGGGTACCCAGACCAGACTGTGCTTTCTCCAGGGAGTGTGCACCGGCCTGGATTGCCATACGGCCAGCTACTTCACTCATTGGCGCCAGCAGAGGCAGGCCACGGTTGCTGTCGGTTACAGTTTCGTATGCGATTGCAACAGCGTCGGATTCAACCAGCAGTTTGGTCTGTTCTGGGTCCGGAGCCAGGTGCAGGTAAGTGAACAGGATCTGGCCAGGACGCAGCATGCGGCATTCGTTTGGCTGCGGCTCCTTAACTTTCACGATCATGTCAGCTGCTGCAAAGATCTCTTCTGGGGTATCGATGATCTTAGCGCCTGCTGCTTCGTACTGTTCGTTGGTCAGACCGATAGCCGTGCCGCCATCGCGCTGTACGATTACTTCGTGGCCAGCTGCAACCAGCTCACGTACACCAGCAGGAGTCATACCGATACGGTATTCGTGGTTCTTAATCTCTTTAGGTACACCAATCAACATTTACGAAATCTCCGGATCTATTATTGCTTTTGTTTTTAGGAAGTATTTCTAGGCTAACACCAGTTGCCCGGAGTGTTTTTTTGAAGATTTCTGTTTGGCGGGAAAAAATCTGGATTTGTTGCGATTTTTCCAGAAAAGTTAAAGGCGCAAAAAGTGTGCCCGATTGGTTAATAAATAACCCACTCTAAAGTGGTAGATGGTCTCTACCTCTTCTTGGGGGATATCTGAAAATTAGGTGAGAGGTGTGTGGAGGAATGCTGCGGAGCAACATAATAGGGCCGAATTGTTGCAGTTTGGATACGGCCCCCTACGTTCTTGAATGGATTAAAACTTGGCAGAGATTTCGGCAGCGTCACCAGCGGTAAGTGCCGGATGTGGGTGTGGAGCCAACGCCAGCACGATATCCACTGCAGGCAGATCCGGCAGGTCGGTCTCTTCCAGAATGGTGAGGTCACCAGAGACAGTCGAGCTGGCCAGCGCACTGACGGCGATCCCTTTGTTGAGCATCCCTTTCAGGGCGGTGGCGCTGGAGGAGGTGGCAATCAGTTGGTACGGACGGTTCTGTTTTTCCAGTGCGTCGATGGCGGTGCTGTGGAATTTGCAGTCGGCATCGTAGAGCACCAGTGGCAGCAAGTCGCGCTCTAGTAGTTCCGGGTAACCGCCGTGGGTCCACACGCCTTTATCGTGCACCAGCAGGTAACCTTCGTCTTTCTCCGGTGCGCGGGTGAGGATGGCTGCGTGCAGTTCGCCACGGTCCAGCAGGGCACGCAAACGGGTACTGCTGGCGCAGAGGATGCTGATCTCCTGTTGTGGGTGTGCATCCAGAATCAGGGCGATCAGTTGCGGTAATACCGAATCGGCATAGTCGTCCGGACAGCCGAGCATCAGCGGTGGATGATCGCTGCGGTGTTTGAGGTCGCTCAGGGCCTGGTCGTGGATCGCCAGCAAACGGCGGGCGTAGCTGGCAAGTTTACGGCCGTGTTCGGTCAGCCCCAGATTACGGCCCTCTTTAATAAAGAGTGGTTTGCCGGTCACTTCCTCCAGCTTCTTCATCTGCATGCTGATCGCACTTTGGGTGCGGTGGATCTGCTTCGCCGCACGGGTAAAGCTGCCGGTGTCCACAAAAGCGATAAAGCTGCGCAGTGCTTCGATATCCATCGTTTGGTCCTGGAGAGGGTGTTGTAAAAAGTAGCGAGCGCAGCTGAGACAAGGCAAAAAGCTGCGAAAACGCGCAGTTTACTAGATGTAAATGAGCATTTTGAGCAGATTTTTAACGCCGGATCAGCCAGCGCGGTAGTTTTACGACACCCTCTCAGGGGGCGGAGGTGTGCGCTGATAGATAGCCGAATCGGGGCAGGGGAGCAATCCGGGCACTGTGTTGTCACATAATCCACCTGCCTTATCGAGGTGGTGATAGGTGGGTGTAACGGGCTATAGTAGCCGGTCTCGATAAGTTGCTTTGAGTAGAAGGTAGAGTGATGCACGAACAGGTTCAGGAATATTACGGTGAGGTACTGCAGGGCAGTGAAGATCTGCAGACAAATGCCTGCTGCACAGACGACGCAATCCCACGTTATGTAAAAGATGCACTGTCCAAGGTGCATGATGAGGTGATGGCGCGTTACTACGGTTGTGGTCTGGTGGCGCCGGAGCAACTGAAAGGCTGTGCGATTCTGGATCTGGGTAGCGGCAGTGGCCGCGACTGTTATGTGCTGTCGCAGTTTGTCGGTGAGTCTGGCCGTGTAGTCGGTGTGGATATGACCGACGCTCAGCTGGAAGTCGCCAACCGTCACCTGGACTACCACCAGGAAACCTTCGGTTATGCACAGGGCAATGTGGAGTTCCGTAAGGGTTACATCGAAAAGCTGGACGAGCTGGATCTGCCGGATAACAGCTTTGATGTGATCGTCTCCAACTGTGTGATCAACCTGAGCCCGGACAAGGATGCGGTATTCCGTGAAGCCTATCGCCTGCTGAAGCCGGGTGGTGAGCTGTACTTCTCCGATGTGTACGCTGATCGCCGTATACCAACATCACTCAAAAATGATCCTGAACTGTACGGCGAGTGTCTGTCCGGTGCCCTGTACTGGAATGACTTCCTGCGTCTGGCGAAGAAAGCGGGCTTTGCCGATCCTCGTCTGGTGAACGACCGTCCGATCACCATCGACAACGAACGCATCGAGCAGAAGATCGGCCATATCAGTTTCTACTCTGCCACGTATCGTCTGTTCAAGATTGAAGAGCTGGAAGACGCCTGTGAAGACTACGGTCAGGCGGTGATCTATAAAGGCACCATCGAGCATATGCCAGAGGTGTTCGAGCTGGATGCCCACCACCTCATTGAAAAGGGTAAGGTATTCCCGGTGTGTGGCAACACCTGGCGCATGCTGCACGACACACGCTTTAAAGAGCACTTCGACTTCGTTGGCGCCTGGGACAACCACTACGGCATCTTCGACGGCTGTGGCACGTTGCTGCCATTCGAAAGCGAGGCTGACAGCGGCGCGACCGGCGGCGGTTGCTGCTAATCACCCTGCGATTAACCCAACAATGATCTGATCCATCAGCGTTGCGAATAGGTGCCATCAATACTATTCGTTAGTTCTCGGACGAGCGAACAGTAAGAATGTCTGCAAATCGAAAACGGACATAGGTACATACTGATGGAACTGATCATTGGCAACAAAAACTACTCCTCCTGGTCATTGCGCGGCTGGCTGATGCTGGCCGCCTTTGATATCAAATTCAAAGAAACCCGCTTACAGCTGGATACCGAATCCTTCTATTCCGCGCTGAAACACGTGGACTGCGCCGACAAAGTGCCGGTGCTTGTGGATGGCGATATCACCGTGTGGGATTCTCTGGCGATCTGCGAATACGTAAGCGAAACCTACCTGGACGGACGCGGCTGGCCACAAGACCGTGCTGCCCGTGCTGAGGCCCGTGCCATAGCCGCTGAGATGCACTCGGGCTTCTTTGGTGTACGTAACGAGATGCCAATGAACTGCCGTGCTAAACGACGTATCGAAGCATCTGAAGCCGCGATGAAAGACGTGGCCCGTATTGATGATATCTGGTCCAGCTGCCGCGAACGCTTCGCCGATAAAGGCCCATGGTTGTTTGGTGAGTTCAGTATTGCCGATGTGATGTATGCGCCGGTGGTGTCGCGTTTTGAAACCTACGGTGTGGCAGTATCAGAAGCGAGCCATGCCTATATGCAAAGCGTGTTGAACCACCCGAAGATGCAGGAGTGGATTGAGGCAGGTAAGCAGGAAACCGAGATCGTTGAAGCGGATGAAGCGGGTGTGGATGTTTAATCCTTCGCACGAAATCTCGTAGGTTGGCCACCGTGAAGCGGTGCCCAACACGTTAGGCATCGCGTTGCGATGGCTAACCTACGCGGCTGTCGGCACCCTAAAGGGGGGGCCTACAAAGGGGGATTTTACTCTGTAGCAGCGGGCTTTTATGCCCTTTGGGCTCCGACCGTGACAAACCGCTCAAGCTGGATATGTCGCCCTCAGAGCTGGCTGCTACATGCAGCATTTGAGGCTTGGAGCATTGTTGTATCGTAGGTTGGCCGCCGCGCAGCGGTGCCCAACATGTTAGGCATCGCTTGGCGATGACTAACCTACACGGAGCTTAAATGCTTCGTACATTCCCTTGTAGCAGCCCGCTCCGAGGGCGACTTTTTAAACCACGAGGGTATGTCGCGGTCGGAGACCGCTGCTACAAAACGGGACTCAGAAACAAAAAACCTCCCCGAAGGGAGGTTTTTTCATCAATGGCTTTAGCGTATACCTACCGAAGATCTGTTCCGGCAACCACAGGGCGATCTCTGGGAAGATAACCACCAGGGCCAGGCCGATGATCTGCAGACAGACAAACGGGATAGCCGCTTTATACAGGTCGTAAATCGAGACGCTTGGCGGCGCCACCGATCGCATGTAAAAGAGGTTATAGCCAAACGGTGGTGTCAGGTAAGCAGACTGCATACTGATGATGAACAGCACCGCGAACCAGATGGTATCGAAGCCCAGGGTATCTACGATTGGTACGAACAGCGGCACGGTGATAAACACGATGGCAAAGTCGTCCAGGAACATACCCAGAATAAAGTAACAGGCCAGCATCGCTACGATCACCCAGTACGGCGACAGGGCGGTGTCTTCGATGAATTCTTCCAGCACCATACCTGCGCCAAGGCCGATGTACACCTTACTGAAGAATACTGCGGCTAGGGTAATCCACAGCAGCATACCCATCAGTTTGGTGGTGCCGATCATTACTTCCTTCAGCACTTGCCAGTTCAGCGTGCGGTAAAGCGCGGCACAGATAATCGAGCCGACTGCACCCACGGCAGAAGCCTCGGACGGCGAGGTGATACCCAGGATGATGAACGAGAGTACCGTGGTGATCAGGGCGCCCGGCAGGATCAGGGCTTTCAACGCGGCCAGCTTGCCACGAAAATCAACGCGCTCTTCTTCACTGATAGGCGGCGCCAGCTGCGGATTCATTTTGGCACGGATATAGACGTAAGCGATGTAGATACCGGCCAGCATCAGACCCGGCATCAAGCCTGCGGCAAACAGTTTGCCCACGGATTCACGCGCCAGGAAGGCGTAGATAACCATCAGTACGCTTGGTGGAATCAGGAAGCCCAGTGCACCACCGGCCATAATGGTACCGGTCGCCAGCTTCTTGTCGTAACCGCGTTCAAGCATTGCTGGCAGGGCGATAATCCCCAGGCTGACGGTTGCTGCACCGGATACACCGGCCATTGCTGCGATCAGTGCGCAGACAATAACGGTACCCATGCCCAGGCCGCCGGGTGTGCCGCCCATCAGCTTGTTGATCATGTCGAACAGATCATCGGTGATACCGGAGCGCTGGAGCATCAGGCCCATGAAGATAAACATGGGTAGGGCAACCAACAGGAAGTTGTCCATGGAGGAGAACGTACTGATCGCCAACAGCTCAAGGCCAGCAGGACCCCAGAGGAAATATGCTGAGCCAACACCTACGGTTAGCAGGGCCCAGGTCAGTGGGGCACCCAGGATCAGCATCAGCAGCATGCAGCCAAACATACCGCCTGTGACGACTAACGGATCAAGTTCTAACACTCTTAGTGTCCTTCGTTTTTATTCTTGAACTGCTTATTTTTGGTTGAATAAACACTGCAAGTTATTGTTCGGTTACTTCTTCGCGTGGCTCGGTAATGCCAAGTGCGACCATCAGATCCCGAATAAAGTGCGACAAGCTCTGCAACCACATCAGGCCAACAGCCAGCGGCAATACGGATTTAAACGGGTAAATCGGGGGAGCCCAGGTGCTCTTCGAAGAGTGTTCATTCTTTGCCCAGGAGTCTGCGGCAAATTCAAAAACCACGTAGAAAAATACGGCAAATATCACCAGACCGATGCCACCGGTAATCACATCCAGCCAGGCGCGACCGCGGGCAGGGAACAGGTGGTAGACCGCTTCACTGCGGACATGGCCATGATGACGATGGGTGTATACGCCCGCAAGGATACAGAACGTACCATAGATCATGGTCGTGGTTTCATGCGCCCAGGAGGTTGGGCTGTTAAAAAGATATCGGGCGGCGATCTCGTAACTGAGAACAGCCATCATAGCAAGGCTCATCCATGAGATGGCCTTGCCTATGAAGTCGGATATCTCGTCTTGTAGGTCAAGGAAGCGAGATATCCGTGTCATTAGCCTCTCCCGGTCGCTTTAGCCGCTGCTGCGATGATTTCGATCGCTTTAGCGTTGCGTGGAGACTTAGCTGCTTCCTCTTCCCACAGTACGCGTGCTGCTTTACGCAGACGTGCGGAGTCTTCTGCAGGCAGGGTGCTGAACTCGAACAGACCGGAGGTACCCGCGTCGATGGAGCCGCTCACCATCCAGGTGTGCATCTTACGCGCGTGCTTAGCGTAAGCCATCTCGATGATGCGACGGTGCTCGTCAGACATGGAATCCCACTTGGCTTTGTTGATCAGCATCTGATCGGTGTAGCCAGGGTTTACCATGTTCAGGAAGGTGTAGTACTTGGCAGATTCGTACAGTTTCATTGCCTTGTACTCGTTGGTACCTGCGTAGATTACGCCGTCGATGGTACCGGTGGACAGAGCCAGATACAGCTCGCCGCCTGGCAGGTATACGGTTGGGATGTCGAATTTTTCCAGGATCTTCGCAACACTTGGTGTAGCGCGGATCTTCATGTTTTTCAGATCGTCCAGGCTCTTAACCGGCTTGGTGGTCAGCAGGTCGAATGGGCCGCCCATGATTGGGCCCAGGTAGTGAACACCCTGCTCGGCGTATGCTTCACGGATCAGGTCGATCAGACCTTTGGATTCCATGATGTACTGAGCTTCGTCGTAGTTGGTCCATGCACCTGGCAGACCCGCTTCGATAGATGCGATGTCCAGCTGACCCGGCCAGTAACCTGCGTAGCCCTGACACATGTCGATGGTGCCTTTGGACACAGCCTGGAACATGTCGGCATTCGGTACCAGCTCACTGCCGCGGAAGCGTTTGATACGAAGGGATTTGTTGGAAGCAACCTTAACGTCGTCAAGGAACTGATCGTGGATCTCATCAGACTCCGTGCCCCAGTAGGTTTGCATGCGCAGACGTACTTTAGACGCTGCCTGTGCATTGGTAGAGCTTATTGCCAGCGGTGCTGCTGCAAGGCCCGCTGCTGCTGCCTTCAGAATGTTTCTTCTTTTCATGGTTCTTCCTAAGATCAGATTCGCTGCTGTTATTTTTGATATTCCCTAAGGGGCGGCTACTGTCTTACCGCCGGTTTAGCGGAATGGAACTTACAGTGTAGGGCGTAAGGAGTGGTCTTTTGTCCTATAAACCTGTATTTCATGGGTCAACATATCTTATTTTGGTCAAATAAGAGAGCATTTAATCATGTTGGATAAAGGTTGAGCGATCTGTTAAAACGATTCTCTCTTTATCCGGTGCAATCACTTCTAATTGCACCTTCCACTCCAGTTGCTTCGTCGTTAAAGCGTCCCCACTGATTCAGACAGTTAACATAGTTGAAATTCGAAGAACTTGACCGTTTACGCCGCTTTTTAAGTCTGTTTGCGACATGCAGGGTCGCAAAAGGCTAATAGGCAAAAGTCCTGTGTATTCGGTGATCAGTAGGCAACAGGTCGCAACAGATTGCCGGGCTATACTGAGGTTCAGAACGGTGATTTTTAGGGAGAGTAAACAATGAACGCCGCAGATATTATGACTACCTCCGTGATTACTGTGGGGCCCGATACCGAAGTCAGGGAGATTGCTGAACTGTTGCTGGCAAAACGGATCAGTGCTGTCCCGGTAATTGATGACGAGCAGAGGGTGCTCGGCATTGTCAGTGAAGGCGACCTGATGCGCCGGCTGGAAAGCGATAGCGAAGAGCGCCACTCCTGGTGGATCGAGAACCTATTTTCCCAGAGTCACGACGCCGAACACTATATAAAAGCCCATGGCCGCACCGCATCTGAAGTGATGACTCGCAATGTGGTTACCGTCAGCACCGATATGCCATTGCACGAGATTGCTGCAACCTTGGAGCGTAACCATATCAAGCGCGTGCCTGTGACGGAAAACAACAAACTTGTGGGGATCGTGAGCCGCGCCAACCTACTGCACGGACTGACCGCAGGATTGGTACCTGAGCAGGAACGTTCTGTGGATGATCGCACCATTCGCGACAGCCTGATGCATGAACTGTCGGAAGAGGTGGGGTTGGTCAGCGGACGGATTAATGTCACCGTCCATGAAGGCATGGTTCAGCTGTGGGGCATCGTATACAGCGAGAAAGAGAAGCAGGCTGCGGAACTGGCTGCTACAAATACGCCGGGGGTTCGCTCGGTGGAAAACTTCCTCGGGACGGTTCCACCTTGGCTGACAGAGGCGTAATTTTAGTGGGCTGTAGCAGCGGGCTTCGATCGCGACATTCCTCTAGGACAGGGTTAAACGTGTCGCCCTCAGCACCCAAAGGGCATGATAAGCGGGCTGCTACAAGTTCACCGAACTGTCGTAAATTGACCGCTGCGTAATGGTGCCCAGCACTCCAATCAAAGCATCACGAATAGCGGCCCGTGAAATTCATCTCCGCCTATACAAACACGCTGCTTCACCCAATCCCAAAAATTCAGCCAGTTGTTGCGCAATCACTAGAATCTCATCCCTGTCTGCATGATTCAGCAAGCTGTACTCATCGCCCAGGCGAGAGTGCAGAATCAACTCCACACTCCGGTAACTGGTCGAACGATCGTCCGCAATGTTGCCGAAATGGGTTTGGCCCACCACATCGATACCCGTGACATCCTTGATCGGTAGCCTGTCGCGGCTTTTATAGGTGCGGTAGATCTCGCCGCGGGTTTTATCAATAACCACCCGATTACTGAGGCGTTTGTTCAGCCAGACCATGCCCAGCAGGATGAGTGACAAGACAGCGATAATGATCAGGTAGGGGGTAAGTTCGATCTCGCCGTTCATAAAGACGAGGGTGAACATTGCAGCGAATGCGGTGACGCCAATACCAAAAAAGTAGACAACCCAGGCTGAGCGCTTGCGGGGGATCAATGTGTAACGGTCGCTTTCGGTGAGGAGCCTGTGGGTACTGTGGTTGGCCGGACCGACAGTGTAGAGCTTGATCCGGTTGTTCGTTTTGATGTTCAAGATCGGACAGTCCCTTGCGGTGAAAGAGACTTAGTATAGACCTTGATTGAGCAAACACCGGCCAAGGGGAACATGCGGGGTTTGTTATTATTTGTAGCAAATGAAATGGACCCGCCCACCTAAGTGCCACAATTAAGTTTGTACCGGCATCACTAGATAGGGGGTCCACCATGAGTAAGATTAGCATCGTTGGTATTGATATCGCCAAATTGTCATTCCAATTGCACGGCATTGATGGGCAAGGGCATACGCGGCTTTCAAAAAATGTGGTGCGAACGCAGCTGCTGAAACAGTTGAGTAAGTTACCACCGTGCCGCGTCGCGATGGAGGCGTGTTGCGGTTCACATTACTGGGCGCGTCAGATACAAACACTCGGCCACAACGTCCAGCTCATTCCACCGCAAGAGGTAAAACCTTTTGTGAAGGTGCATAAGAATGACCGTCGGGACGCTCAGGGTATTGCTGAATGTGCAGCACGTCCTGCAACGTCCTCGGTGGCGATCAAGTCTGAAACGCAGCTGGATATCCAGGCGTTGCATCGAGTGCGAGAGCGGCTGATTAAAGAACGAACTGCGATTGGCAACGAGTTGCGTGGCATCCTGGCTGAACGGGGTTATGTGATGCGCAAAGGGGCAAAAGCCTTACGCGAGCGCGTTATGGAGCTCAGCTCAAGTCCTGACCGTCTAAGCGATCTGTGCCGTACGCTGATGCTTGATCTCTATGAGCAATGGTGTGACCGGGACCGTGCGGTTGAACGTTACGATAAGCGGCTAAAGTGCATCGGTAAACAGGATGAGCACTGTCGCCAGCTGCAAACAGTGCCGGGGATCGGCATTATCAATGCGACCTTGCTCCGCTGTTACGCGGGCAATGCCTCGCAATACAAAAGTGGTCGCCATTTTAGCGCGTCATTGGGTCTGGTTCCCAAGCAACGTTCAACGGGAGAGAAGCATCTGCTGTTGGGCATCAGTAAGCGAGGGAACAAGACCGTACGTAAACAGTTGGTACACGGTGCCCGTGCGGCGTACCGTAAGTTGCTCAAAATGCCACCGGAGACCCGGTTGGCCAAGTGGGTGCAGAGCTTGGCAACACGGATGCACCCCTACAAAGTGGTCGTCGCCCTGGCCAATAAGTTAGCGCGTATCGCCTGGGCGATTATCCGGAAAGACGCAGTTTTTACCGCGTAATGTAAGACACCTGAAAGGTTGCGCAGATAGCGCTTATGACATGACAGATAAGATCGACTCTCTTAACCCATCGAGCCCGCATGGCCCGAAGCAGAGGCCGGGTAGCAGATCTGGAAAGAGAGTGCACATCTCATAATGGCTAGGGCCGTGTACAGGCCCAATACAGAAGCCGGATATAAGCGTGCATCTTCACCTCTGAAAGTCGAAAGCACTATTTGCCAAACCGGGCGGGTCCATATAAGCGGGCTCTGACCGCGACATGCCACTGTGGCATAGATGGTCGCCCTCGGAGCGGGCTGCTACAGGCATGGGGGTATACAGTTAGCAAACACCCACCAACGTGTTCATCAGGCCGTTGGCTTTCAGCTTCTCGCCATCCTCATCGCTGCGCACCAGCAATGCCCCCACAAACGCCAGCGCGTTAAAAGAGATTCCTTCAAACGACTCTTCACTGCGCGGTACCATCAGCATCCATTTGCGGGTGATCAGCAGGTTGTACGGAGTAGTGGTCTGGATGCCGTCGTCGCTAATCTCCAGCTCTTCACGCAGCTGGTTGTAGATCGTCACCAGTACCTCGGCAGCCCGCTCTGCATTATCAAAGATACCTTTCGGCAGTTGCATACCCGCGTGTCGGAATTTGAGGTCTGGGCTGCGGTTCGGATGGCCTGGCTTTAACTTATTCAGGGCGTCAGCGAACGGCAGCTCGGCAAACGGTTCCATCGGTATTGGAATCAACTGCAGGTGTTTGTGTGGCTGGCTGGCACCGGCGATCTTGCCGCCGTTGTAAAAGGCCAGCCCATCAATCTCCTGCATCACCATCGCCAGGGCATTGAAGTCCTTCTTATTAATCTTGTCCTGCTGGGATTCCAGCTCGCGGGTTACAACCAGCAAGTGCTTATCCACAACATTAAACTTGTTGAGTAGGCAGACGTGGTGCTCACCCAAGTCACGCACATACAGGGCTTCGTCGTAGGGTTTGAACGGGTTGTGACGGGTATCGCCCGCTTTTTTCAGGCGTTGGGCAGCCTCGTCTTTGCGCTGCAGATTATCGAGGGTGCGCAGAAGAAACGGTGTACCGTGCTCGTCAATCTGCTCGTAGCGGGTATCGATCGATTGCAATGCGCCGGATTCCAGCGCGAAGTGGGATACTCGTTCAACGTCTTGCAACAGCGTGTACTTCATCTCGGTCATCGGTCTGCCTTTGAATCCCTGTTGGGGCGAATAATCATCATAAGCAAGAAATGTTTAAAGTCAGCGTATTCTTTTGGCTAGTTGGAACTATTGTTCCTTTATATATAGCGGATATGTGCCGTTTGCCCGTGATACGGGAATACCTCCCTGTAAATCCTTGTAGATACGCGATAAGTTAATAGGGATTTTGCGCAATCCAGCTGCAGGGATCAGCATTGCTCTTTGAGAGGGGGATATGTGCAAAGCGCAGGTCATTGATGACCTGATAATAAAAATATGCGCTATGGGTGGAGAGGTGTTGAATGGGTAGCAACGCCATGTTGGAACTGACCCGGATTATCCAGAACGTGGTGTTGGCTACGTCGCCGGAAGATCAGGTTCAGATGATCGTGGATGCGATCAGTGATGTTATTGCATTAGACGTATGCAGCCTTTACCGGCAGAGCGGTAATGGCGATATGGTGTTGATTGCGAGCCATGGTCTGGTTGCCGCTGAAAAGGTGGTGATTCCTGAAAACCAGGGGTTGGTTGGCCGTGTGGTCAGAATGCGCCATAGCGTGAATATCACCGAGCCCACCGAACATCCCGATTTCTACTACGTACCCGGATCTGCCGAGGAGATGTATCACAGCTTCTGTGGTGTTCCCTTGGTGCTGCACGGCGACATAATCGGTGCGTTGGTTGTTCAGAGCCGCCGCCCCGAGCTGCTGAAAGCCGAACAGGAAGCGTTGCTCACGACCCTGGCTGCCCACCTGGCGCTGCTGGTTAATGCCCTGCCTGAACCTAAACTACCCCGCGCGCCAAGTAATGAACGCTACGTCGGTATCAGCGGGGCGCCGGGCCTGGCAATCGGTAAGGTACACCTGCTGAGCCAGGACGGTTTATCCACCGTCAGCGAATCATCGTGTGACAATCCCAAGCAGGAACTGAAAGAGTGGCTGGCTCTTAAAAAGGCGACACTGGAAGACCTGGAGAAAGAGCGCACGTCGGTTAAGGAGGCGTTGGGTGACAGCTTGGCTGCTGTGCTGGATGCCTACCGTATGCTGCTGGAAGATCCCTCGTTTACTGCCCGTATTACCCAGGAGATTGAAGCCGGTAAGGCGCTGACGTGGGCGATCCGTCAGGCAGTACGTTTCTTTTCCGATCAATTCAAGGCGATGGACGATCCCTATCTCAGAGCGCGTCATGAGGATATCGAGCAGTTGGGTGACAAACTGTATCGCATCTGGCGTGGGCAGCACCTGACCGATCTTCCGAAACTGGGGGATGGGCCGCTGGTTTTGATGGGGCACCACGTGAGTGTCTCGGATATCGTCAGTCTTCCTGCGGAACAGTTGGGGGGCATCGTCTGCTTTGCAGGTGCTGCATTGTCCCATATCGCAATCTTTGCCAATGCCTTGGGTATCCCGGCGATCATGGGTGTGGGCGAACTGCAGGTAAAAGACGGTGAACGGGTGATCGTTGATGGCGACAGCGCCAAGGTGATCCTCAAACCGTCCCGTACCCTGCTGAAAGAGTTTAAGAAAATTCTGACGGCCCGGCAGAGTTTCGACCGTGAACTGCTGGCCGAGAGTGCCAAACCTGCGATCACCAAAGACGGTGTGCGTGTGGCGGTGATGGCCAATTCCGGTTTGCAGTCGGACATTATGCCGGGCATCCGCAACGGCGCTGATGGCGTTGGGCTTTACCGCACCGAGGTGCCGTTTATGGTGCGTGACAGTCTCCCTTCGGAAGACGAGCAAACCGAGGTGTATAGCCACGTAGTAAGTGCTTACGGCGACAAACCCGTCTACTTCCGCACCCTGGATGTGGGGTCGGATAAACCGCTGCCATACCTGCCCCAGTATGATGAGGAAAACCCCGCGCTGGGCATGCGTGGCATGCGTTTTACCCTCGATAACCTGCAGCTGCTGATGAACCAGTTCAGGGCTATCTTGCGTGCAGCAGGCTGCGGCGAGCAGGTGCATCTATTGCTGCCGATGGTTAGTTCCACCCACGAACTGGATACCTGTATCGAGCTGCTGGACGAGGTGATCGAACAGCTGCATGAGGAAGGGAACCACGTATGTCGGCCGAAACTCGGTGTGATGATCGAGGTGCCAGCGGCTATCTCCCTGCTGCCGTTCTGGAAGGAGAAGATTGACTATATCTCTGTCGGAACTAACGACCTTTCTCAATACCTGTTGGCGGTCGATCGTAACAACTCCAAGGTTTCCAAATACTACGATTCACTGCACCCGGCGGTACTGCACGAGCTGGTACGTATTATCCGTATCGCCGAGCAATGTGAACTGCCGGTCTCTATCTGCGGTGAGATGGCCTCCGATCCAGTGTCCGTAACCCTGCTACTGGGTATGGGCGTGCGCAAGATCAGTATGAGTTCGGCGAAGCTGCCACGGATCAAGTGGCTGATTCGAGCGCTGTCGGTGAAGGATCTGGAAAAGCTGCTGCAGGCGGCGCTCTGTGTGGACAGCTCCAAGGCGATCCGTGAGCTGGGTTCGCAGGCACTGCGCGATGCCGGGATCGAATACGACAAGTAATCGGTACTGTCTCCGAACAATATCCACCTGCGACCCGATTGAAAGGGCAGAGGGCAAAACTGTGTCGGTTTCAGGTCTCTTTTGATTCCGGGCAGGGGTAACAATGAGGTTTCGGGTGGTGAATTTATGATCACCCGCTATTAAGCCAGGATCGGTGCTTCCTGCAGCACCCACACAATCCAAAAACAAGAATACATATCCGTTATGACGGAGCCGTACAATGCGTAACTTCCGGCAAAAACTGCCGCCCCTCGATACCCTGATCGCTTTCGAAGCGGCCGCCCGCTACCTGAGTTTTACCCAGGCTGCGAAAGAGCTGCATCTGACACAGGCCGCCGTGAGTCAGCAGATCCGCTCGCTGGAGGATTACCTGGGTGTGCAGCTGTTTACCCGTGAACACCGTTCCGTGTCCCTTACCCAGCAGGGGCGTGATTACCAGCATACGGTGGTGGCGGCACTGACCCAGCTGGCCAATGCAACGCTGGATATCCGTGTGGTGGACCGGGATAACACACTTACCGTAGCGGCGGATCAGTCGATCGCCTCGCTCTGGCTGATGCCCAAACTCAACGAATTCCGCATCACACATCCTGAGGTGAAGTTACGTCTGGTGTCATCCGACCTGGTCGATGACTGCCTGAATAAAAACGTTGATGTGGCGCTGTTCTTCGGGGACGGTCACTGGCGCGGTTACGAGTCGGTACGGATCTTCCAGGAGAGCGTGTACCCGATCTGCAGCGTGGATTACATCAAGCAGCACGGCAAGATCAAAGAAGTGGAAGATCTGGTACATCACAACCTGATCGAGCTGGAGGACCACAACTGGAATTCGCTTAACTGGCGCCGCTGGTTGAACGCCAAGAAGGTGGACCTGCCGATGGAGCGTCTGGGGCTTTCACTCAACAACTATCCACTGGTGATCGATGCCGCCAAAAACGGGCAAGGCATTGCCCTGGGCTGGAAGCACCTGATCAGTCCGGAACTGGACGATACCCAACTGATTAACCCTTTAGGACAGAGTGTGGAAACGGATCACGGCTACTACCTGCTTTGGCACAAGGACCGCAAGATCTCCCCCGAAGCGCAGGCGTTTATCCAGTGGGTTCATCAATATTTGGAGCACGCCGGTTAATCGCTTTTTGGGGTTTCCATCTCGTTCCCACGCTCTGCGTGGGAATGCATATACGCCACGCAACTCCTCTAAGATATAGGTTCCCACGCGGAGCATGGGAACCAGCAGGGGCTATTATATCTTTTTCCATCTCGTTCCCACGCTCTGCGTGGGAATGCATATACGCCACGCATCTCCCCTAAGGTATCGGTTCCCATGCGGAGCATGGGAACCAGTCGGGCTCTCACATCTTTCTCACCCAACGGCCTGTAAAACCTCAGATAACAAAAAGCCCGGGACTGTTAACTGTCCCGGGCTTTTCTATGGCTGTTGATTAGTTCAGGCTGGCTGAGGTTTTAATTCTGCCTGACGCTGAAATAGCATCACGTAGATCACCGCGTAGAGCGCGATCACCAGCAGGCCCACCCAAGCGATATCGAACGGGGTGAACTGGTATGCCAGGATCAGGCCGTACATCACGATGAAGTTACCGGCAATGTACTTGGTTTTGCCGAAACGCTCGACGGTCAGGTCCATGTTGCTGGTGTACAGGCGGATCAGGGAATCGAGAGAGTTGATCACAAAGATAATACCCACAACGATCATCGCCATTTTCATCATGTCCACGATCTCCAGTGCGTTGGCGTGGTAGTAATAGAGTACCGAGAACCACAGCGCCAGCGGGATCGATGGGATCACCAGCAGGGCGGCACACAGCTGCCAGGTTTTCAGTCCACCCACAAAACGCGCTACAAACTGGCCGATCATGATGCTCCAGGAGAACCACCAGAACAGGTAGAACTGGTGGTAGTCGGAGATCGGCAGGATGAACTGGTCCAGATTGGTGAAGTAGCCACCGATGCTTCCGAGCGTGGATGCCAGCTCCGGCAGGCCCATACCATCCGCGTTCAGCATCACGCCTGCAATCAGTGCGAGGAACAGCCAGGTGGAGGCGATACTCAGCACCTTCACGTACTTGATGTCAGTACTGGAGAGCACGGCAAACAGCACCACGATAGCAACCAGACCAAAGCGCATTGGATCGGAGATGCCATCCACGTAACTTGGCAGGTAGCTCAGGAACAGGAAACCGGTGAATGCACAGGTGGCGATTACGATGATGTTGTTGACGATCTTAATCGCCGGGATCTCGAACAGCTTAACTTTTGGTTCGATCACGCAGAAGTAGAAGGTGGTCAGGAAGTAGAACGCCCAGACCAGCCCGCCCCAGAAGCCGAACTCAATCGCCAATGGATTGGTAAAAGCGTAGGCCTGTTCCTCGGCATACACCGGGAATTCGGTGAGCGGGAACATGATCAGGCCCACATCCAGGCCCGAGGTGAACAGGATCGCCAGAAACGCGAACAGGCTGCTCGGAATTTCACCCTTACACAGAACGTTGCGGCCTTTAATCACGATAAAGGCGGATGTTAACAGTGTCACGATAATCGCAACGGAAAGTATGGTGGTCATATCAGGATTGCTCCGTTGTTATTTTTGTAGTCTTAACCGGGGAGCCAACGGCAGCTTACTGCCGCTGGCGCCTGTGTCCAAGTTTTCCTCCCGTAGAGAGGAGGATTTGGGAAACGTCATCCACTGCCATTGGCGCGGAAAACGATCCATCCGGTTTCAGAGATACAGGTGCTATGACCCCGGCATGCGGAGATGTCGGTTAATGCGTGACTGCGTTCTATGGCGCAGTCGGTTGTTGGTTGAGTTCTCTCAGATGATTTCATTAAGCTTGTACCTTTAGTTATTTTTGTTGGCTGGGCTCTTTTTCATTTGTGTGGGAGTAGCGGGACACCACCTCTCAGGAAGAGAGTTGGCGTTCCGGCGCTCCCGCGCGCTGACTATGCTGCCAGCTGTTGTCGATCCACACCGGTGCGTCGGTTACATCCAGTGGTTTGCGGCCGAGGATCATATCCGCCGCTTTTTCGGCCACCATGATGCTGGGAGCATTCAGGTTGCCGTTGGTGATGGTTGGGAAGATGGAGGAATCCACCACGCGCAGGGATTCGATGCCGCGCACCCGGCACTGGCTGTCGAGCACCGCCATCGGGTCGTTGTCTGCACCCATCTTGCAGGAGCAGGACGGGTGGTAGGCGCTTTCCACGTTCTGGCGTACCCAGGCGTCGATCTCTTCGTCGCTCTGGATTTGAGTACCCGGCTGGATCTCATCGCCGCGGTAGGCATCCATCGCCGGCTGGTTAAGGATCTCGCGGGTGAGGCGGATGCAATCGCGCCAGTCCTGCTTGTCCTGTTCGGTGCTGATGTAGTTGAACTTGATGCCCGGCTTGGCATGTGGATCGGCGGATTTGATCCACACCCGACCGCGGGATTCCGGTTTGTTCGGACCTACATGTACCTGGAAACCGTGACCGTCGAAGGCCGCCTGGCCGTCGTAGCGCATCGCCGCAGGCAGGAAGTGGTACTGAATGTTCGGCCACTTCAGACCCGCACGGGAGCGGATAAAGGCACAGGATTCGAAGTGGTTGGTGGCACCCAGGCCATCCTTGAACAGAATCCAGCGGGTACCGATCAGGCCTTTGCTGATCAGGCCCAGTTTGCTGTTCAGGGAGATCGGTTGTTTGCAGTGGAACTGGAAGTACACTTCCAGGTGATCCTGCAGGTTTTCACCCACGCCCGGCAGATCGTGAACAACCTCGACACCGGCATCGCGCAGCACATTCTTCGGACCGATACCGGATAGCTGCAGCAGCTGCGGCGAACCGATGGAGCCGGCGGACAGGATCACTTCGCTGGCCGCATATGCTTCGCTGATCTGGCCGTTCTTTTCGTATTCAACGCCAACCGCTTTCTTGCCTTCCAGCAGCACCTTGCGGGTGACGACGCCGGTAATCAGCGTCAGGTTTGGGCGTTTCAGGGCACGGCGCAGATACACATTGGAGGTGGAGGCGCGCACACCTTTTTTCACGGTCATGTGCATCGGGCCAAAGCCCTCCTGCTGGTAACCGTTGTAATCCTTGGTTTCCGGGTAACCCGCCTCAACACCGGCATCGATAAACGCCTGGTAAAGCGGGTTCAGCTTCATGTCGTTGCCGTTGCAGGTGGCCAAAGGGCCGTCGCCACCGCGGTATTGGTCTTCACCACCGCTCCAGCTTTCGGCACGGCGGAAGTAAGGTAGGCACTCCTGATAACTCCAGCCGTTGGCACCCTGTTCAACCCACTCGTCAAAGTCACAGGCGTGGCCACGTACATACACCATGCCGTTGATGGAGGAACCGCCACCCAGTACCTTGCCACGGGGGCAATGCAGCACACGGTTATCCACATCGCCTTCCGCTTCGGTTTCAAACTGCCAGGCGTACTTTTCGGTGTTCATCGGATAGGAGAGAGCGGTGGGCATCTGGATAAAGATGCTCTTGTCGCTGCCGCCGGCTTCCAGCAACAGCACGTTGTGCTTGCCGTCTGCAGTCAGGCGGTCTGCCAGCACACAGCCCGCAGAACCCGCACCAACAATGATGTAATCGTATTTATTCTTATTGCTCATAGTTAAAGCTCACAGCTAAATCAGTGTCGATTCTGATCGGTACCAGTTTGAGTGCTTAATACGGGCACTCCAGGTCACCCAGTTCGATATACACACTCTTGGTCTGGGTGTAGTGCTTCAGTGTCTCGACACCGTTTTCACGTCCGATACCGGACTGTTTGTAGCCACCCACCGGCATCTCGGCAGGCGAGGAACCCCAGGCGTTGATCCAGCAGATACCGGCTTCCATGCGGGCAATGACGCGGTGGGCGCGGGAGAAATCGGTGGTAAACAGACCGGCTGCCAGGCCGTACTCGGTATCGTTGGCGCGGCGGATCACTTCCTCTTCGTCGCTGAAGCGCAGGATCGACATTACCGGTCCGAAGATCTCGTCTTTCACGTTGGGCATGTCGTCGGTGCAATCGGCGAACACAGTGGGTTTGACGAAATTGCCCTTGTCCAAACCGTTTTCGGTAGCACGCTCACCACCGCTTACCAGACGGGCGCCAGCTTTTTTAGCAGCTTCGATATAGCCCAGGACCTTGTCCATGTGTTTACTGGAGATCAGCGCGCCGATCTGGGTGTTCAGATCGCTTGGATCGCCGATGATCAGGCGATTGGTGCGTTCTTTAACTTGGGCCACGAACTCGTCGTAGACGCTGTCATGCACAAAGACACGGGTACCGTTGGTGCACACTTCGCCCTGGGTGTAGAAGTTGGCCAGCAGGGCACCAGATACCGCGTTCTTCAGGTTGGCATCTTCAAAGACGATCAGCGGCGACTTGCCACCCAGCTCCATGGTGACCTCTTTCAGGCTACCTGCTGCATCGGCCATCACCTTTTTGCCGGTACCACATTCGCCGGTGAAGGAGACCTTTGCGATCTCCGGGTGGCGGGAGAGGGCCTGGCCCACACGGTAGTCACCCTGCACTACGTTGAATACGCCATCCGGCAGGCCGGCTTCAGTAAAGATTTCGGCTAGTTTCAGCGCAGTCAGCGGGGTTTCTTCGGAGGGCTTGAAGATCATCGCGTTACCCGCAGCCAGTGCCGGGCCGGATTTCCACATGGCGATCTGGATTGGGTAGTTCCAGGCACCGATACCGGCGCAGACACCCAATGGCTCACGGCGGGTGTAGAAGAAGTTAGTGCCGCCCAGGTCCTGCTGTTCCCCCTGTAGGGACGCTGCCAGGCCTGCGTAATACTCGATGACGTCGGCACCGGTAACGATATCCACACAGTTGGCTTCCTGCAGCGGTTTGCCGGTGTCCTGTACTTCCAGCAGGGCCAGCTCATCGTTGCGCTCGCGCAGGATCGCCACTGCTTTCTGCAGGATGCGACCACGTTCTGCACCACTCATGGCGGACCAGGCCTTGAAACCTTCCTGAGCGGACTTAACTGCAGCATCCACATCGTCCAGAGAGGCCTGCTGCACATTGGCCAGCAGCTCGCCGTTAGCTGGGTTGCGGGTTTCGAATGTTTCACCGGAGGTCGCGTTTTGGTAGCGGCCGTGGATGTATAAAGAGATTTCCTGCATTGCCTGAAGCCTTCTTGTGAATTACGTGCGGGGTATTCCGGTCCGGCTGCTGCGCCGAGTTGTCAATCAGAATCCCATTGATTGAAATCATCTTAGGAGCGGAAAAATGGGGCTTCAAACTGTCAATTCTTGTGCAAAAAGATAAGGAATTCTTATGCCAAGTCAGGAGGCGGTTATGTTTGCGCTCGGATCACGCTTGTAGAAATGGGACTCACGACCCGCTGGAAATGCTGGTTTTAAGAGGCGGTTTTAATATCTCCGCTTGGGCTGCAGCTCCTATGGTTAAAAGGTTTCGGGGTAATCAGGTGATAGTTAAAGCTTACATTGATTTTATTCGGAAAGTGGGTGGCACAGAGGACGTTAGGAGCTTGCCTTGCGTGGCTTTTGACCCGGTATTGAAGCGGGAGGAATCAGCCAGAAATGGGGCTTTTAATTGCCTGTTCACGTCATGACCAATTTTCAAGTGTCGTAAACAGCCATTTTTGTGGTTTGGGCAAGGTTAGCGGTACTTCACATTAGTAACTCTTATTTAAATGAATAAGGATAAATCGTTTCTCCTGGCTCTTTGTTGGCTTTATGGTTTTTAGCGGATGTGGCTCCAGTGAACGCGGGAGATGCATACAGTTAAGTCCTTTTAGTGCTTAGAGCCGGACCTATCCGCTTTGATAGGGAAGTTTGTTTGGTTTTGGTTAGTGCACTACTCCAGAGCGCCAGGTCTTGAGCGAAGGGCCTGCGCTTTTATGCAGATACTCCGCCTGGTCAAGCTCTGGACCGGGCGGGTATCTGCTTTTTTATATGCGGAACCGGTACAAGAATAGGTGCTTAAATGCAGGCTTAGAGGCGTTACGAACTACTACGCATAGTCTCAGTATTACTACGTAAAAGCCTTGTGGTTGGTGGAATTTTGCTCAATGCTGATGCAGGATTAGTCGTATTTGTTACTGTAAGCCCACTATGTCTCTCAAGTCCAAGATCCTCCTGCTGGCATTGCTGCCACTTATCCTGATGACCGCTGCGATCACCCTGATCAGCCAGCGCCAGGCGCATGACCTGTCTGAACAGGAGATCCGCATCTTCGAGGAGAACTTGCTTGAAGCTAAGCGCAATGAGTTGCAGAACTATGTCAGTCTGGCGATGACCTCCATCGCCCATATCGTGGCGACCTACGAGCCGGGGGATAAAGACGCCGAAGCCGAGATCAAACGTATCCTGCATGGCCTCACCTATGGCGATGACGGCTACTTCTTTGCTTATGACCGGGGTGGTGTGAACCTGGTCCATCCAATACAGCCCGAGCTGGTGGGTGAAAATCTGATCGACCTTCAGGACAAACGGGGGCAGTTTGTTATCCGCGAGTTATTGCAGAAAGCGCGTGAAGGGGGCGGTTATTTCCGCTACCACTGGCGTAAGCCGTCCAAGGGTGATCTGGAGGATAAGCTCAGCTACGTGGTTACTATTCCCAAGCTCAACTGGATGATGGGCACCGGTATCTATGTGGATGACATCGCCAGCGAAGTGGCGAAGATCCGCAGTCAGGTGACCCGCAATATCCGCAACACCTTCTTTACGGTGCTGATGATCCTGGGCGGTACCGCGGTCATCATTATCCTGATCGGTGTGGCGATCAATGTGCATGCCACCCAACTGGCCGACAAACGCCTGCGCGCAATTGTCCACAAATACGTCCAGTTCCAGGTAAACCAGCGCCGTAACTTTGCCCGTGAACTGCATGACGGGATCAACCAGCTGATGGTGTCGGTGAAATTCCGTGTGGAGCTGGCGCGGGACCGGCTGTTATCCAATCCCAATAATGCCGCAGAGAACCTGGAGAAAGCCGAGAATGTGCTCAATCAGGCGATTCAGGAAGTGCGGCAGATCTCGCACGATCTGCGCCCAAGCCTGCTGGATGATCTGGGCCTGAAAGCGGCGTTGGTGAGTATGCTGGACGACTTTGCTGAGCGTACCGGTATCCGCAACAACATCCGTTTACAGCTGCCGGAGCATCGCCTGCCGGACGATATCGAGATCACCCTGTACCGTATCGTGCAGGAAGCAATTACCAATGTGGAGCGTCACGCCGATGCCAACGAGCTGGTGCTGCGCATCTGGACCGGTGATGACCAGATCCGGGTGGATGTAAAAGACAACGGCCGTGGTTTTAATCTCAACAGTGATGATCAGTGCGAGGGGATCGGCCTGATGAACATGCGCGAGCGGGCCGAGCTGCTGGGTGGCAACTTCGAGATTCGCAGCCGTCCAACCATGGGCACCCGTGTACGTGCTACATTTACGCTGGAACCTGTTAACTGAGGTAGTAGAGGCTTATGCACGAGAGCAGTCCAGAGAACACCACCATCCGCATCCTGTTGGTGGATGATCATCCGCTGGTGCTGGAGGGTATAAGCGCGCGCCTGGAGAGTGAAGCGGGTATCCAGGTGATCGGGCAGGCCAGTAACGGACAGGAAGCGCTGGAGCTGGCGGCCGAACTGAAACCGGATGTAGTGCTGATGGATATATCCATGCCGGTGATGAACGGTTTGGAAGCCGCTGAGCATTTCCACAACGATCAGCCGGATGTGCGGGTGCTGATCCTCAGCATGCACGAGAACCGCGAGTATATCGTCAAGATGATCCAGAGTGGCGCGGCGGGTTACGTGTTAAAAGACGTATCCTCCGATGAGCTGCTACGCGCGATCCAGACCGTATATCAGGGCGGCACCTATTTCAGCGCCGGAGCCTCCGAAGCGTTGTTCAGCGAATTCGGTCACAGTGATCAGCCTGAAAAAGCGGAGACCGGTCTCACCAAGCGGGAAGAGACTGTACTTAAGCTGATTGCCGAAGGGCAGGTGAACAAAGAGATTGCCCGTACCCTCAATATCTCCGTCCGTACCGTTGAAACCCACCGCCAGAACATCAAGCAGAAGCTGAATATCCAGACTGCTGCTGGCCTTACCAAGTATGCCCTCGAGCATAATCTTATATCTCTGTAGGGCAGGCTTTAGCCTGCCGGCAGCCTAAAGGCTGCCCTACATTGGTTAATGAATGGCCTTCCTTGTGGAAATTGTGTTGGGCATCGCGTTGCGATGGCCAACCTACAAAAACGTGGCTCTTTCTATATGTAGGTTGGCCATTGCACAGCAATGCCCAACACCAACCATAATGCACACCCCATGACCAATCCCTAAGGCTTTGCTACACTGGCGCATCGCTGATTTGCAGATCCAAGAGAACAATAATGAAAGATTGGCTGCGGCATCTGACCCGTTCTGCTCTGTGTGGCATCACGTTGAGTGCTATCGCATTCGCACCTGCCCACGCAGATAATCGAATCATCTCCTTAGGCACTGGTGGGATTACAGGTTTGTACTATCCAACCGGTGGCGCGTTGTGCCGCCTGGTCAATCTCACCCGAGAGCAACACGGTATCCGCTGTGCTGTACGCAGTACGCCAGGTTCTGTGACCAATCTGCAGCAGGTCTCCGATGGAACGCTGGATATGGGGATCGCCGAAGCCGGTCAGCTTTTCAATGCGCGTAAGGGCAAGGGTAAGTTCGACAAGCCCGATCCTGAGCTGCGTGCCCTGATCAATCTCTTCCCTGAATACATCTCTATCCTCAGTCGTAGCGACAGCGGTATCGAGAGCTTTGCCGATCTGCAGGGCAAGCGCATTAATATCGGCAAAGATGGCAGCAGTCAGCGCATCACCCTGAGTATGCTGATGGATGCCCGTGGCTGGCAGCTGGAGGACTTCTCACAGGTCCATCAGCTGGCGCCCGCCAATCAGGCCGAAGCACTTTGCCAGAACAAGATAGATGCGACTTTATATGTGGTGGGTCATCCCAGTGGGGCGATAAAGGAATCCCTGCGTGACTGTAACAGCCACCTGATCAGCCTTAGTAAAGAAGACATTGATACGCTGATCCGCAAAAATCCGCACTATCAGCCATTGGTGATCAGAGGGCAGTTGTACGGGGAAGGGCATGAGGATGTGCACACCGCAGGTGTGAACGCGACCCTGTTTGCCCGTGCAGATATGCCTGATGAAGTGGCCTATGCGATGGTGAAATCCCTCTTCACCCAGTTTGAGCGCTTCCGCCGTTTGCACCCGGCGTTTGTAAATCTGAAGGTGGAGGATATGGTGAATACGCCTTTGGCGGCACCAAGGCATCCGGGGGCAGAGCGGTATTTCAAAGAGGTTGGGTTGTTGTGACCGAGTGCTCCTTGTAGCAGCGGTCTCCGACCGCGACATACCACCGTAGCCTAAAAAGGTCGCCCTCAGAGCGGGCTGCTACATGGCTTATGCCAGCTTACTTCTGCACCGGCCCCATATCATCCGTCACCAACGGCAACTCCATCCGGAAATGTGCCCCGTCTTCATTCGGCAAACACTCGATGTGTCCTTTCAATAGCTGACTCACCAGGTTAAAGGTGATGTGCATCCCCAATCCACTACAGCCCTGATTGCGCTTGGTGGTCATAAACGGTTCGAACAGTTTGTAACGCCAGCCCTCCGGCACCCCCACACCGTTGTCCCGGTAATCGATTACCAGATTGTTGTCCTGTTGCTGGATCTCGATACGGATCTTGCCGCCTGGCTGGTTCTCAAAACCGTGCAGTAGGGAGTTAAGGATCAGGTTGGTGAAGATCTGGTAATAACTGCCCGGGAAGCTGTCGAGCAGCAGCTGATCGGGAGCTTCAATGCTGATCTCAGGCTGGCAACGTTTCAGACGGGGTTTCAGCGAGAGCAGGATCTCGTCCATATACTGCACCAAATCGAAGGTGCGGCGTTGTTCGCTCGATTGGTCAACGGAGACCTGCTTAAACGCGCTGATCAGCTGGTTGGCGCGCTCCAGGTTCTGGCAGATCAGTTCGCTGCTCTCGACTGCGGTATCGGCCAGTGGGTTATCCGGATCCAACTGTTTCTGCAGTTTTGCCTGATCGGCCAGGAAGGAGGCGGCGGTAAAACCGATGCCGATTGGTGTGTTGATCTCGTGTGCCACACCCGCGACCAAGCCGCCCAAGGCGGCGAGCTTTTTCGATTCCACCAGTTGTTGCTGGGTGGTCTGCAGTTTTTCCAGCGTGTCGTGCAGTTCCTGGTTTCGTTCTTCCAGCTGCTGGGTACGTTCTGCGACGCGCTGCTCCAGCTCCACGTTCAGTTTGGCGAGGGCCTGCTCAGCTTCGGCGCGCTTGCTCATATCCTTGAGCATCGATTCCCGCATATTGTTCATTGCATCCACCACCTGGCTAAGCTCGTCGTCGCGCTTCTTGCCTTTGCGCTTCAAAAACAGCGGCCGGTCCAAGTGATCCAGCTTCAGACGGCGGGCATACTGCGCCATGGTGCCCAAGTGCTGGGTGATCATGCGGTGGAAGATGGTGAGGATAAAGATCGACACCAGGAAGGTTTTGATCCCCTGGGAGGCCAGGATCACCAACACCTTATCCGCCAGGCGACGGTAAACCTCGTCCAGGCTGATAATCAGGGTGAGATTGCCCACATCGTAGATGACGCCATTGCCTGCTTTGTATTGCAGATCATAGTGGCGCTCCACAATCGGTCCCTTGTCCGGACGGATGCCTGCCGTATAAAAGTCACCGTATTGAGAGCTGATCTCCAGATAACGCACGTCGGGCAGTTGGTACAGGCCATCCAGCTGCACCTGAATCTGATCCGGGCTGATCTCCCACAGACTGTTGGAGAGGCTATTCAGTGAGCTGGCCTCGATCTGCTGCAGACGTTCATCGATCGCCGAGAGTTCGTAGCGGTAGTCCAGCCAGAGCTGGGTGCCGGTGGCGATCAGGGTGATGGCCGAGCTGCACAGCAGAATCGCCGCCAACAGACGGATGCCCAGGGGCTTTTGGTAGCGGAACTGATTCAGGCGTTGCAGCAAGGTCATAAATTAAGTGTCAGTGGGCAGAGGTGTTGGAAAATACATTGATAACAACCACGCCGAGAACAATCAGCGCAATGCCGATGATCGCAGGCATATCCAGCTTCTGTCCATAGAGCATCAGTGCAAGGATACTCACGGCGACGATGCCAAGGCCTGACCATACCGCATAGGCCACACCCAGCGGGATAGTACGCAGTGTCAGCGACAATGCGTAAAACGCGACACCGTAACCTACGACAACTAATAAAGAAGGTAGAAAGCGGGTAAAGCCTTCGCTGGATTTCAGGGCCGTGGTTGCAACGACCTCTGAAGCGATAGCAACGGTCAGAAACAGCCAGTTTTTCATCGTGTGTGTCTTCCAATTTATGGGTAATAAGGCGCAGAGTTTTTCACAACCTATCTGCCCGAAACAAGCAACAAATTCTAAGTGTCTCTCAAGCTTTTCTGTACCAACCATAGCCTGATCTGAGTTGTCATTTCCCCCTTCGAAGCTGGAAATTGCCAAAAGTGGCACGAAAGGAGGTTTTGTTGGCATGGAAGGCGGTCTTGGGTGCGTGATCTTTCCCATATGTTAGGGGACGTCTTTTGTCGAAGACTCACTCCTGTAACACAAAGGTGGTTGGCAAAAAGCATGAAGGGGGCCAACCCCGGGTGCAGGGGAGGAGGTGGTTCACCGGCACCACATCAGGCCGGTGAACGACTTCCTGAGCGCAGCAGCGGTCGAGTGAGAACACGCTGCTGATAAGAACTTATTTAATAGCCCGCATGCGGGCGCATAAAGATAAGAAGGGTTCCCATGTCTCTGAAGAACAAACTTGCAACTACGCTTCTGTCCTCCGCAGTTGGTCTGACCGCTGCTTTCTCCGCAACTACGGCTAGCGCTGATCAGACGTACGTAACGATCGGTACCGGTGGTCAGACAGGTGTTTACTACGTTGTTGGTCAGTCTATCTGTCGTCTGGTTAACCGTGAAACTAACGACCACGGCATCAAGTGTACTGCGCCTTCTACCGGCGGTTCCGTAGCAAACATCAACGCAATCCGTCAGGGTCAGCAGGACATGGGTATGGCCCAGTCTGACTGGCAGTACCACGCATTGAACGGTACTAAGCACAAGACCTTCATCGATCAGGGTAAATTCGAAAACCTGCGCGCACTGTTCTCCGTACACAACGAGCCGTTCACTGTTGTGGCACGTGCGGATTCCGGCGTTGAAACTTTCGACGACCTGGTAGGCAAGCGTGTAAACCTGAACAACCCAGGTTCCGGTACTCGTGGCACCATGGAAGTGATCATGGCTGAGAAAGGCTGGACTAAGGACAGCTTCAAACTGGCAGCTGAGCTGAAAGCAGCTGAACAGGCTCAGGCACTGTGTGACAACAAACTGGACGTAATGCTGTACTCCGTAGGTCACCCATCCGGTGCGATCAAAGAAGCGACCACTTCCTGTGACGCTAAAGTGATCCCAGTTACCGGTCCGGTAATCGACAAGCTGATCGCTGAAAACGATTACTACGCTGATGCAACCATCAAAGGCGGCCTGTACAAGGGCACTGATGCAGACGTTGCAACTTTCGGTAACGCTGCGACTTTTGTAACTTCTTCTGATGTAGATGCAGACACTGTTTACACCGTAGTGAAAGCAGTATTCGACAACTTCGATCGCTTCAAGCGTCTGCACCCTGCATTCAACAACCTGGACCCACAGAAAATGGTTTCTGGTGGTCTGTCCGCTCCTCTGCACGAAGGTGCAGTGCGTTACTACAAAGAACGTGGCTGGATGTAATTTCATACATTACACACCTTCACGCTTTGTGTAAGCGGAGGATCAGGTATCACGCCTGATCCTCTTCTGAGATCGCCGCTTCCCTCCGTTTGATGTGCAGATCAGTGGGGTGGGGTGGAGGTCTCTTTTTAATTCTGTAATTGGGAGCTGATATGACGGATCTGCAAAGCAGACAAAATCAGGTCGACGATAAAGAACTTCAGGAGATGGTTGCCGCCAATGATACCGGCGCACGTATCCCTGAAGGTTTCCAAGGCAAACTGCTGCTGGCTGTAGCGCTGTGCTGGTCTCTGTTCCAGCTGTGGATCGCTTCTCCACTGCCGTTTTACGACTGGCCTCTGATCGGTAGCTTCGGCATCTTTAACGACACTGAGGTTCGTTCTATTCACCTGGGCTTCGCGGCCTTCCTGGCATTCACTGCATATCCTGCACTGGCTCGTTCACCGCGCCATCATATACCAGTCACGGATATCATCTTGTGTGCCCTGGGTGCCTTCAGTGCGTCCTACATCTTCCTGTTTTACGAACAGCTGGCGACCCGTCCGGGCCTGCCAAATACCCAGGATCTGGTTGTATCCGTAATCGGTATCCTGCTGCTGCTTGAAGCAACCCGCCGTACGCTGGGGCCACCGCTGATGATCGTGGCGATGGTGTTCCTGACCTACTCGCTGGCCGGCCCATACATGCCGGAGCTGATCGCACATAAAGGCGTTACACTAAAAGAGCTTGTTAACCATCAATGGCTGACTACGGAAGGCGTTTTTGGTATTGCGCTTGGGGTTTCCTCCAACTTTGTATTCCTGTTTGTCCTGTTCGGTGCGCTGCTGGATAAAGCTGGTGCTGGTAACTACTTCATCCAGGTCGCGTTCTCCCTGCTGGGCCACATGCGTGGCGGTCCGGCAAAAGCGGCCGTTGTGTCCTCCGGCCTGACCGGTCTGATCTCCGGTTCCTCCATCGCTAACGTGGTAACCACCGGTACCTTCACCATTCCGATGATGAAGCGTGTGGGCTTCACCTCCGAAAAGGCGGGAGCGGTTGAGGTAGCGTCTTCTGTAAATGGTCAGATCATGCCACCGGTCATGGGTGCTGCTGCATTCCTGATGGTGGAGTATGTGGGCATCTCCTACGTGGAAGTTATCACCCACGCATTCCTGCCTGCGCTGATCTCCTACCTGGCACTGATCTACATCGTGCACCTGGAGGCGCTGAAGCAGAACATGCAGGGCCTGCCACGTCGCGTTGAGCTTAAAGCTTGGCACCTGCGCCTGCTGGGTATTCTGACCGGCTTCCTGGTAACTGCGGGTATTGCTGCTGCGGTGTACTGGGGTATTGGCTGGATCAAACCTGCCTTCGGTGAATACGCCGGTATGGTGATCGCTGTGTTGCTGGCGGGTGTGTACCTCTACCTGGTGCGTTTTGCGGCCAGCGTGCCGGATCTGAAACTGGATGATCCTAACGCACCGATGGTACAGCTGCCGGAAGTCGGCCCGACCGTGAAATCCGGTCTGCACTTCCTGTTGCCTGTTGTGGTACTGGTGTGGTGTCTGATGGTTGAACGTTTGTCACCGGGGTTGTCCGCATTCTGGGCGTCCGTGCTGATGATCTTCATCCTGGTGACCCAGCGTCCGCTGATTGCGTATTTCCGCAAACAGACCGACGTGAAAGCACGTCTGCGTCAGGGCTTTAACGAACTGATCGACGGTCTGATCGTCGGCGCACGCAACATGATCGGTATCGGTATTGCGACTGCGACCGCCGGTATCATCGTTGGTGCTGTGTCCCAGACCGGTGTCGGTGCTGTACTGGCGGATCTGGTTGAGGTGCTCTCCATGGGCAACCTGCTGCTGATGCTGATCCTCACGGCGATCCTGAGTCTGATTCTGGGTATGGGCCTGCCAACCACGGCAAACTATATCGTTGTTTCCTCCCTGCTGGCGCCGGTGGTGATCTCACTGGGTCAGGAGTCCGGACTAATCGTACCGCTGATCGCCGTGCATCTGTTCGTGTTCTATTTCGGCATCATGGCGGACGTAACCCCTCCAGTGGGTCTGGCGTCCTTCGCTGCGGCTGCGGTTTCCGGTGGTGATCCTATCCGGACCGGTTTCCAGGCGTTCAGCTACAGCATGCGTACCGCTTTGCTGCCATTCCTGTTCATCTTCAACACCGACCTGTTGCTGATCGACGTAACCTGGGCTGAAGGTATCCAGATCTTCATCGTGGCGACCATCGCGATGCTGATCTTCACCGCTGCCAGCCAGGGCTACTTCTTCGCACGCAGCCGTTGGTACGAATCGGCGCTGTTGCTGCTGATCGCGTTCTCCCTGTTCCGTCCGGGCTTCTGGATGGATCGCATCGTAGAACCGTACCAGCAGATCAGCCCGGCTGAGCTGGTTCAGAAAGCTGACAGCATCGAGTCTGGCACCGAGCTGCGCTTCTGGATCGATGGTGAAGATGCAGTAGGTAACCCGCGTTCCTTCGTAGCTAACCTGACGTTGGGTGAAGGCGAAGACGGTCAATCCCGTCTGGCCAGCACCGGTATCGAACTGCTCGACCGTGATGGCAAAACCATCATCGATTATGTGGGCTATGACAGTCCGGCGGAACATGCCGGCCTGACGTTCGATCAGGTGATCACCGGGGTGGAAGCGCCACAAGCGCAACCGCCGAAGCAGCTGATCTTTATCCCGGCATTTGCCTTGCTGGCGTTGGTGATTGTGTTGCAGCGTCGACGTCGCAAAGAAGAACCGGCAGCCGTACCCGCGGCTGCTTGATACCAGCAAACCGTTTAGTCGCCTTTTCGGTTTTCTGAACAGACGCCCGGCCCCACCCCGGCCGGGCATCTTCCAAGCACGCGACTATGCAGGAGAGAGCACAGATGTTTAAGAAAGTACTGGTTCCTGTGGACCTGGCCGAGCCAGAGTTCACCCACAAAGCGATGCAACTGGCTCTGCGCGAAGTAGATGAAAATGCCGCAGAGTTGCACCTGGTCACTGCTGTACCGGGATTCACCAATTCGTTGGTGGCCTCCTTCTTCAGTGAAAAAGACCACCAGAAGGCACTGACCGAGGTGGCACGTCAGTTCAAAAAATACGCTCAGCAGACACTGCCGGAAGAAGTGAAACCCGTGTTGAAAGTACTGGAAGGGACACCGGCAGAGATGATCGTAAAGTATGCAAAAGATCAGGCGATAGATCTGATTATTATGTCTGCTCACCATCGTTCCAAAGTGGACGAATTCCTGCTCGGATCGGTATCAGCACGGGTGGTAGAGCGGGCACAAAGCTCCGTTCTTTTGCTGAAAAACTGAGCAATTTATAGAAGGGCAAAAAAACGGGATTTTGTCCTGTTTGAAATCTAAATTCGGGAAAAGATTCTACAGAATTGGAAGCGCTATGTGGTTAGCGCTTCTATACTTGTGAGCTTGCGAATAGGTCTGAAACGGCC
>NZ_CAXRBQ010000063.1:0-9188 GCF_964228735.1 Pontibacterium sp. | reverse complement strand
ATTCCGACTTATTTTATCTAACTATAGGTGTAGATGTTAATCTAATCAAGACAAAAAAATAGACCATCTAATGATGATCTAAAATAACTATCTGCTCTCTAGGTTGAATGTAAAAAAACCGCCCGAAGGCGGTTTTTTTATGCAGCGAACCGAACGTTAACCGCCCAGGTACGCCTTCTGCACGTCTTCGTTGGTCAGCAGGTCCTGACCGGAACCTTCCAGCACCACGTGACCGTGCTCCAGTACGTAACCGCGGTCGGCGATACGCAGCGCCTGGTTTGCGTTCTGCTCTACCAGGAAGATAGTCACACCTTCATCACGCAGCTTCTGGATGATCTCGAAGATCTGCTGAATGATGATTGGCGCCAGACCCAGAGACGGCTCGTCCAACAGGATCATACGCGGACGGGACATCATTGCACGACCGATCGCCAGCATCTGCTGCTCACCACCGGACATGGTGCCGGCACGCTGGGAGAAACGCTCACGCAGACGCGGGAACAGTTCCAGCACGTGCTCCATGGTTTCAGCGGCTTCCGCTTTAGTCCGGAAGTAACCACCCATGGCCAGGTTTTCCTCTACGGTCATACCACCGAAGACACGACGGCCTTCCGGTACGATCGCCAGACCTTTCTGCATGATCTTCGCAGTCTGCAGACCGCTGATCTCTTCGCCGTCGAACTTAACGGAACCGGTGGTCGCCTGTGGATCGCCACAGATGGTCATCATCAGGGTGGTTTTACCCGCACCGTTTGCGCCGATCAGGGTGACAATTTCACCCTGCTTCACTTCAACGGAAACGTCGTGCAGCGCCTGAATCGGCCCATAGTGGGTGTTCACATTTTCAATGCGCAGCATCTTATTCCTCCCCGAGATACGCTTTGATTACGTCCGGATTGTTCTTCACTTCATCCGGCGTACCGTTGGCCAGTGGTGCGCCCTGCGCAATCACGTAGATGTGGTCGGAGATACCCATAACCAGCTTCATATCGTGTTCGATCAGCAGCACGGAGATCTCGTGTTCGTCACGCAGACGCACGATCAACTCATCCAGCTCTTTGGTCTCGTTCGGGTTCAGACCTGCCGCCGGCTCATCCAGCATCAGCAGTTCAGGCTGCGTCACCATGCAGCGCGCGATTTCCAGGCGACGCTGCTGACCGTAAGCCAGGTTACCGGCTTCGCGGTTAGCGAACTGCAGCAGATCCATCTCTTTCAGCCAGTAGGCTGCACGGTCCATCGCTTCCTGCTCCAGACGACGGTAGGAGGAGGTTTTCAACAGACCAGAGATCAGATCGGTTTTCAAGTGACGGTGCTGCGCCACCAGCATGTTTTCGATCACGGTCATCTTGGAGAACAGACGCACATGCTGGAAGGTACGCACCAGCCCCTTGCGGGAGATCTGGTAGTCCTTCATGCCGGCAACCTGTTCGCCGTTGAACACTACACTGCCATCGGATGGGATATAGAATCCGGACAGGCAGTTAAAGACCGTGGTTTTACCGGCACCGTTTGGCCCGATAATGGATACAACCTGGCGATTCTTCACCGCCAGATCAACGTGATCGACCGCGACCAGACCACCGAAGCGCATGGTCAGGCCGTTCACATCCAGCAATAACTGACTCATGATTTCAACTCCAGGTGAGGTCGTTTCATCGGTACAAGACCTTCAGGGCGCCAACGCATCATTACAACCATCAACAGACCGAACAGCAGCATGCGGTATTCCGCAAACTCACGCGCCAGTTCCGGCAGGATAGTCATCACGATTGCCGCCAGGATGACACCAATCTGCGAGCCCATACCACCCAGTACCACGATGGCCAGGATGATTGCGGATTCGATAAAGATGAACGACTCAGGACTGATAAAGCCCTGACGTGCGGCGAAGAAGGAGCCAGCAAAACCTGCGGTGGAAGCACCGATGGTAAATGCGGACAGCTTGATCGTTGTACGGTTCAGACCCAGAGAGCGACATGCGATCTCATCTTCACGCAGTGCTTCCCACGCACGGCCAATCGGCATACGCATCAGGCGGTTGATCAGGTAGATCACGAAGATCACCAACAGAACCGCAATCAGGTACAGGAAGATCACCTTGTAGGAGCTGGAGTAGGAGATGCCCATGAAATCATGGAAGGTCTGCGCCCCTTCCTCTTTAGCACGGCGGGTGAATTCCAGACCAAACAGGGTTGGTTTAGGAATACCAGAGATACCGCTTGGGCCACCGGTCACTGCTGTCCAGTTGTTCAGCAGGATACGGATAATCTCACCAAAGCCGAGGGTTACGATCGCCAGATAGTCACCGCGCAATCGCAGTACCGGGAAACCCAGCACAAAACCGAACAATGCTGCCAAACCGGCTGCCAGTGGCAGACACACCCAGAAGGACAGACCAAAGTACATGGACAGCAACGCGTAGGTGTAGGCACCCACTGCGTAGAACGCCACGAACCCCAGGTCCAGCAGACCCGCCAGACCAACCACGATATTCAGACCCAGACCCAGCATGATGTAGATCAGCGTCAGGGTCGCCAGGTCAACAGACCCACGGGATACCATGAATGGCCAGATCAGCATGCCAACGATCAGTGCCGCCAACAACCAGGGTTTCAGCGCCGCACGCTTCTTCTCTTCCGGCAGCAGACCACTCAGCTTAGGCTTAGGCAGCTTGCCGAAGAACGCATCGATCTGATTGGAAAACAGCTGAGACAGGAACACCAGGCCGATACCCAGACCGATCCAGCCCCACTGTTCAGCCGTTGCACCACGTACCGCCAGCTCAGTGCCTTCGGTATCCAGCTTCACGCCGATCATCAGGCAAGCCAGTACGAAGGTCACGCCGGCCGCAAATAGCGCGCTTAGAAATTTATTATTCTGCATCAGACTTTCTCCACCTCCGGTTTACCCAGCAGACCGGATGGGCGGAACAACAGGATCAGCACCAGCAGGCCGAAGGATACAACGTCTTTGTATTCGGATGGGAAGTAGGCAGAAGTCAGCGCTTCGGTGACACCCAGGATCAGGCCACCCAGCACGGCGCCTGGAATGGAACCGATACCACCCAGTACTGCGGCGGTGAACGCTTTCAATCCGGCAATAAAGCCAACAAATGGGTTAACCACACCGTAGTAGAGACCCAGCAACAGACCCGCAACGGCGGCCAGTGCCGCACCGATGATAAAGGTCAGCGCGATGGTACGGTTGGTATCGATACCCAGCAGGTTGGTCATACCCAGATCCTCGGAACAGGCGCGACATGCGCGGCCCATACGGGAACGGGAGATAAACAGCGTCAGGGCGGTCATGGTCACGAACGTCGCGCCCCAGATCAGCGCCTGCATGTAAGAGAAGGACACTTCAAATACGGCAGGATCACCAAATGTCCAACCACCGGTGATCTGTGGCGGCAGCGCCACGTCACGGGAACCCTGTGCCAGAACAACATAGTTCTGCAGGAAGATGGACATACCGATCGCGGAGATCAGAGGGATCAGACGGTTACTGCCACGCAGCGGACGGTAGGCAACACGCTCTACGGTCCAGCCATAGGTACTGGCAACAAATACAGCCACAATCAACGCGATGATCAGGATGATCGGCAGGCTTACCATGCCCATGCCTAGCAGACCGGCAATTACGATAAAGGTAACGTAAGAGCCAATCATGTAAATTTCGCCGTGCGCGAAATTGATCATACCGATGATGCCATAAACCATCGTGTAGCCGATGGCGATCAGCGCGTATGTGGACCCGATAGTCAGCCCGTTAATGAGCTGCTGAAAGAGGTACAGGAGAGTTTCGGTCATAAGTGTAGGACCCGAATAGCAGAACACCTCGATACCGGATCACGGCATCAAGGTGTTCTTTGGTTCAGGGATGCTGCTTACTTAACGGGAGATTTAGAGCCGTCTTTGTGCAGAGAGTAAACCTGGAAGGTAGATTCGGTCAGGTCGCCTTTCTTATCGTAGGAGACTTTACCGATTGCAGTGTCCAGAGGGTTCGCGCGGATGTGGTCAGCCATCGCTTCCGGATCAGTACCGCCGGTTTTCTCGATAGCGTTCTTCATCAGCTCAACCGCAGCGTAAGCAGTGAAGACGAATGGACCGGTTGGGTCTTCGCCGTTCGCTTTGATCGCTTCTACACGCGCCTGGTTAACTGGGTTCTGGTCGAAGCTCTTAGGTGCAGTAGCCAGTACGCCTTCTGCTGCTTCGCCGGCAATTTTAGCCAGATCGCTGTTTACGATACCTTCTGGGCCCATGAACTGAGCACCAAAACCTTTCTCACGGGACTGACGCAGGATCAGACCCAGCTCTGGGTGGTAACCGCCGTAGTAAACGAAGTCTACGTTCTCTTTCTTCAGCTTAGCGATCAGCGCAGAGAAGTCTTTGTCACCCGCAGTTACACCTTCAAACATCACAGGCTGCAGGCCTTCGCCTTCCAGTACAGAGCGCACAGTGGTCGCCAGACCTTCACCGTACTGCTGCTTGTCGTGGATGATTGCAATGCGCTGTGGCTGAGCTTTGTCGATGATGTAGCTCGCTGCCAGGGTGCCCTGCAGGCTGTCCAGACCGATGGTACGGAAAACCAGCTGGTAACCTTTTTCGGTGATGCTTGGAGAAGTGGATGCTGCAGTGATCATCAGCACGCCTTCTTCTTCGTAGATGTCGGAAGCAGGTTCAGTGGAGCTGGAGCACAGGTGGCCAACTACGTGCTGAACGCCGTCGTTTACGATTTTGTTTGCTACTGCAACAGCCTGCTTAGGGTCGCAGGCGTCATCATAGACAACACCTTCAAGCTTCATGCCGTTGATACCACCAGCAGCGTTGATATCTTTGATCGCTGCCATTACGCCGATCTTCTGCATATCACCGTACTGTGCTACCGGACCAGTCGCCGGGCCAGCCAGGCCAATTTTCAGTGTGTCAGCCTGAACTGCGCTGACAGCGCCAGCCAGTGCGATTGCAGAACTCAGAGTGAGAAGCTTTTTAGTAAAGCGTTTCATGGTGAGTAACCCCATTTATCTTTTTTGTCAGAGCACTCCAGATCTTGTGAATCTGGTCGCTTTTTAATTTTTATACCCCGCTACAATAGCGTTCTCTTGGCTCCAAAACAATCCACAAGTTTCATTTAAGAAAACTCGAATAAACACAGGTCAATTTTCACGCAACTGCGTAAAAAAAAGACCTGTTTAGTTTTTGATCAGCAACGATTTTTTCAAACGAATGCGAGGAAAATAAAAACAAGGGGTTACACCATATATCCCCTATTTTTAGGGGTTATTAATGGGTAGAGGAAACATCTTCCACTGATGTGAACAAACGCTCGGAATCGGCAATGAGCGTTTCGATCGGACGGGGTTTGGAGATGCCATACCCCTGCGCATAATCCACGCCGACCTGTTTTAAGGTGTCGGCAATGGCCTGGTTTTCAACAAATTCCGCGATGGTCTTTTTACCCATCAGATGACCGATATCGTTGATACTACGCACCATCGCCAGGTCCACTTGGTCATCCAATATATCTTTTACAAAAATTCCATCGATTTTCACATAATCAACCGGCAGGGTTTTCAGATAACCAAAGGACGACAGGCCACTGCCAAAATCATCCAGCGCAAAACTGCAGCCGATATCATTCATCGCCTTAATAAACTGCACGGCATTGGCAAGATTGGAGATAGCCGCGGTTTCGGTAATTTCGAATCCCAGCTGTTTCGGATCCACGCCACAGCTATCCAGGGTATTACGTACAAACAGCAGCAGCTCATCGTCGGCGATCGACAAACCGGAGAGGTTAATCGACAGCTTAAGGTTTGGATCTTTATTGCGTGCCAAAAACTCGCACACCTGACGAATCACCCAGCGATCCAGTTTCGGTGATAAACCAAAACGTTCAGCCGGCGGCAAAAACGCGCCCGGAGGCACAACGGCACCCTTTTCATCACGGTAGCGGATCAACACCTCGTAGTGACAGGTCTGCTGATCCTGCAAACCGGCGATATCCTGCACGAATAAACAGAAGCGGTTTTCGGCGATCCCGGCATGGATACGCCCAACCCACATCGCCTCATCCTGGCGGCGCTGGGATGTGGCATTGTTCTGATGCAGATAGATCCGGTTGCGCCCGAGCTCCTTTGCCAGGTAACAGGAGGTATCCGCGAAAGTCATCAGTTCAGCCGTTTCCGGTGACTGTCCGTCCACATTAACTACGCCGATACTCACGGTGACCCGGAAGATATTTTCACCCCAGCCAAAGACACTCTCCTCCACGGTACTGCGCAAGTCTTCTGCAATACGCGCGGCATCCTGGGAGGTACAGTGTTCCAGCAATACCGCAAACTCGTCGCCGCCCAGCCGGGACACCACGTCACTCTGCCGTACCCGCGACTGAATCAGCGCACCGATCTGACGCAACAGTTGGTCTCCCGCCATATGACCACAACTGTCGTTCACCACTTTGAACTGGTCGATATCGAGGAAAAACACCGCGTGCTGGATATTGTCCTGATGGGCTTTTCGCAACAGTTGCCCCAACCGCTGCTCAAATTCATAGCGGTTGATCAAGCCAGTCAGCATGCAATGCCGCGCCTGGTGATCAAGCTGTTCGGTCAGCAGGTGTGAACTGGTCACATCTTCCTGGGTACAGAGGTATTGGGTGATCTTGCCGGTTTCATCCTTCAACGGGGAGATCACCACCATCGCCCAGTAGAGTTCACCACTCTTGCGCTGGTTCTGCATTTTCCCGCGCCATTCACGTCCGGTGGTAATCCGATCCCAAAGCTGGCTGTAAAATTCTTCCGGATGTTTGCCCGAACGCAACATTCGCGGGGTATTACCCAGCGCTTCTTCCGCCGTGAATCCGGTTACATGGGTAAATCGTGGATTTACGTAGGTGATACGTGCGCGGTCATCGGTGATCATGACCACACTGGCACACTGCTCCACCGCAACAGAAAACTGCTTTAATTCCTTTTGCGAACGGAGGAGTTCGGTGATATCACGGGTTACTGCCAGATGGGCGGTTACCCGGCCGTCTTCATCCAGCATCGGCACCGCATGGGTCTCGACACGTTTGCGCCCGCCTTTCAGACCAATCACATCGTATTCCATGATGCCGGACTTACCGCGAAACACCCGTTCATTGAACGCGATATAGGCCGCGCGATCTTCCTCGGCGATCAGGTCGTAAACGCAAGCATGGCGTACCTGTTCGAGGGAGTCCGCTTCAACGATGCTTAATCCGGCCGGGTTCATGTCCAGCAAGGTACCGTCGGCAGCAACGGTTTTTACACACTCGGGCTCGGAGTCGATTACACGCTGGATAATCTCGCGCTGTTCACGCAACTCTGTATGTTGCTGACCGTAGCGCATTAGCACCAGGCGCAACGATACCGCCCCAAGAAAAATCAGGAGAGAAAAAAAGGATCTGAAATAGAGCTCTTTGGCAGAAGGCTCTAGCAGCTGCCCGTAAACAGTCCCCTCCCCCAGCAAAAACACATTTACCAGAGGGTCGAGCAACCAAATCAGTAAAATCGAGACACCCGCGATCAAAAACAGACGCGAGCGAACAAATTCACTCATCAATATATCGGATGAGCGTTGGAAAAATCGTTGCAACAGAAACTACCTAAAAGACCCCTTCATATCTCGTCCGTGAGCCCCAATCAGTCTACTGCAATTGAACTGGAGCGAAATTATGCCACAAAGCATAAAAAAACTATTTTTTATGACCATGAGATATTTTCACCCATTTCCTGTTTCGCAGTGACTACCACTCAAGCCTGCGTGGCGATGTGTTAAACTCGCGCCTCTCACCTTAATCCAGCATCATCCACCACAATCAACGGTACCGCACGACGATGGAGATCCTGTCAGTCCCTCAGGGCGAATTCAAACTGAGCCGCTTTCCCCGCCGCAAACAAGAAAAACTGCGTGCATGGGATGCCGCCGATGAATACCTGTTGCAGCAGATCAATGAAGAAAACCTGCTCTCCCCCGATTGCCGCATTCTGATTATCAATGACCAGTTTGGTACCCTGAGCACCGCGTTGGCTGGCTACCACACCACGATGGTCTCCGATTCCTGGTTGGCACACGCGGGTACCGATGCCAACCTGAAAGATAACGCTCGCTCAGACACCGATGTAACCATCCTTGATAGCTTGTCGATCCCGGACGGTGTTTACGACCTAGTGCTGATCAAAGTGCCAAAAAGTCTGGCGATGCTGGAAGATCAGCTTTACCGTTTGCGCCCCCACCTGCACGAGAACAGTCGCGTCATTGCTGGCGGCATGGTGAAAGCGATCCACACCTCCACCCTGAAGTTGTTCGAGAAGCTGCTGGGCGAAACCAAAACCTCGCTTGCCCGTAAAAAGGCGCGCCTGATTTTCCCGCAGTTCGATGCAAACCGGGACGTGGGCGAATCCCCCTATCCCAGCAGCTACATTCTCGAAAACAGCGAGCACCGCATCTTTAACCATGCCGGCGTATTTTCCCGCGACAGCCTGGATATCGGTACCCGATTCCTGCTGGCCAATCTGCCCAGCAATGAACAATACCAACAGATCGTCGACCTGGGCTGCGGCAACGGCGTTGTCGGACTGATGGCCGCGGAAAAAAATCCGGCAGCCGAACTGACCTTTGTTGACGAGTCTTTTATGGCCGTCGCCAGCGCCAAGCTGAATTTTGAGACGGCCTTTGGCCAAACCCGTTCAGCCACCTTCAAGGCGACCGACTGTCTACAGGGCATTCCACGCAACAGTTCCGACCTGATTCTCAACAATCCGCCATTCCACCAACAAAATGTGGTGGGTACCCATATCGCCAACCAGATGTTCCATGAATCCAAAGTGGTTTTGCGACAAGGGGGCGAACTATGGGTGATCGGCAACCGGCATCTCGGTTATCACATCGCCCTGAAAAAACTGTTCGGCAACTGTGAAACTGTGGCCAGCAACAAAAAATTCGTTATCTTGCGTGCGGTGAAGTAACAACGCGCTACCATCTCAGCGCCAATAAGAAAGCCGGTTTCTGCAATCAGACACCGGCTTTTTTTTGGTTCATCGTCGATTACCGGGGAAGGCCGCCTTTATCTTTAGGAAGAAGTACTCGGTATCTCGATAACCATAGGCCATACGCTTGATTACTTTGATCTTGTTATTGATCCCCTCCAATCGACTGGTGTGG
>NZ_CAXRBQ010000062.1:0-19531 GCF_964228735.1 Pontibacterium sp. | reverse complement strand
TACGGCATCCGGCTTCTCCTCTTCACGGATCTGGTCCACCAGCTCCTGCAACTCGCGGTCGAAGATGTCGAAGGTCCAGTCCGGGATAAAGCGGGATGGGTTGGCAATCTTGGTACGCGGGAACGCCTGCCCCACAATCGCGATACGGGCACCGCCCATCTCACGCATGGTGTACGGTTTAAACACACGACCGCTGTCTTCATCGAAGATGTACTCGTCTGCCCCTTCGAACAATGCGTCTTCGGTAATCAATACGTTGTGGGCCAGGAACTCACCGTTAAACGCTTTGATGTTGTTGAGAATTTCTTCCTGATGGTAGGTGAACTCCCAGTGACCGGTCATAATATCCATGCCCAGTTCATTGGTCGCCTTGACCATGTCCATACCACGGGTTTTGTAGGAGGTACCTGATCCCTGCCAGGTATCACCCCCATCCAACAACAGGGTTTTCTCTGCGCCGTAACTCTCACGCAGGCGGTTCACCAGGGTTTTGATGTGGGCAAAACCACCGACCTTGCCGTAGCGCTGCGCGGCATCGTTGAAGTTCAGGTACGTAAAGGCGTGTGCTTCCAACGTGTTTGGCGAGATACCAAAGTGGTTGAGCAGCTTATCACCCACCAGGTGAGGTGCTTTACCGTAAGCCGTTCCAATTCCCAGGTTCACGTTGGGTTCGCGGAAATAGACCGGGTTTAACTGGGCGTGACAATCGGTAATATGCAACAGGCGCACGTTACCAAAGTTAGGTACTTCGTAAATGTCAGCAGACTGTTTTTTTGCCGCGAATCCTGTCGTCGGCAACAGTCCGGCTGCACCCGCCAAGCCCAGCAACTGAGCAAACTCGCGGCGTGTCATAGACATAGGTTTCTACCCTCTTAAGCAACCGAAAAAGAAAGTGCCCGCAGCGAGCCGTACTGCAGGCACTTTTTGGGTGGGCCTTGTATTATTGCGGAACCGACAGGTGCCAGCTTTTCTGTGCGTCAGCGTGCTGCTGAATTCCCATACGCGCGTGATACTTGGCTTGTGCTGCCAGATCCAGCGCTTTACGGAAGTCACCTGCCTCCACAGCTTTTTCAGCATCCGTCAGGATGCCGCCGGTCAGCCTCCACTCGAAGCCGAGTTCAGCCACTTCTTTGTTTTTCGCTTTCGCTTTTGCGATCAGATCCAGCGCATTCTCATTGGTCGCCGCAACCGCAGCTTCCACCTATTATTCGTGGTTGGTGCTGTACTGCTTGCCGTTCCACTTGAAGGTGTGGTTTTTGCCATACATGGCGCGGTTCATCTCAAACGCGTCCTGAAAAGACTCTGCCGTTGCGAAGCCTGGTGCCAGCATCAGAGCGGCAGCGATGGTAATTACTTTTTTCATCTTGCGTCCCCTCCTTATTTGCGTGCGCCAGGACCGTTAACAACCAAGCCGTTGTTCATATAAGACTGGAAGTACTCCAGGTTACGATAAACCTCAACCTGATGGCCGAGTGGCTTAGAACGGGAATCCTTGTGACAGCCTTTATAACGGCGGTGCAGAGTCCCCAGCTCGCCCCATTTCGAACGGAATACCGGGAAGTGAGACGTATGGCCCAGCTGCGGGCTCGGCAGGTCTGCACGGATACGGATGTTGGAACCCTGCACGTGGCAGTTCGCACAAGACAGAGTCAGCTGACCACGCTTGGCGTAGAAGAACTTCTTACCGTCCAAGTATGCCGCTTTCGCACGTGGGTCGTCTGCCGGGATCTCAATGTTGATTGGCTTGTCACGGGAGGTCCATGCCATATAAGCAGAGATCTTCGCGAGGTCGCCTTTCGCCCATTTCAGCGGTTGCTCGCCGTTGGCTTCGCGACACTCGTTAATTTCCATCTCAAGTGTCTTAACAGTGCCCGCTTCTTTGTTCCAGTACGGGTAGTTCTGGCGAATACCGATACCACCGTTTTCGAAGCAGTCTGCGTAGCCTTTGCCGTTGGCAAATGGCGTATTGAACAGGGTTTCACCCTCTTCTACCGCAAACTCATACGGAGGAAACTCTTCCAGTTCTTCCCACTGCTCGCGGGAGTCGGCATCAACGGCGTAGATACCGTTTACGTAGTCATTGATCTCCGCCTTCGGGAAGCGGGATTGGAAGTACTTCTGCAGCGCAATACGATCTGCTTCAGGATCAACAGTTGCCAGGTCAAAACCTGAGTCAGCCGCCTGGGCCATCTGCGCGGCCGCAGCAACGCTCAACCCAAGTGCCAGTTTTTTTATTATTTTCATAAGTCACACCCCACAGCTATAACCGGAAAGGTGAATCCGGCCATAGACCGGAATTACTTGATTTTGGCCGTTTCAGTTGCGGACGCACCGGTGTTCTCTTTCCAGGTCATCACCAGCTCATCGCCTTTGGCACCACCTGCAAAGTTGAATGCGATGTATGGGTTTTTGGAAATTGCGGTACCCATGCTCGCTTCAAAGACAACCTTGCCGCCGTGCTCGACTTTCAGCTCCTGCAGGAACTTCGCAGGGATCAGCTCACCGGTTTTCTTGTCTTTGCGCTGGCCACTTTCCATGATGTGCTTCGCCATCATCTTTACTTTGGTTTTATCGCCACGCGCTTTCGCTTTAACTTTCAGAATATTCTTAGCCATCTTTCTATACCCCGTGTCCGATTAACCGCCACAACCACCGATGGTGACTTTTACTTCTTTCGCTGCGCTGAAAAGCTTGCCGTCCGCTTTAACCACCGCAGTTACCTTTGAGGTTTTACCCATGCGCAGACGGGTAGATACATCCGCATCGGTGCCTGCCGGAATCATGAACTCAGCAACCAGCGGGTTCGGGTTGTTTTCTACAAAGATGCTAATGCTTTCAACATTGGCCATGCTGGTACGCACAGTAACCGGAACTACCGCACCGTTTTCTGCGATGTCTGGTGCTTTCAGGGTCACTTCAGCGCTATCCGCGGCTTCGGAAGAACCCAGCAGCGCATTCATCGCTGCATCCTGTTTGTCCGCCTTAAATGCAGACTCTGCCCAGGCAGCCATCGCTGCACGTGGCATCATTACACTGGCGCCGATCAGTGCACCACCAGCCGCAATCGCTTTAACGACCGTACGACGATTCATACTCATTCTTATCATCCTCTCTCTTTATTACCCAACTGACCGGGCATCAGAATTGGTAAACGTATTCAACAACTGCGTCGATCTCTTCCTCAGACAAAATCCAGTGCTTGCCCAGTGGCGGCATAATTGTCAGAGGATTGTTCTTGGTCGCATCCCAGATCTGGGCGCGCAATTTACGCTTATCCGGGAATCGCATTTTCATGCTCAGGATCGGTGGGCCCTGGTTACCCGCCTGGGTGGCGTCAGGGTCATTGATTGCGTGACAGGAGATGCAGTTGCCCCGCGATTTGTTGAGATAAACTGCTTTGCCAAGAGCCAGCTGATCTTCTTTTGCGCCGGCAACAGCTGGAGCCGCCATTACCATCGCTAAGAGACCCGCCGCACATATAGAGGTGGTCAGCTTACGCATTGTTACTCCTCCGGAACTGTCTTCATGACAGGTTTATTATTTTTATGAGAAAAGGCCCATATAACTGGACCTTATTAGTTTATAGCTTACTGGCTAGATTCAACCATGTATGCAACGGCTTCTTCAACCTGCTTATCACTAAGGTCTACCCTGCCGCCCTTCGGTGGCATTACTCCGGTTTCACCACTGAAGCCTTTGATGGCATGTTCTACCATCACCGCCATACCCTGTTTGATACGTGGTGCCCAGGCATCGGAATCGCCCATCTTCGGGGAGCCCGTCAGACCGGAACCGTGGCAAACTTTACACGCACCTTCGTAAGTGGATTTACCCGCCAGAGCCTGTTCAGACAACGCTCCGCCTGCGGCATGGCCACCGCCAGCTACGGTCTCGCCACGCAGTGCTGCTTTACGCTCCTTCTCCTTCATCGCTTCCTGCTCCATCTGAGCGTCATGCGATGCAGCTGGCGCATCCGCACCTTCAACGAAGTGGCCTACCGGCGTGATTCCACGCAGCGTGCCCGCGATCTGCAGCTTGTCAGGATCAGCACAGTCCTTCATACAACGGGTGTTTTTTACATCAGGACGGGGATCGACAAAGAAACCTTCCTGGTTCGGCATTTCGATCTGAGCGAGGTTTTCATGGGTCAGCACAAAATCCTCATCCACAATCTCATTCAGATACAGCACATACGCGGTGATGTGGTACACCTGCTCATCTGAGAGAGATCGTGGTGCAGTGAACGGCATTGCACGGCGAATGTAGTCGTACAGTGTAGAGGCATACGGCCAGTATGAACCTACTGTTTTAGTCGGACGCTCTTCGGTCAGGGTATCCTGACCACCCGCCAGTACCGGCCAGCGACCTTCACCCTCACCAAACAGACCATGACAGGTTGCACAGAACTGCTCGTACAGGGCTTCACCTTCAGCCACACTGCCCTGTCCAACCGGCAGACCTTTACCATCCGGGCGGATATCGATATCCCAACCGGCAATCTCTTCCGCGGTTGCGGTTGCACCGATACCAAATTTTTCAGCCTGAGCGGCAGTACCGGTAAATGCCAACGCAGCACCCAAAGCGGTTACCAGAACGCCTTTCTTAAGTGATCTGAACATTGGTGATACCTCCGTTTGGTGCAACCTTCCAGGTGTGGATAGAGTTCTTGTGGTAGATGGAGTTACCGCCACGGACATCACGCAGCTGCTTCAGGGTTGGCTGTACGTAACCGGTTTCATCGATCGCACGGGACTGCAGCAGCCAAGGCTGACCTTCCCACTTGGTTACAAGGCTAAAACGGGTCAATGCTTTATCCAGTACCAGACCTTTCAGGTTGGCCGGTACCCAGCTCACGCCACCGTCGAAGGAGATATCCACCTGTTTGATCTTGCCGCGGCCGGACCAGGCAATCCCCTCAATCTCCAGGAAACCACTCTTGGTCAGTGGATTTTCCGGACATGGGCTGGTGATAACGGAGTTGGTTTCCTGTACGAAGGTAAACTTGCGCGCGCGGCCATCTGGCATCAGATCGGTGTACTTGGAAGTTTCCTCGCGGTGATACCAAGGTTTGTCACCGACTTCCAAACGACGCAGCCACTTGATCGAGGTGTTACCTTCCCAACCCGGGTTGAGCAAGCGCAGTGGGTAACCCTGCTCTGGACGCAGCATCTCACCGTTCTGGGCATACACAACCAGCGTGTCATCCAGCGCTTTTTCCAGCGGGATGGAACGGCTCATGTGGGAACCGTCTGCCCCCTCAGCCAGAATCCACTTACCTTCCGGTTTCACACCGGCTTCTTCCAGCAGGACTTTCAGCGGCACACCGGTCCATTCACAGCAGCTCAGCATGCCGTGGGTAAACTGCAGCGCTTCCATCTGGGCGCCCTTCCACTCCATACCACCGTTCGCCGGACATTCGATGAACTTGATCTGGGAAACGGATGGGAAACGCATCAGATCTTCCATGGTGAAGATGATCGGGCGTTCAACCAGGCCGTGGATAATCAGACGGTGCTCGTCCATCGGAATCTGTGGAACACCCCCGTGGTAACGTTCGAAGACCAGACCGTTCGGGGTGATGATCCCTTTCAGATCCTGCAGTGGTGTCATGGAGATGGAAGCAATGGAGTCGGCGGTGAGCCAAGGTACGGTGCGGCGCACCACGTGCTTTTCGTACTGGGACGGGTGACCGTATGGGTTCTCTACAACCCCGTGGCCAAGCTGCTTACCCCAGGCGGGTTCATTAGGTGGAAGGTTGGCGGTGTTGATCTCTTTCGCAACTGCACCACCGGCGATGGTCGTTGCTGCCATTCCCCCTACGGCAGCAATTCCTTTACGCAGGAAATCACGGCGATCTCTGATGGACATCTGTTCCGCTTCTGAAGCGAGTTGTTCCATCAATTCTCGCGTGCTGGGGCCTTTTATAATTTTGGACATTTAAGCCTCCGAACGCTTTGTACCGAGCAAACGCATGTTCTTATAGTTTTTATGGAATAACGCTTTCCCTGACACTCATCTGCAAAAAGCTCAATTACCGTTTGCCGCAACTTTCAAGGCGAACCGATGAAACACAGTGACTTAGCGCAATGAATTTTTATTACTTTTAGAAATAACGTTATTACATGATTTCGATAGTAACAGCTAAATTAGCAATTGTGCATATCTTTTGAACACAATATGACCTGTATAAGACCAATGGAGGATATGGACACAACAGAGCAGGCCCGCACAACGAACAGTGCCTGAAACAGGGGAGGAAGCTGGTAAGGGAAGAGGGAAAGAAAGTTGCTCAGATCGATTTGAGCTTGCGGTACAAGGTACGCTCACTGATACCCAGCGCACGCGCCAGCGCACGGTTATCACCGGTAAAGCGGCTTCTAAGAGCATGCAGGTACTCCTGCTCGACCTGCTCCAGCGACTTAACCGAATCTTCCGCTTCGGCGATTGGAATAAGACCAGAGCTGACGACCGCGGGCGTCAGATGCGGCAGATCGATCAGGCTATCGTCACTCAGCAACACCGCACGCTCCAGGATATTACGCAGCTCGCGAATGTTTCCCGGGAACGCATAGCCCTGTAAAGCACTCAGGGCAGCCGGGGTCAGCGCCTTGGATTCAGCCTCAGGAATGCGCTTTAACAACACATCCACCAGCAGTGGAATATCCTCCACCCGCTCAGCCAGGTTCGGCAGTTCGATCGGAAATGCGCTGATACGATAAAACAGGTCACGCCGGAAGGTACCGGCTTCGACCATATCTTCAAGATGGCGGTGGGTGGCGCACACCAAGCGGAAATCGGCGTGCTGAAGCTCAACGCCCCCTACCGTGCGATAGGTACCGGTTTCGATCAGCCGCAGCAACTTCACCTGCAGCGCTAACGGCACATCGCCAATCTCGTCCAGAAACAGTGTACCTCCCCGGGCAGCAGCAACCAGGCCCTGCTTACGATTCACCGCGCCGGTAAACGCCCCGCGTTCGTGCCCGAACAGCTCGCTCTCGAACAGACTTTCGCTTAAACCGGAACACTCCACCGTAACAAATGGACCGGATGCACGTTTGCTTTGATCATGTAGCGCCCGGGCAACCAGCTCTTTACCGGTGCCGGACTCACCCAGCAACAACACACTGATTTCGCTGGGCGCGGCACGCTGCAGAAAGGCCAACATCTGATTAAACGCCGCCGAGCGTCCAACCATGCCCTCACCCTCAGCCGTTGGACGTGCCACCTTCACCAGGTGCATCACTTCCAGAAAACAGACCAGTTCCCCTTCGCTGCTGTGCACCGGCGCCATCTCCACATCCACATGCTCCTGACCATGCGGTGTATTGTGGATATGCAGCATGCGCTGACGGGCGCCGGTTTCAACGCAGCGTTTCAGCGGACAAGACTCACCTTCCTGATCACAGGGCAGATCGTAGCCGTGGGAAACTTCATAACAGTGCCGCCCCATGATCTCCTGCGATGAGCGAAAGTGTTCCTGATAGGCGTTGTTGGTTGCCAGAATCTGATAGTCGAGGGAAAGCAGTGCAGCGGGCTCTGTCAGGGCATCGAGGATGGCGGCGACTTCAGGCAATAGATCAAGAGAGTGGTTAGACATCAGAGGGCGTCCGGCAGAAATCATATGCCGGACATTTTCACATATAAGCTCGGACTAATATAGCCAGACCGACGCCGGTTTAGCGGTGTTGCCACTCCGGTTTGCGTTTATGGATAAAGGCGTCGATCCCTTCCTGTGCATCGTGGGTGAGCATATTTTCAGTCATCACGCGGGCGCAGCTGGCATAGGCATCTGACAACACCTGCTCGCGCTGATTATGGAACGCCTGCTTACCCATCGACAACGCCTTGCGGGACTTGCTGGCGATCTTACCGGCGACGTTCAGTACCGTTTCTTCCAGTTTGTCAGCAGGTACGGCCCAGTTGATCAGTCCCATCTGCTCGGCACGCCCAGCGTCGATCAGATCGCCCAGTAACAACATCTCCATCGCGTGTTTGGGTGCGACAGTGCGGGTGAGCGCCACCATCGGCGTCGAACAGAACAGACCGATGTTTACCCCTGGCGTAGCAAAGCGTGAACTGTCCGTGGAAACCGCGAGATCACAGGATGCCACCAACTGACAGCCCGCTGCAGTTGCAACCCCATGTACCTGGGCGATAACCGGCACTGGCAACGACACTACACGCTGCATCATCTGGCCACAGGTATCAAAGGTCTGTTGATAGTACTCCTCGGTACCTTCTCCCAGCATCTGCTTCAAATCATGCCCCGCACAGAAGCCTTTCCCGTTGCCGCGAATGACCACGACACGCACTGAGGAATCCTCAGCGATCGCGTCCAATGCCTGGATCAAGGCTTCCATCAATTCCAGCGAAAGCGCGTTATAGGCATCCGGCCGATTAAGTGAAAGAAAACAGATCCCGTCCCGATCTTCGCGTAGAAGAATGTGTTCGCTCATTGTGTGCTCCGCTTTGTTATTGTTGTTGCGCCCCAATATAAGTAAAAACCCGTACAGCAACAACCCTATGCATATCTGATCGAACCACGCCATTTGCCGAGCAAAATTTAGAATTTTCTCCTAAGCTCAATTTCACAGAGCTGTGCTAGCTTTGATTGGTAACGAGGGAGCTGTTTGTTCAACAAGACAAAACTATAGCCGCGATAACGGACAGGAACGCCTTTCATCACGCAGTCGGAGTGCATTGATGGAAAACGCATGTGTCCTTTGCTTCAATCTGGTGATGTTGAACAGACCACATCCGTCGCTGAAGAAGTTGATGTCGCAGAATGGCGGTGAGCTGCACAAATGCTGTTGCTGCTACGCCTACCTGCATAAATCCAGGGATCGATGGGAAGTGATAAGCGGTGGTGAATCTGCGTCCCCACAGCGGCTTACAGGGAACAGCCCTGCCACAGATTATCGTGACGCCGTAAACGACGTTCACGATACTGCAACAGAAACTGCCTAATCAGTAATTAACTGGAAAGTATCTTTTCAATCAGAGAATGCCAGACTGATATAAACGCGCGATCAGTTGTGTTTTATTACGCGCATTCAGTACTTTCTTGGCGCGGGTGATGTGGTAAGTCACACCCTCTTCAGTCAATCCGAGATTATCAGCAATCATTTTTACCGACATCCCTTCTGCGGTCATACGCAAAATATTGGTACAGGTCGTAGAAAAGACTGAATGTTTCAGATACGGGTTTGTATCGCGTGTACCATCCAGCAATAAAAGCTTATGGCAACGCTCAAGCAGAGGCAGCAGGGTACCGGCAAGATCACGGTACAACTGGTTGAACTCCGTCTGGGACTTTTCGTGGTACAAACCAAAGTAATTAAACCAAGGTTTATCTTCGTGTTTACCGACAGGTACATATACACGTGAACTGATGCCGTATTGTTCCCAGAAACTATCAACCATTGGGCTCGACGTAGTCTCGCGACTGTCGGCCATAATAGGCTGGGTTGCGCCTGGCAACGCGTTCCAAAGCGGATCGAGGCTTGCCATTTCACGGTAATAACGGGTGACTACATGCTCTGGCAAAGTGCCTTGGGTATCAGCGCCGTAACGTCGTTTTGTCAGGGAGAAAAGTGACTCTTTTGATCCCAAATCACGCGGCACGGAAGAGTATGTAAAATAAACAAAACCAAGCTGTTTTAATAGTACTTGCAGTTCGGAAAATATTTTATCCCAGCTGCATTCACTGACTAACAGGTTGCTGGAAAACACGACAGGAGCCTTGCTGGACGGAAGAACAGATACTGCTTCGTTCATTACGCGTGTACCCCATTTACAATAGGCTGGGAAGCCTCGTTAATCCATGAGTTACGGGCAATACAGCGGATTAAATCAAAGCCCAATACACTAAAGCAGAACACAGTTCTTCCTCTGTTTAACTTACTTCTTATTGTTTAATCTGCACAGAAAGGGATCAGTTAGCGCCGTTTCACCGATGTAGATGATATTAATTATCAACTTCATCTTTCGCAGAATTACAAAATTCTATAGTTCCATTTTTATCTAATCTTATAAATACGAAATCTGTCTTAATCTGCACTAGACCGTATAAAATGTATCCACTTTTCCTATTTATACAGCGCAGCTAAATGGGCGTATGCGGTTAAATTAAATCACATTTCAAACACCCGTTTTACTACATCTTTTTTGGTGATTTGGATCAATTCAGGCGCTAAATTAGCCATTCACCATCCAAACTGACCATCAACGCTGACAAACCTATACTGCACAGATGAAACCATTTTCCCTAAAACCAGCCCATCTGCGGATTGCACTTCTCCTGCTTGGTATTTCCGTAGCGGGTTGCTCTTCAACCGCACAACGCTCACTGGATACAGAAGAACTGAAGCAAGAGCGGCTGTTGCAGCAGCAAATTGCGTTAGAGGAAGCCCACCTTCCAAACCGTCGGCTGCAGCGATTGGCATTCCCCCTGCTGCAAACCGCAACCCAGCAGTGTGGAGATAAGGTAAAACCAAAGCTCGGTGTGCAGTTACATACAGAGGACGATTACCCCTCCAGCCAGCAACAGGCGGCACGCGAGGCCTTTGGTTCGCTTGAGGGGATCAGGATTAAGGACGCCATTGTGGGTGGTCCGGCAGAGGGCAAGTTACTCCCGGGTGATCGCCTGCTGCAGATCAATGGCGAACAGGTTGCACAGAGCAGCCAGAGCGCAGCGCTGCAGCTTCGTAAAGCCATGAGCGACGATCTGACGGTTACGCTTGAGGTCGAACAGGAGGGGGCCGAGACAGCGGTCAGGTTGGACGCGGTTGAGCTCTGTGACTATGCGGTGATTCTCAACCGCCGCGATGCGATCAACGCCTTTGCCGACGGCGAAAGCATTATCATCAATGAAGGCCTTATGCGTTTTGCCCAGGCGGATGAAGAACTGGCATTGATCATCGCCCACGAGCTGGCACACAACGTGATAGATCACCGCGCCGACAAAATCAGAGGCGGGCTGATCGGCGGGCTGTTTGATATCGCTATCTCGCTGTCAGGCAATGTGATCAGTCCGGGAATCGGGGTAGGCCTTGGCGCCAACCTGTTCAGCCAGGAATACGAAGTCGAAGCAGATACCCTGGCGATCCGTTTAATGCATCAACAGGGCTACGCTGTTGAATCCCTGCCGGGGTTTTGGCGTAAGATGGCCTCTGTACACCCCTCCTCCATCCATCACGGCAAGCAGGCCTCCCACCCCACCACGGTAGAGCGTTATCTGATTATGAAGAAAGAGGTGGAGCGCTTGACACAACCAGAGACTGACACGCAGGAAAGCAAATAGCAGACATAAAAAAAGGCGGTACCAAAGTACCGCCGAAAAGGTCAATTGCTATACAGGAGTTTTCCGACAGCGGATCGCTCCGCCGACCAGGAAAGAAACCGGGGAAGTGGACCGATGGCGTCGGTCCCGGCGCGCAACCCTTCCCCAGAAAAAATGCCCCGTCAAACGGGGCCAAAAGGACCTGAGAGCTGGATTCCCGCAAGAGCCGCTCGGGAACCCATTTCCAGATGGTGCTTGTTGCGCTTAATCTGCTCAGTCTTCCTGATAAGACTCGATGCTTGGGCAGGAGCAGATAAAGTTACGGTCGCCGTATACGTTGTCGATACGGTTAGCCGTTGGCCAGAACTTGCTAGCACGGGTGTGAGCCGTTGGGAATACCGCTTCCTCACGAGAGTAAGGGCGTTCCCAGCTGTCACCGATCAGGTCAGCCTGGGTGTGTGGTGCATGACGCAGAGGGTTGTTCTCTGCAGACCATTCACCGCTCTGTACGCGTTCAATTTCGCCTTTGATCTTCACCATTGCTTCAACGAAACGATCAATCTCAGCTTTGGACTCAGATTCGGTCGGCTCGATCATCAGCGTACCCGCTACAGGGAAAGACATGGTCGGCGCGTGGAAACCGTAGTCCATCAGACGCTTCGCGATATCTTCCTCAGTTACACCGCACTCCTCTTTGATCGGACGGATGTCGACGATGCACTCGTGTGCCACCTTGTTGTTGCGGCCACGGTACAGAACCGGGTAGTGCTCGGAGAGCTTCTCGGTCATGTAGTTTGCATTCAGGATCGCAACCTGAGTAGACGCCTTCAGACCGTCTTTACCCAGCATACGGTTGTACATCCAGGTGATCGGCAGGATTGCTGCAGAACCGAACTGCGCAGCAGCTACCGCACCGTTGTTCTCATCCAGACCAGCAACAGGGCTTACCTTGTGGCTTGGCAGGAACGGAGCCAGGTGGCTCTTAACACCGATAGGACCCATGCCTGGACCACCGCCACCGTGAGGGATAGCGAAGGTTTTGTGCAGGTTCAGGTGAGATACGTCAGAACCGATCACGCCTGGCTTGGAGATACCTACCTGCGCGTTCATGTTCGCGCCGTCCATGTACACCTGACCACCGAACTTGTGGATGATCTGGCAGATCTCAACGATGTCTTCTTCGTATACACCGTGAGTGGATGGGTAAGTGATCATCAGCGCAGACAGGTTCTCTGCGTGCTCTTCTGCTTTCGCAGCCAGATCAGCAACGTCAACGTTACCGTTCTCGTCACATGCAGTTACCACGATCTTCATATCCATCATCGCTGCGGACGCCGGGTTGGTGCCGTGCGCAGAAGATGGGATCAGGCAGACGTTACGGTGACCTTCACCGATGGACTCCTGGTACTTACGGATTGCCAGCAGACCTGCGTACTCACCGGAAGCACCGGAGTTAGGCTGCAGGGAGATCTTGTCGTAACCGGTGATCTCAACCAGCTGATCTTCCAGCTGACCCAGCATTGCGTGGTAACCGGTAACCTGATCAGCCGGAGCAAACGGGTGGATGTTTGCAAATTCAGGCCAGGTCACAGGGATCATCTGCGCAGTAGCGTTCAGCTTCATGGTGCAGGAACCCAGTGGGATCATGCCGTGCACCAGAGAGTAGTCTTTGTTTTCCAGCGCCTTCATGTAACGCAGCATGTCAGTCTCAGACTGGTAGCTGTTGAAGGTTGGGTGCGTCAGGATGGCATCTTCACGACGCTGTTCTGCGCTGATACCGGTTGCTTCACCGCCAGCGATGCGAGCATCGATTGCAGCAACATCCAGACCGTGGCCTTCGCCCAGAATGATGTCGAACAGCTCAGCTACGTCAGCAGCAGTAGTGGTTTCGTCCAGGCTCACACCCAGCTTGCCACCGTCGACCTGACGGAAGTTGCAGCCGTTATCCAGCGCACGCTGGTACACAGATGCATCAGCAGCGAAGGTCAGGGTATCGAAGTAAGATGCATTCGCTGCAATGCCTTTGTCTTTCAGACCGATCGCCAGGATCGCTGTCAGACGGTGAACACGCTCAGCGATACGCTTCAGACCTTCTGGACCGTGATAAACGGTGTAGAAGCTTGCCATGTTGGCCAGCAGCGCCTGTGCGGTACAGATGTTGGAGGTCGCTTTCTCACGACGGATGTGCTGCTCACGGGTCTGCATCGCCATGCGCAGTGCCTGGTTGCCGTTTACGTCGATGGAAACACCGATGATACGACCAGGAACGGAACGCTTCAGTTTTTCAGAAGCCGCGAAGAATGCAGCGTGTGGACCACCGAAGCCCATTGGTACACCGAAACGCTGTGAGGAGCCCAGTACGATGTCAGCACCCAGCTCACCAGGTGATTTCAGCAGAACCAGCGCCAGGATGTCAGCAGCAACGGCTACCATCGCCTTCTGCTCTTTCGCTTTTGCGACCAGAGCTGCGATATCGGTGATGTCACCGTGGGTGCCTGGGTACTGCAGCAGTACACCAAATGCGTCGTATTCGCCCAGCTTGTCAGCGGCATCTACTACGATGTCGTAGCCGAAGTATTCAGCACGGGTTTTAACAACGTCGATAGTCTGTGGGTGTACGTCGTCCGCAACGAAGAAAGTGTTGCTCTTCTTACGGTTAGAACGTTTCGCCAGGGTCATCGCTTCTGCCGCAGCAGTTGCTTCGTCCAGCAGGGAGGCGTTTGCCAGTTCCATGCCGGTCAGGTCCATCACCATCTGCTGGTAGTTCAGCAGAGCTTCCAGACGGCCCTGTGCGATTTCAGGCTGATAAGGCGTGTACGCAGTGTACCAGCCTGGATTTTCCAGGACGTTACGCAGGATTACATTCGGTACGTGGGTGTTGTGGTAACCCATACCGATGTAAGACTTGTTCACCTTGTTCTGGTTAGCCAGCGCTTTCAGTTCCGCCAGGGCTTCAACTTCGCTGATACCCAGATCCATATCCAGTGCATCATCCAGACGGATGGAATCCGGAACGGTCTGTTCAATCAGTTCTTCCAGGGTGCTTACACCCAGAGATTCCAGCATGGCCTGCTGCTCGGCTGCATCCGGACCTACGTGACGACGAGTAAATTCGTTACGCTGTTCCAGTTCGCTCAGTGTGCGCGTTTCAACTGCCATTTTTATCAACCTGTTGTTATACGGTCCGCTGCGTCAGCAGCCAACCGGTGTTTATCTTTTCCAACCCCGTCCGGTGCGGCATCGGCTCCGGAAGTAATAGGGGGTGCGGGGTGGTCCTGCACAACCACCCCGCGCTTGCTTAAAGAGTTGATCGGGGGACTATCTAAACCGGACCCACCCGGTCAGAGCGATCAACCCTCTTCGGCAACCTTCGCTTCGTATGCAGTAGCGTCCAGCAGGTGGCTCAGATCAGCGCCTTCTGCCAGTTTAATTTTTGCAATCCAACCGCCTTCGAATGCTTCGTCGTTTACGGTTTCTGGAGCGTCTTCCAGATCTTCGTTTACAGCAACAACTTCACCGGAAACTGGAGAGTAGATATCGGAAGCAGCTTTTACAGACTCAACCAGGGAGAACTCTTCACCCTGCTCTACTTCGCGACCCACTTCTGGCAGCTCAACGAATACTACGTCGCCCAGCAGCTCCTGTGCGTGGTCGGAGATACCTACGGTTACAGTGCCGTCACCGTTGTCCAGAACCCACTCGTGAGATGCTGCGTATTTCAGATTGCTTGGTACGTTGCTCATTTTTTATTCCTCAAACTTGTCACATCTAGTGATCAGGCAGTTCGGTTGTTTTCGGGTCCACAACTGCCTGTAAACGGTATTTGTTACGTGTTTCTTAGCGGTATAGTGGGAAACGCTCGCACAGGGCTTTAACCTGCTCGCGTACTTTCGCTTCCGCTTCGCTGTTGTCTTCTGGGTTCGCTGCCAGGCCGTCCAGAACGTCACCGATCAGGTTACCGATCAGGCGGAACTCTTCTTCACCGAAACCACGGCTGGTGCCAGCTGGAGTACCCAGACGGATACCGGAAGTTACCATTGGCTTCTCTGGATCGAACGGGATGCCGTTCTTGTTACAGGTGATACCTGCACGCTCCAGGGATTCTTCAGTCGCGTTGCCTTTCAGGCCTTTCGGACGCAGGTCAACAAGCATCAGGTGAGTGTCGGTACCGCCGGTTACGATGTCGCAACCGCGCTCAACCAGGGTCTCCGCCAGTACTGCTGCGTTCTTAACAACCTGCTTGATGTAGTCGGTGAATTCCGGCTGCAGTGCTTCGCCGAAAGCAACCGCTTTGGATGCGATCACGTGCATCAGAGGACCACCCTGCAGACCAGGGAATACAGCAGAGTTGATCTTCTTACCCAGATCCAGATCGTTGGACAGGATCATGCCGCCACGTGGACCACGCAGGGTTTTGTGGGTAGTAGTCGTCACAACGTGAGCGTGTGGCAGCGGGCTTGGGTGCTGACCGGTCGCGATCAGACCAGCGATGTGTGCCATGTCGACCATCAGGTACGCGCCTACTTTGTCTGCGATCTCACGGAAACGTTTGAAGTCGATCTCACGTGGGATTGCGGAACCACCAGCGATGATCAGCTTTGGCTGGCACTCAACTGCCTGCGCTTCAACCGCATCGTAGTCGATACGCTGAGTTTCTTTGTCTACACCGTACTGTTCAGCGTTGAACCATTTACCAGACTGCGCTGGACGTGCACCGTGAGTCAGGTGACCACCCGCATCCAGGGACATACCCAGGATAGTGTCGCCTGGCTGCAGCAGCGCCATGAATACTGCACCGTTTGCCTGTGCGCCGGAGTGTGGCTGTACGTTTACGTATTCGCAGTTAAACAGCTGCTTAGCACGCTCAACAGCCAGTGCTTCTACTTCGTCAACGTATTCACAACCACCGTAGTAACGACGGCCTACGTAACCTTCAGCGTATTTGTTGGTCAGCTCAGTGCCCTGCGCAACCATTACTGCCTTAGAAACGATGTTTTCGGATGCAATCAGCTCGATGCCATCTTCCTGGCGGTGGAATTCACGCTCGATGGCAGCTTTGATCGCCGGATCAGCATCTGCCAGTTCACAAGTGAAAAACTTTTCGCTTACAGCGTCGTTGCGGTACAGATCGCTCATGCTCATGGTTTTGATCTCTGTTTGTTATTGTCAAAGCGGGCTGCGTAAACCACTGGCGGCACAGCGCAGCGCTTTTCTTTGGTTTACGTCAGCAAGCCACGGCGTTAACAGCCAGGCCACCCGTTGAGGTTTCTTTGTATTTGTCCTGCATATCCAGACCAGTCTGACGCATGGTCTCGATGACAGAATCCAGGGATACGTGGTGCTCACCACTACCCCGCAGTGCCAAGCGTGCTGCGTTGATCGCTTTCACCGCACCCATGGTATTACGTTCAATACATGGCACCTGTACCAGCCCGCCGATCGGGTCACAGGTCAGGCCCAGGTTATGTTCCATACCGATCTCGGCCGCGTTTTCTACCTGCTCGTTGGTACCACCCAGCACTGCGCACAGTGCACCGGCAGCCATGGAGCACGCCACGCCGATCTCACCCTGACAGCCCACTTCCGCTGCAGAGATAGACGCATTGGTCTTGTAAAGCATGCCAATCGCCGCAGCGGTCGCCAGGAACTTCACAATGCCTTCCTCGTTGGAATTCGGGATAAAACGGTCGTAGTACGCCAGTACCGCTGGGATAACACCCGCCGCACCGTTGGTTGGCGCAGTCACCACACGGCCACCGGCAGCGTTTTCTTCGTTCACTGCGATCGCGTACAGGTTTACCCAATCCATTACGGTCAACTGATCTTTCAGCGCCTTTTCCGGCTTTTCAGTCAGTTCACGGTACAGTTCGTTGGCACGACGCTTAACGTTCAGACCACCCGGCAGGATGCCGGTCTGTAGGTAACCGCGACGGATGCAGTTATCCATCACGTGCCAGATGTTCATCACTGCCGCGTTAACTGCTTCGTCGCTACCCATGCGGGAACGCTCGTTGGTCAGTACCACATCTGCAATAGAGATATTCTCTTTCTTACAGATTTGAAGGAGTTCAACAGCGTTGTTAAACCAGTGTGGAATGCTGTGCTCGACAGCTGCGGCTTCCGCATCTTCACCCGCTTCGGCGTCGCTCAGGACAAAACCGCCGCCTACGGAGTAATAGATGCTGTCGATGGTAATGATGCCTGCTTCGTCGAACGCGCAGAAACGCATGCCGTTCGGGTGCTTAGGCAGGGACTCGCCAAAGTTGAAAGGCAGATCGCTCTCACGCTTGAACGGAATCATGCGCTCACCCGCAAGATTCAGCTCGCCGCTGTCGTCGATCTGTTTGATGTATTCAGGGACTTTATCCGGATCAACCAAATCCGGCTTCTCACCCAGCAGACCCAGCAGCGTAGCAACGTCTGTTGCGTGGCCTTCACCGGTCATCGCCAGGGAACCGTACAGGTCAACCTTCACACGGCTAACACTGTCCAGCAGATTCTTTTCGCGCAGCTCGTCCAGAAAACGGTTTGCCGCAACCATTGGCCCCACAGTATGAGAACTGGATGGACCGATGCCCACTTTAAATAGATCAAAGATGCTGAGTAGCATGACTCAAGCCTCCAACTTTATTGTTATTCACTGCTTTCGGAGACATCCCCTGCTCCGCGCTCACCTCAGAGCAAGATAAACAGGCCAAACCTTCTGGTTAAATAATAGCCTCAACCTCGTATAGGGCTCAGACTATCAACAGATTTCATAATTGGCAACAAAAATTTCTTATTGGAAACTTTTGTTCTCATAGCGTGAATTAAACACCTTCATGTTTCCTTTCAAAGAAGCTGGGGCTTGTGTAACATTTTTGGAAACAGTAACCCGAATTAAGAAATGCCGGGTGCTAAGGAGTGAGCTACAAATGTCCGACGAACCACACTTCTTACGAGAAGAGAAAATAGAAATCGCCCGCGCGGAAGGTAATGCAGAAGCTGCCGTGGAACCGCTGCAGCTGGGTAAGCGCGTACGTGAAATTCGCCTGAGTCAGAATCTAACGCTGGAAGAAGCCAGTAAACGTACCGGCCTGGCACGTTCTACGCTGTCTAAGATTGAGAACGAACAGATCTCGCCAACCTTCTCTGCGGTTAACAAACTGGTTAAAGGTTTGGGCATCGACATGCCTCAGCTCTTCACCCAGCCTAAGCGCAGCTCTGGTGCCGGTGGCCGTCGCGATATCACCCGTTCCGGCACAGGTACGCCGCACCCTACGCCGACATACGAGCACGAGCTGTTGGCGACCCAACTGACCAGCAAGAAGATGGTACCGTTCCGCACCGTCGTGCACGCTCGTTCCTTTGATGAATACCCGGAGTGGGTGCGACATGACGGTGAAGAGTTCCTCTATGTATTGAGAGGCTCGCTGCTTTTCTATACAGAGTTCTATGAGCCGATCGAGCTGTTCGAAGGCGACTCTGCTTATTATGACTGCGAAATGGGCCACGCCCTGGTATCCACCAGTGAGCAGGACGCGGAAGTAATCTGGGTCACCGCATAACCCATATATGTAGTACTTGCCTGAGTGACGCTTAGATATTCCCCTCGGGCAGGTTCTAACATATACTTTGATTATTCTTCCTGAAGTGCCATCGTGGGTTCATCCCGCGACGGCATTTTTTTTATCTGTTCGCTGAGCACAGAATCCTCTTCCCCCGTTTTCCCATATTGCGCAACAACTTACCCGCCTGATGCATGAATCTGCATCCATTAGTCGAATTCATGCGAAAAAAATCACTTGCATGAAGTTTCCTCTTCGTCTAAGTTGTTTCCTATTGGAAACTTATGATCTCTTTTGATCATATCTACCTATTTATAGAAACAAGCGGGTAGCAGTTTTTGTGTCTATGGCTGGCGCACAATCGGCCTTTTGCTCCAGCCGTCCGGTGGCCACTTGGCCACCGGGACACACCTTCTCCCCACTAATAAAAAACTGATGAGGTTCGATATGGCTGAAACACAAGGTGCTCTGAAGAAAACTCCACTGTTTGATCTTCACGTAGAGCTGGGCGGTAAAATGGTTCCTTTCGCTGGCTACGAAATGCCTGTTCAGTACCCACTGGGCGTAAAGAAGGAGCACTTGCACACCCGTGACCAAGCGGGCCTGTTTGATGTTTCCCATATGGGTCAGGTTAAGCTGACCGGTGCAAACGCTGCGGCAGCACTGGAAAAACTGGTACCAGTGGACATCATCGACCTGCCGG
>NZ_CAXRBQ010000061.1:0-44192 GCF_964228735.1 Pontibacterium sp. | reverse complement strand
CATGCCTACGCTCGAGATGATCAACGAGCGTTTTGCCCGTCATACCCGTTTGAGCCTGTTTAACCTGTTGCGCCGTACCGCTGATGTTGCGGTCGGTGGCATCCAGGTGATGAAGTACAGCGACTACGTCCATACCCTCTATGTTCCAACCAGTATAAACCTCGTACGTATCAAGCCTCTGCGCGGTACCGCTCTGTTTATCATGGATGCCAAGCTGGTGTTCAAACTGGTGGATAACTTCTTTGGGGGTGATGGCCGTCACGCCAAAATTGAGGGACGAGAGTTTACTCCGACTGAAACCCGTCTGGTGCATAAAGTTATCGCTCAGTTTTTTCATGACCTGCGTGATGCCTGGTCTCCAGTGATGGATATCGACTTTGAGTATGTTGGTCATGAAGTAAACCCGGCGATGGCAAACGTGATCAATCCCGGCGATGTGATTGTGATCAGCAGCTTCCAGGTGGATATGGATAACGGCAGCGGGGAATTTCACGTCGCAATGCCTTACTCCATGTTGGAGCCGATCCGCGATAAACTGGTAGCAGGCGTTCAAAACGCCGAGGATCACTCCGATGAGCGCTGGCAGATCGCTATGCAGCGAGACATCATGATGGCGCGACTGAACCTGCAGATTACTCTGGCAGAAAAGAAAATGACGCTGCGTGATGTACTGGAGCTTGAGGCTGGTGACGTGATTCCGGTGGAGATTCCGGAAAATCTGCGCCTGAAAGTGAATAAAGTACCCGTGTTCGAAGGTAAGCTGGGGGTATCGCGGGGTAACTTAGCGATTAAGCTTGCTGGACAAGTTAAAGAAGAACTGCGTCTGGATAAGTAACGGATAGTGGTTGGAGAGCGTGATTAAATGAGCGATGAGAACCAGGTAGACCAACAAGCGATGGCTGATGAGTGGGCGGCCGCGATGGGGGAGCAGTTGGCCTCTGAAGCGGATGACGGTGCTCCTGCGGCTGGCGAGTCGGTAGAGTTGGATGAGTTGCGAGATGAAGCGGTTCCGGTCGATGATCCCAAGCTGGATGTGATCCTGGATATTCCGGTGACCCTGTCCATGGAAGTGGGTGAAACCGATATCGCTATCCGCAACCTGCTGCAGCTCAATCAGGGCTCGGTTATCGAGCTTAACCGTGTGGCGGGTGAGCCGCTGGATGTAAAAGTCAACGGTACCCTGATCGCACACGGTGAGGTGGTTGTTGTGAACGATCGATACGGAATCCGTCTGACGGATGTCATCAGCCCGCAGGAGCGCATCAAGCGCCTGAAATAAGGTGGTTATGACCAGCCGTATCACGCTTTGGGTTGCCCTATTCGCCGGTTTTATGTCTCTGAATGCAGCGGCGGCCGCAGATGTGGTGGTTACTGTACCTGTCGCAGCGGTGTCCACCGCTGCTGACCCTATCTCTGATCCTTTCTCAACTGAAGCGGTGCTTCAGCTCGTCCTGGTTCTGTTTTTTATCATTGCGCTGATTCTTGCATTGGCGTGGTTTGCACGTCGGACCATGGGGGCTGCCCAGGGTGGGCAACACATGCGGGTGATTACCGGACTGCCATTGGGGGCGCGGGAGAAGGTAGTGCTGGTCGAAGTGGGTAAAGAGCAGATGTTGCTGGGTGTCGCGCCGGGGCGCGTAAACCTGATAACCCGTTTTGATGAGCCGGTGGTGGACAGCAGTCAGCAACCCAATAACGTGTTTGGGCAGCGTCTGGCGGAAGTCCTGCAAAGAGGAGCAGATAAGTGAGAATTCTGCTCACACTTCTGATGTTGCTGGGCTGGACTGTGCCGGCTTTTGCTGCCGACGTGGGAATCCCGGCGGTCAGTGTGACCACCGGTGAGGATGGGGCTGAAAACTACAGTGTAACGCTGCAGATCCTAATCCTGATGACCATGCTGACATTCCTGCCAGCGATGGTCATGATGATGACTTCCTTTACCCGCATTATCGTGGTGTTTGCGATTTTGCGTCAGGCGCTGGGCTTACAGCAGACGCCATCCAACCAGGTGATGGTAGGGCTGGCGATGTTTCTTAGCCTGTTCATTATGATGCCGGTGTTGGAGAAGGTGAATCAGCAGGCGGTTCAGCCCTATCTCGATGAACAGATTGGTGTAGTACAGGCGCTGGAAGCGGCTAGTGGTCCGTTTCGCGAGTTTATGCTGAAGCAAACCCGTGAAACCGATCTGGAAATGTTTATGAAGATCTCCAAAACGCCCAAGGTGAATGGTGCAGAGGAGATTCCGTTTACGGTATTGGTGCCGGCATTTGTGACCAGTGAGCTGAAAACGGCATTCCAGATCGGATTTATGCTGTTTATCCCGTTTCTGGTTATTGATATGGTGGTAGCCAGTGTCCTGATGGCGATGGGTATGATGATGTTGTCGCCAGTGATTATCTCGCTGCCGTTTAAAATCATGCTGTTTGTGCTGGCCGATGGCTGGGCCATGGTGGTGGGTACGCTCGCAGCCAGCTTCGGTATATAGAGGGCTTCGTTATGTCGACCGACGTGGTGCTCGATGTTTACGGTGAAGCGTTTATGCTCATCGTGATTCTGGTAGGTGTCATCATTACGCCCGGCCTGATTGTGGGTCTGATTATCTCCATGTTCCAGGCGGCCACCCAGATCAACGAACAGACGCTCTCCTTTCTACCGCGTCTGATTATCACGTTGCTGGTGATTATGGCGATGGGGCCCTGGATTGTCGGCAAGATCAAAGACCTTTTCTCCTTTCTGTTCCACAACATACCGTACCTCATAGGGTAATCTGGTGCTGGAGCTGGATCCTGCGCAGTTGGAACGGATGGTCTCCTCCTTCCTTTGGCCGTTCTTTCGTATCGCGTCGTTTTTTATGGCAATTCCGATGATCGGTTCGCAGATGGTACCGATCCGAATCCGCCTGGGATTGGCGCTGGCGGTGAGCGTATTACTGGTGCCGGTGGTACCGGAAATGCCGCTCTACGACGGTTTGTCTTTTGCCAATGTGAAGGTTATCGGGCAGCAGATCCTGATAGGCGCCGTGATGGGCTTTGTTGTTCACGTGCTGTTTCAGGTGTTCGCCCTGGGGGCGCAGATTACCGCGATGCAGATGGGTCTGGGTTTTGCGTCAACCTCCGATCCGGCCAACGGTGTGTCAGTGGTAATACTGGGGCAGTACTACCTGATGATCGTTATGATGCTGTTCCTGGCATCCAATGCGCATCTGATTATGATCGAAGTGATGGCTGAGAGTTTTACGTTGATACCGGTGGGTACCCCAATCGCGATGGATTCCTTTTGGAAGATGGCGCTCACGGGTAGCTGGATGTTCTCGGGGGCGATGATGATTGCATTGCCTGCCATAACGGCGCTGCTGGTCGTCAACTTTGCTTTTGGTGTGATGACCCGTGCTGCCCCGCAGCTGAATATCTTTGCGATCGGCTTTCCATTTACCATGCTGATGGGATTGCTGATCGTCTGGGTTTCGATGAGTGACTTGTTAGGCCACTACTACAATATGACCGAGTTCGCGCTGGAGTACCTGCGTGGCTTGATGGTGACGGAGTAACTGCGATGGCAGAAGAATCCGGTCAGGAAAAATCCGAAGAACCCACGGCGAAACGATTAAGTGACGCCCGTGAAAAGGGCGACGTTCCCCGATCGCGGGAATTGGTCACCATGGCGGTGTTGCTGGCCTCGTCTGCGGCGGCTTTGATGTTTGGTGGTGTGCTTGCCGAGCACATGATGAATGTCATCAAGTTCAGCTACGAATTGGAGCGGGAAGCGATCTTCGATGTGAATCAGATGGCCATCTTTCTGGGAGCGGCGCTGTTTGATTCATTTAACGGCTTGCTTGGTTTTTTTGCGTTGGTGATGCTTGCTGCGCTGGTGGGGCCGATCGCTCTGGGAGGCTGGAATTTCAGTGCCCAGGCATTTGCGCCTAAGGGGAGTCGCCTGAACCCGCTGTCGGGTATCAAGCGTATGTTTTCCATGAACGCACTGGTGGAGCTGTTGAAAGCCCTGGGCAAGTTCTCGGTTGTGGCTGCGGTGGCTATCGGGGTGCTCTGGAGTATTAAGTCCGACCTGCTGGCGTTGGGGCATGGCACCCCTCAAGCGGCTGCGTCTGATGCGGTTGAGATAGTGATCTGGGTTTTCCTGATGCTCAGTGCCAGCCTGATCATCATCGCTGCAATCGATGTGCCCTTTCAGATGTACTCCTACACCAAGAAGCTGAAGATGACGATGCAGGAGATCAAGGATGAGATGAAGAACACTGAGGGTAAGCCTGAGGTAAAAGGGCGTATCCGCCAATTGCAGCGTGAAATCGCCCAACGTCAAATGATGAAAGAAGTACCTGCTGCGGACGTGGTGATCACCAACCCGACCCACTATTCGGTTGCCCTGAAATACGATGCCGAGCGGGGTGGGGCGCCGTACGTGGTGGCGCTTGGCGCCGACTTTGTGGCCCTCAAAATTCGGGAAGTGGCAAACGAGTACGATATCCCGATCGTTGAGGCGCCACCGCTTGCGCGAGCGCTCTTCTACTCCTCGGAGATCAATGAGGAGATCCCCGCAGGCCTGTATACCGCCGTGGCTCAGGTTTTGGCCTACGTCTACCAGCTGCGCAATTACAAAATCTATCAGGCTCAGAAGCCTTATCCACCGTCAGAAAAAGATCTGGAAATTCCAGAGGAGTTCCGGCGCGACGAATAATCTGGCGTATTTTTTGCAAAGTTATTCACAGTGCCTGTGCAGATAGTCAAAATTTTGTCTTTATCGGATTGTAAGTATTGCTTTGTGTTAAAGTGCAGGGGCATGTGTTGTTTTTGGGTGTCATAAAATTGACGTTGGTAGGTTGAGTGGATAGAACGGAAATCCTGACAAATCTTCGCAGTCTCGGTCAGGGGAATCTGGGGGTTCCTTTCCTGCTGCTGGTCATCCTGGCAATGGTTACATTGCCGATGCCGCCGTTCCTGCTGGACGTGCTCTTTACATTTAATATCGCGCTGTCGATCGTGGTGCTGCTGGTCAGCGTGTATGCGATGCGACCGCTCGAGTTTGCGGTGTTCCCGAGTATTCTGCTGGTGGCGACGCTGATGCGACTGGCGCTGAACGTGGCATCCACCCGTGTGGTTTTGCTGTACGGTCACGAAGGTGGTGATGCTGCGGGTAAAGTGATCGAAGCCTTTGGTGCCGTGGTGATCGGCGGTAACTATGTTGTCGGTCTGGTGGTGTTCCTGATCCTGGTTATCATCAACTTCGTGGTGGTGACCAAAGGTGCCGGCCGTATATCTGAAGTAAGTGCTCGCTTTACCCTGGATGCTATGCCAGGTAAGCAGATGGCGATCGATGCGGACCTGAATGCCGGTTTAATCGATCAGGATACGGCGCGCTCCCGTCGAGAGGAAGTGACTCAGGAGGCGGACTTCTATGGTTCGATGGACGGTGCCTCGAAGTTTGTGCGTGGGGATGCGGTTGCGGGCATTCTGATCCTGGTGATCAATATCCTGGGTGGGTTGTCGATCGGTATCCTGCAACACGACCTGGAAGCGTCTGTTGCGGTTGAGTTTTATACGTTGCTGACCATAGGTGATGGTTTGGTGGCACAGATTCCATCGTTGCTGCTGTCAACCGCGGCAGCGATCATGGTAACCCGTCAGAATGCCTCCCACGATATGGGACGCCAGGTTGTTGGGCAGCTGTTTGCATCGCCGAAATCCCTGGCAGTAACGGCAACCATTCTGGGGATTATGGGTATCGTGCCGGGCATGCCGCATTTTGCATTCCTGTCGCTGGCGATCGCTGCCGGTGTCGGTGCGTGGTATATCCACAAGCATCAGCAGAAATTGGTGCAGGAAGAGATGCAGCGCGCCGAAGAGAGTCAGAAAACTGACATGGACGCTGTGGATGCCGAGGAAGAGCAGAAAGAGCTCGACTGGGATGACGTGATGCCTGTGGATATGGTTGGCCTGGAAGTAGGTTACCGCCTGATTCCGATGGTGGATAAGATGCAGGGTGGTCAGCTGTTGAGCCGTATCAAGGGGGTGCGTAAAAAGCTCTCGCAGGACTTGGGCTTCCTGGTGCCTTCGGTACATATCCGGGATAACCTGGACCTGTTGCCTGGCGCTTACCGGATCACGCTGATGGGAGTGGTGGTCGGTGAGGCTGAGATCTACCCGGACCGCGAGCTGGCAATTGACCCGGGGCAGGTATTTGGTCCGCTGCAGGGGATCGAGGTTAAGGATCCGGCCTTTGGCCTGGATGCGGTCTGGATTGAACAGACCCAGAAAGAACATGCCCAATCGCTGGGTTATACCGTGGTGGATGCATCCACCGTGGTGGCAACGCATCTGAACCAGCTGTTGCAGAACAATGCTCATGAACTGCTGGGGCATGAAGAGGTGCAGCAGCTGTTGGATATGTTGTCCAAGGGATCGCCTAAGTTGGTTGAGGAGCTGATTCCGGCTAAATTGTCGGTAAGCGTATTGCTGAAAGTACTGCAGAATCTGCTGATGGAGCAGGTTCCGCTGAAAGATTTCCGCACAATCGCCGAAACATTAGCAGATGCGACTGGCAGAACGCAGGACCCGGTGGCACTGACAGCGGCAGTACGCGTGTCCCTGGCGAAGCTGATTGTGCAAACGATCAACGGCGCAGAGCCGGAGTTGCCGGTGATTACGCTGGATTCCCAGCTTGAGCAGTTGCTGTTGTCATCGGTGCAGCAGCAGGGCGAAGAGGGTGGTCTGGTGCTTGAACCAGGTATGGCCGAGCGCCTGCAGGCCTCGCTGGCTGCCACGGCGGCGCAGCAAGAGATGAGCGGTCGTCCGTCGATCCTGTTGGTTGCGGCGCCAGTCCGGCCGCTGATGGCGAAGTTTGTTCGCTATGGAGATCACCATATTCATGTACTGTCGTATCAGGAGGTCCCGGAAAGTAAACGGGTGACCATTGTGGCGACGGTAGGAGGGCAGCAAGCTTAGGCTAAATATCTAAGTGCAGCTGTACGATAGGTGGGTTATGAAGGTTAAACGATTTTTTGCACCCGATATGCGTCAGGCGATGGCGCGGGTACGTGAGGAGATAGGTCCGGATGCGGTGATCGTGTCTAACCGTCGCGTCGCCGGTGGTGTGGAGGTCGTTGCCGCCCACGAACACGAATATGAAGCCGCGCAGGTTGAATTTAAGCGCGAGCGAGCGCGCAAGAAGCGACGTGACGAGCAGATCCGCCTGTTGACCGGTAAAGGCGGAGCGCCAGCCCCCAGCCATCTGGCTGAAGAGAAAGAGAGGGCGCGCGCACGAATCGCTGAAGCACAGCGGGACGATGAGGTGCCGCCCGCGATTACCGGAAATCGTAACCAGCAGATCGAAGCCGATGACGATCTGGAGTCCATTCTGGCGTCGCTGAAACAGCGTCAGCGAGCTCGGGCCCAGGTGCCACCGCAACAAACACCGCCACAAGCTGAACCTGAGTCTTCGTTTGCCGGATATGAGCCTGAGTATGCTCCCCGTCGTGAGTCGGCTGTTGCGCCGAGTCCGGCTCCGCAGCGTGGTGCGTTGCAGGAGATGCAGCAGGAGATTCATCAGCTGAAAGCGATGCTGCAGCAACAGTCACAGCTGTCTGCGCAGGTGGAGCAACCCGCATCACCGCTGGAGCGTAAGCTGAATGCGTTGGGTTTAAGTCCACGTTTGCAGAAGCACCTGATGGCGGGGGTTGAGCTGGGTACCGCGCCGGATAAAGCCTGGCAGAACGTATTGTCCCGCCTTGCCGAGTCGGTGCCGGTGATGGGGGAAGAGTTTACCGATCGGGGGGGGATGATTGCGTTTGTAGGCCCAACCGGTGTCGGGAAAACCACCACCATCGGTAAGCTGGCGGCCCGTTACGTATTGAAATACGGCAGCTCCAGTGTCGCACTGGTGACCACCGATACCTACCGTATTGCCGCTCATGAGCAGCTTAAAACCTTTGGCCGAATTCTGGATGTGCCGGTTCGGGTCGTGGATGACAGTAACAGTCTGGAACAGGTGTTGCAGTCGCTGCGCAATAAACGTCTGGTGCTGATCGATACCGCCGGTCTGAGTGATAAGGACCCCCACAGCCGGCAACAGCTGGAGATGCTGGAAAGTGTCACCGTGCGCATGAAAAAGCTGCTGGTTGTCTCCTGTTCCAGTCAGCGCCAGGTGATCGAAAAAGGGTATGAAGCCTATAAGGGGCTTGGGCTCAATGGCTGTGTGCTGAGTAAGATGGATGAATCCGGCAGTCTGGGGGAAGCCCTCTCTTTTGTGGTTGAGAAGAACCTGTCGGTTGCCTACGCCGCTGATGGACAGCGCATACCGGACGATATTGGTGTGGGGAATAAGCGTGACCTCGTGAGTCGGGCGGTGCTGACTGCCCAGGAGTCACAGTCTGAATCAACCCTGGGTGGACGAAACGATAATGTTACCCCTCTGTTTAATGCAGGCTGAGAGTTGAAGTTAGGATGAGTGAATATGAGTGCTAGGCCTGTAAAAGTTATCGCTGTAACAGGGGGGAAAGGTGGCGTTGGTAAAACCAATGTCTCTGTGAACCTCGCATTGGCACTCAGCAAGATGGAGCGCCGCGTTGTGCTGATGGATGCGGACCTCGGTCTGGCCAATGTGGATGTCATGATGGGGCTCAGTCCCAAGATGAATATCGCCGATGTGCTGGCCGGTCACTGCGGATTGCGCGATGTGTTGATTCCGGTCAACGATTATTTTGGCATAGTACCGGCATCATCCGGCACCCAGGAAATGACCACGCTGAGTGTGCATGAGCATGCCGAGCTGATACATGCCTTCAGTGAGTTTGCAGACGATATCGATGTTCTGGTGATTGATACGGCGGCGGGTATCTCTGAGTCGGTGGTGAGCTTTGTGCGTGCCGCTCAGGAAGTGTTGGTGGTGGTGTGTGATGAGCCAACCTCCATCACGGACGCGTATGCGCTGATCAAACTTTTGAACCGCGATTACCACACCACGCGCTTCCGTGTGCTGGCAAATATGGTAAGGTCGGAACAGGAAGGACGGAATATGTTTTCCAAGCTGCAAACCGTCACCGACAGGTTTCTCGAGGTAACGCTTCAATATGTGGGGGCAATACCTTATGATGAATCGGTGCGGAAAGCAGTTCAGCGGCAAGCTGCTGTTTTAGAAGCATTTCCGAAGAGTAAGGCAGCTCTTGCGTATCGTCAGTTGGCCGCAAAAGTGGATGCCTGGCCGGTGTTGAATACGCCACGTGGCCATCTTGAATTTTTTGTTGAGCGTCTGGTGCGCGGAAATTAGCCATTGAGTTAATGAAAGGGGTGGCATGTATAACCAGCTTCAATTCACGTCAAGTGAAGAGTTGATAAAGCAGTATGCACCGCTGGTTAAACGCATCGCGCATCACCTCATGGCTCGACTTCCCTCTACCGTCGTACTGGATGATCTGGTCCAGTCCGGCATGATCGGCTTGCTGGAAGCAGCCGCCAAATACGATCCCTCCAAAGGTGCAAGCTTCGAGACGTACGCGGGTATCCGAATCCGTGGGTCAATTATTGATGAAGTGCGCCGTGGCGATTGGACCCCAAGATCCGTTCACCGCAACGGTAGGCGGGTGTCTGAAGCCATTCAGCAGGTTGAAGCCCGAACCGGTCGTGATGCGTCCGATGCAGAAGTTGCTAAAGAAATGGGCGTATCGATCGATGAATATCATAGTTTGTTAAAAGATTCGGTTGATAGTCGTCTGTTCAGCCTGGATGAGCTGCTGAATCCGGACGATGACTATCCGGGCGAGCAGGTTGCAGCCGCCGGAGAGGGACCGAATACCCGGGTTGAAGAGCAGGCATTTGTCTCTGCTCTGGTAAAAGAGATCGATAATTTGCCCGAAAGGGAGAAACTTGTGCTCGCGCTCTACTATGATGAAGAGCTGAATCTCAAGGAGATAGGACAAGTACTGGGTGTTAGTGAATCTCGCGTAAGTCAGATTCACAGCCAGGCGGCGCTGCGTTTGCGGTCTCGTTTGGGTGAGTGGCGATAAAAAGCCGGGGCTACAATTTCTTGTTGACCAAGCACGTCTAAATTTGCAGTAATTGGCATTCGGCTCGAATGCGATGCAAGTATGTCATGGGAGAATGGTGTTGAAAAAAGACATCAAAATACTCGTTGTAGACGATTTCTCTACAATGAGGCGCATTATTAAAAACCTGTTGAAAGAGCTGGGTTTAACAAATGTTGTTGAGGCCGACGACGGTGCCACCGCGCTTCCGATACTGAAGCAGGGTGGAATCGAGTTCCTCATCACTGACTGGAACATGCCGAATATGACCGGCATCGACCTGCTCAAGCATGTCCGCTCTGACCCTAACCTAAGCAGCATCCCTGTTTTGATGGTAACTGCCGAAGCGAAGCGAGAGCAGATTATCGCGGCGGCACAGGCCGGCGTTAACGGGTACGTTGTTAAACCATTCACGGCCGTAACGCTGAAAGAGAAAATCGATAAGATTTTCGAACGTCTCGAAGGCTGATTTCACAAAGGTTGGTTATGGCCGGTGCAGAAACTCTCCACGGAATTGAACATTTCGAAAGCCTGCTGAAACAGAAGGCGGACAAATTGGTCGATGTGTTGCAGCAGGGAGATATTCCCGCCGCACTGGACCAGATCCAGGAGCTCTATGAGTTCCGCCATCAGATGTTCTATCAGGAAGTGGGTACCTTAACCCGCGGCCTACACGAGGCCCTGAAAGCATTTGGTAAAGACGTTCAGCATTCCATTCATCCCGAAGGCGAGCGTCTGGATCTCACTGACGCATCCGCAAGCCTTGATCACGTTGTCGGACTGACAGAAAAGAATGCTCATCAGACCCTTGATCGGGTTGATCGTGCTCTCTCTATTCTTGTTGAAATGGAAGAGGAAGGGCTGAGCGATAGTGCGCTGAAAAATGTCGTGAACCTGCGCTTCGAGTTGACCGAGATAATGGTGTCCCAGGAGTATCAGGATGTCGCCGGTCAGCTGATCCGTAAGGTGATGATGTTACTCAGTAATGTCGAGATGCACTTGGTGCAGCTGATGGACATGGCGGCAACGGTAGAGCGGCTGGGTGGTGCATCAAAGGTGGCGCAGACAACGTTGTCTGACGAAGAGGCTAAAGAAAAAGCAATCGCCGCCGAAGGACCTCAGATCAGAGCTAAAGATTCCCCCGATGTTGTGACTGAACAGGATGACGTCGACGAACTACTGTCCAGTCTCGGGTTTTAATTAGGAGCGCTTCATGAGTTTAGATGTTGATCAGGAAATTCTGGAAGACTTTCTTGTAGAAGCCGGAGAGATTCTTGAGCTGCTATCTGAACAGTTAGTGGATCTAGAGCAGCGTCCGGATGATCGCGATCTTCTTAACGCGATTTTCCGTGGTTTTCACACGGTTAAAGGTGGCGCAGGCTTCCTGCAGCTTGAGGCAATGGTCGAGTGTTGTCACAAGGCGGAAAACCTGTTCGACCAGCTGCGCAACGGCGAACTTGCTATCTCCCCTGAACTCATGGATGTGGTTCTTCAGGCGCTTGATGCAGTTAACGTCATGTTCGAGGCTGTACGGGATGGCTTGACCCCTGAACCTGCTGATCCTGGGTTGATTAACCAGTTGATCGCATTCACCAATGGCTCTGCTCCCGCGCCTGCTGCGCAAGCACCGGCAGCACCAACCCCTGCCCCGGAACCTGTTGAAGCTGCCCCGGCCCCAGTTGCGCCAGCGCCAGCTACACAGGATGCTTCGGATGCTGAATTTGATCTGTTGCTGAATGCATTGGATGAATCGAATGCAGCCAGTAAACCAGCCGCCCCTGCTGCCGCTCCCGCTGCAGGTGGTGATGAGCTGATCACCGACGACGAATTTGAAGCTCTGCTGGACGAGCTGCAATCGAAAGGCGAAGGTGCCTTCTCGCCGGGTAGCGCTGAAGCCCCTGCAGCACCTGCCACGCCGGCCGCACCTGCTGCGAAAGCGGACGATGGTCTGATTTCCGACGACGAATTTGAAGCCCTGTTGGATGACTTGCAGGCTAAAGGTGAAGGCGCATTCTCCACCAACCCTGCGGCGGAAGCACCAAAACCTGCTGCAGCTGTCGCACCACCTGTGGCACCGGTTGCTGCACCGCAGCCTATCGCGGCTCCAAAACCAGTTCCTGCGCCTACGCCTGCACCTGCAGCGCCGAAAGCTGCCGACAACAAGCCAGCACCTGCTGCCCAGCATAAGCCTGCGGCTGAGAGCAACGTTCGCGTTGATACCCGCCTGCTCGACAAGATCATGAACATGGTGGGTGAGCTGGTTCTGGTACGTAACCGTCTTGTGCGTCTGGGGGTATCCCAGGAAGACGAAGAGATGGGCAAGGCACTGGCTACGCTGGATATGGTCACTGCAGACTTGCAGATGTCGGTGATGAAAACCCGCATGCAGCCGGTGAAGAAAGTTTTTGGCCGTTTCCCTCGTCTGATTCGTGACCTCTCCCGAAGCCTGAAAAAAGAGGTGAATCTGGAGCTGCGCGGTGAAGAGACCGATCTGGATAAAAACCTGGTTGAGGCACTGGCTGACCCGTTGATCCACTTGGTCCGCAACGCGGTTGATCACGGTATTGAGTCACCGGAAGAGCGTGAACGCTTGGGTAAACCACGCGAAGGTAACGTATTGCTGTCGGCGGAACAGGAGGGTGACCACATCCTGCTGATCATTCAGGACGACGGTGCCGGTATGGATGCTGATAAGCTGCGTAACCTTGCGGTTGAGCGCGGGATGCTTGACCACGAAGCGGCAAGCCGCCTGACCGAGCAGGAATGTTACAACCTGATCTTCCAGGCCGGCTTCTCCACCAAAACCGAGATTTCCGATGTGTCCGGCCGTGGTGTGGGCATGGATGTGGTGAAAACCAAGATCACCCAGCTGAACGGTACACTGAGCATCGACTCTGTGATCGGGCAGGGCAGCCGTATCGCAATTCAGGTACCGCTGACACTGGCGATCATGCCAACCCTGATGGTTATCCTGGAAGGCCAGGCCTTTGCACTGCCATTGGTAAACGTAAATGAGATCTTTAACCTGGATCTGACCAAGACCAACATCGTTGATGGTCAGCAGGTGATTATTGTGCGCGACCAGGCGTTGCCGCTGTTCCACCTGAAGCGTTGGCTGATTGGTGGTAAGCACGACGAGAGCCTGCCGGAGCAGGGTCACGTGGTTATCGTAACGGTGGGTACACAGCGTGTAGGTTTTGTTGTTGACCAGCTGGTGGGTCAGGAAGAGGTGGTAATCAAGCCGCTGGGTACCATTCTGCATGGTACGCCGGGTCTGTCCGGTGCAACCATCACCGGTGATGGCCGCATTGCCCTGATCATTGATATTCCGAATCTGCTGAAGCGCTACGCGCGCTGATCATTGGTGGACTGAAGTGAATGTCTATGCCGGTTAGGGTGCTGATAGTTGACGATTCCAGCTTCTTTCGAAACCGAATCGCAGACCTGTTGGACGGTGATGCCCGCATAAAAGTGGTGGGTACCGCCGCCAATGGTCGTGAGGCTATTGAGCAGGTCAAACTACAGCGTCCCGACGTTGTTACCATGGACGTTGAGATGCCGGAAATGAACGGCATCGATGCGCTGCGTACGATCATGCAGCAGTCACCAGTCCATGTCATTATGCTCTCATCCCTCACCCATGAAGGGGCCCGTATTTCGATGCAGGCGCTGGAAGCGGGTGCTGCCGATTGTATCCCGAAGGATCTGCGCCAGTGGATGGGCAGCTCGTCTGATATTCAAAGTCAGCTCCGTGAACAAGTGGTTGCGCTGGGCAAAAGTCAGCGCCCCCGTGCCTTGAATGGCACCCCGTCTCTGGAGCGCAATCGAGCCCCCCTGCGTCGTACCGAGCGCAAGGAAACGCCTTCTGTGAGTGACCCCGGTGCCGCGTTGGCAGCACTGCGTCAGCGTGCTGAGGCGGCGAATACAGCGACCCGACGCCCGGAGTCCTCACATCGTGTGAGCTCAGGTGCGAAGATTCCCGACTGTAAGGTTGTGGTGATCGGTTCTTCAACCGGCGGCCCGGCGGCACTGCAGAAGATCCTGACACGTTTGCCTGCAACATTTCCCTATCCGATTATGCTGGTCCAGCATATGCCATCGACGTTCACACCAGTTTTCGCAGAGCGTCTGAATCAGCAGTGCAATATCAATGTGAAAGAGGCGGCAGACGGTGATCGTATGGTTGCAGGTACGGCCTATTTGGCGCCGGGCGGCAAGCAGTTGATTATCGACCCCAAGCAGAGCGATCGCCTGAAAGTAATGCCGGGCGATGAACGTCTGACCTACAAACCCAGCGTTGATGTCTCTTATGCCTCGGCGGCAAAAAGTTTCGGTGATAAAGTGTTGGCGGTGATCCTGACCGGCATGGGCAGTGACGGTACCGACGGTGCCCGTTTGCTCAAGCGCAGTGGTGCCACCGTGTGGGCGCAGGATGAGAACAGTTCAACCATTTATGGAATGCCGAAATCGGTGATTGAAGCCAATTTGGCAGACTCGGTACTGGATCTCGACGAGATCGGTACGCTGCTGTGTAGGCGCGGGGAGCGTTAATGGATCCAATGACGATACTGGGGGTGCTGGCTGCACTCGGGGTAGTAGTAGGTGGTCATTACCTGGATGGCGGCATGGTACACCAGTTGGTGAACTTGCCCGCGGCAATTATCGTGTTTGGAGGAACGTTTGCGGCAGCTGCAGTGCAGGCGCCAAAAGAGGAGTTTGGGCGTGCGATTCGTTTGTTGGGCTGGGCCTTTGGTGGTCAGCGTTATGACTTCCGGGAAGGTATCGACGAGCTTGTGACCTGGTGTGGCATGGTCCGTCGCGACGGCATCCTGACCCTGGAGAAAGAGCTTGAGCGTGCCCGTGACCCACTGGTGATGAACGGTCTTCAGATGCTGGTGGATGGCAAAAGCTCCGAAGCGATCCGTAATAGCTTGGGTACCGAGTTGGTGACCCTGGAGCAGAACGACCTGCGCGGTGCCAAGGTGATTGAAAGCATGGGCGGTTATGCGCCAACCCTGGGTATTATCGGTGCCGTGCTGGGTTTGATTCATGTGATGGGCAACCTGAAGAGCCCGGATGAGTTGGGTTCCGGTATCGCTCTGGCGTTTGTGGCAACCGTCTATGGTGTGGGCGTTGCCAACCTTCTGCTGATTCCGATCGCCAACAAGATCAAGGGCCTAATTCTGACCCGTTACAACTACCAGGAAATGATGCTGGAAGGTATGGCGTCAATTGCGCAGGGACAAAACCCCCACGTGGTTCGCCAGCGTCTGCAGGGTTACCTGAGATAAGTTATGCCAAGACGCAATCCACCTGAAGATTATGTGCACAACGATCGGTGGGTGATCTCCTACGCCGACTTTATCACCCTGTTGTTTGCATTCTTCGTGGTGATGTACTCCCTCTCCAGCGTGAATGAAGAGAAGTACAAAGAGCTGTCCAAAGCGCTGACCGGTGCCTTTGAAGGGGCCGGGCTTGATGCGGCGATCATCGGATCGGGCCAGGGCGCAATTATCGGTATCGGGGAAGAACCGGCGATGCCCGATATGCCAAAAGAACCGGCGCCCGACCTGGAAGCACCGGACGCAGCGGAAACCGATCAGCTCAACACCATTCGCGAGCGACTCGAACAGCGTATCAAGCCGAATGTGTCCGACCAGGACCTGAAGCTTGTCAGCAACGAGCTGTGGTTGTCGATTGAGTTGCGTTCCGGGATGTTGTTCCGTTCCGGTCAGGCTAAACCGACACCGGAAGCGGACGAGTTGTTGCAACGGTTGGCGGTGCTGTTACGGCCCTACGACAACCCGATCCATGTTGAAGGATTTACCGATGACCGGTTGATAAAGACCGCGCAGTTCCCATCCAACTGGGAGCTTTCGGCGGCCCGTGCGGCTGCGGTTGTCCGCGTTCTGACCTATTACGGTGTTGATCCGGCCCGCATGGCTGCTGTCGGGTATGGAGAGCATCAACCGGCTTACAGCAACCGCACGGAGGAGGGGCGTCAGCTCAACCGGCGTGTGGTGATTGTGGTTTCGCGTGATGAAAAAGTCAGGCGCACCCTGTCTGCGTTTGGTAGTCAGCAGGTGAGTAAAGATGCCGTGTCTACGGTGATTGCTACAGACCCGAGTGAGTCAGAGGATTCACCGGTGATTGAGCAGGTTCAGACCGCCTCTGGCGGCAAACTGTTCCGTCAGGTGATACCTGAGTTGGAATCTGAACCTCAGGAAGATGAGTGAGTACGTATGCAGGTATGGACCGTCGCAAACCAAAAGGGTGGCGTAGGTAAAACCACCACTGTTGTCAGTCTGGCCGGACTTCTGGCGGAAGTTGGCTATCGGGTGCTGTTGGTCGATCTTGACCCACACGGTTCCCTGACAAGCTATTTCGGCTACGATCCCGACGAGCTGGAATTCAGCGTATTTGACCTGTTTGAGGGCAGTAATCCGATCAGCAATGGGTCCGTGCATCGGATGTTGCTGGAAACCTCCCACGAGCGTCTTGAGTTGATGCCGGCATCTACTGCTTTGGCAACATTGGAACGCCGTGCGGTAGGCCAGGAAGGCATGGGGCTTCAGATCGCCCGCGCGCTGCTGACCGTGCGTGAAGAATACGACTACGTCATCATCGATACGCCGCCGATTCTAGGTGTGCTGATGGTGAATGCACTGGCGGCCTGTCAGTACCTGCTGGTACCGGTACAGACTGAATTCCTGGCGCTGAAAGGTCTGGAACGGATGGTACGTACCATCGGCATGATCAACCAGGCCCGCAAGAATAAGCTGAACTACACCATCATCCCTACGTTTTACGACCGGCGGGCACACGCGTCTGTGACCAGTTTGCGCGAATTGCACAATCGTTATCCGGACCGCATCTCCAGTGCGATTGTGCCGGTTGATCCTGAGTTGCGTAACGCCAGTATCAAAGGGCTTGTTCCTTCATCCGTAGATTCCAGCAGTCGTGGTGTGCATGCCTATGCCCGTATTTTGCGCACCTTGGTAGAGTCTCAGAAACAGGAGGCGACCGTATGAGCAAGTCGGAGCAGGATAACGAATTCTACGCGCCAAAGACCGGCAATCAGCAGGTTGTGTTTGATTACCTCGAGTCCCTGTTAGAAGACCCGGATACCCTGGCGCATGACACCATGGAAGAGCTGAAAGCGATAGGTGCGCTGGAGCGCGCAGAGCCTCAGGCAAAGCCTGTTGTTGAAGACATTCCACCTGAGGAAACAGAATCTGACGAAGCTTTTTCAGAAGCTCCGGTATTTGAAGAGTCTGTTGCTGCAGAGGACGAGTTGTCTCAGGCCGTTGTCCCTGAGATCGAAGATGCTGCTGTAGACCCGGAGCCAGAGCAGCTGTTGGAAGAAGAACTGCTTGAGCCTGAAGCGTTTTCTGAACCAGAACTCTCCTTTGAGGAGCTTGAACTGGTCGTTACACCCGCCGACTTGATGGGCGAAGAGACCGATGTCACTGCTGATACTCAGCTGATCGATTTCGAACCAGAAACCGAATTGCAGCCAGAGTGTCAGGAAGAGCCGGCATTGGAAGAAGTGGTATTGGACGAGCCAGAGGTCTTCTCAGAGCCGGATGTTCCACAACCGGTACTAGAGAATGTATCTGCCGTCGCCGATCCGACCGTCCCTGCTCCAGACATAACACCGGAGCCGGTTCAGGAAGCCGCACCTGTGGCAGTGCCAGCCGTTGATAACACGCCGAAACCGGCCCTGCATGTGGCTGAAGACGTGCTGAACTGTATCCTGTTTCAGCTGCAGGGGCTGACGCTAGCCATCCCTGTAGACGATGTGGAGGGGGCGGTTTCCATGGAGCGTCTGACCTTACACTTCGATATGGATCACGATTGGGTATTGGGTTTCTTTAATGCAATGGGGAAAGAGACCAGTGTTGTTGATACCGGTAACTGGCTGTTGCCAGGGCGATTTGACGCATCCCAGGCCAACTACGAAGAGGTGCTGATCCTCAAGGGGCGTCGTTGGGCGTTGGCGTGTGATACCTTGGTGAAGTCGATGCGTATGCAGCACAGCGATATTGTATGGGCGGGTGAGAACAAATCACGTCCCTGGTTGCTGGGCACTAACATGGCAGAGCGCTGCGCGATTCTGGATGTGGACAAACTGCAGATACTACTGAACCAGCAAGCGTAATGTTTTGCGGACTGTATAAAGCGGGAATGCTTTAGTATCCTTAGGTCTGTATCCCACAGTATCGGAGCTCGCCGTGGCGGATTTTTCCATCTGGACACCCATCTTTGCACTTCTCAGTTTGCTGGCATTGGTAAGCTGTGTTGTGCTGTTTAGACGGGTGCGTGAGCATGAGCGCCGCCAACAGGTGCTGATTGGGCTACTGCGCAACGAGATCCAGGCCATAACCAACTCATCGATTGGCATGGGGCGCCGTGTAGTTGAGATCGAGCAAAAGCTCAATACAACTGCGGAAAAACAGCTGGAACTGGAAAATCGTGATCCGGGTGCCATGGCCTTCAATCAGGCGGCAAGACTGATGGAGATGGGGGCTAACGTGGATGATCTGGTGGAAAGCTGTGGTATCGGTCGTCCTGAAGCAGAGCTGATGGCCTTGCTGCACCAGGAGCTTAAAGCCACTGAAGCACTGAACCACCAGAAGTAATCTCAGGCGTCCTTGGTACGCCGGTCAGTTCTCACTCTTAAGGCTGTACGCAAACGCAATCACTTCCGCTATTGCCCGGTAGAGGGTTTCCGGAATCTCGTCCCCCACGTGCAGGCGAACCAGTACTTCCACAAGCTCAGGGCTTTCGTGGATGTGAACGCCACTCTCCTCAGCTAGCGCAATGATCTGCTCCGCAATCAGGCCCTGGCCTTTGGCAGCCACGGTCGGGGCCGTCTGTTCGCCCAGCTTGTACTTCAGCGCAACGGCTTGTTGGCGTTTTTCGGTATCGGTCATGTGTGGATATCCACCAGGTGTTTCTGGATCAGTTCACCTTCTCGGTTTGGTGAATGACCGTGGTAACAGTTGAGCTCGGGTTCGGCAAAGCCCTTGTCCTGCAAGAGTTGCCCGAAATCCTGCAGTTGCTTCTGGATATGACGTTGTGTCGCCTTTTCGTCACACCAGAACTGCACCTGTATCTGTTCATCCCCGGTGAGTTTTATCTCGGCATCCACCGCGCCAAATTCCTCCAGGTCAAAGTGAAGGCGCGCCCGCCACAGTGTGGCGAATTCGTGATCCCCTTGTCCGCTGCGTTCCTGGCTGATGCGTAGCTCCAGATTATCGGTACGGTTGTTACCAATGATCGGGATGTCGAGCTGAATGACACGTTCAAAACTGCCGTCGGGGGCTTCCTTCCATTGCTGCAGTGAAGAGACCTGATTATGGGTAATTCGCGACTGCATATTCTGGATCAGCTGTTCCATCCGCTGCCGTTGTTCAACAGGCAGGTCGGCACTGGCTTGCTGTAATTGTCGTAACAGGCCTTTGAGGTCGTTTTTCTCCGGGACCTTGCCGGAAGCCAGATTGAATTCGGTCTGCATACCGCCGGATTGAACATTGCGTTGCAGCGTCTGTGGTGCTTCGGGCGTGCCCGGGCGAACGCCAAACAGCTGCAGCATAGAGCGTACCAGACCGGACACCTCGGGTTTGGCCGTTTGTGTTTGTGCTGCTGAGCTTTGTAACTGCGCCAGCACATCGCCCACCGGTTGTTGGTTAGGCAGGGCATTACGCAGGGCATCCTGAATCGCACTTTGCTCCCGCTGCACACTGTCGATGTTGCCTGGTTGTGGCTGAACGCGCGCCGAGATCTGCCCTTCCATATCCCGACTGATCAGCAACGGTGTATTGGGTTGCAGCGCTGTGCTGGCTTGCAGCGTCGTGGATTGCCCGTTTGTCAGCCGGATATCGATGTTGAAGCTTACATTGGATGTCGCTTGTTGCGCCGCCGGGGTTGCTGTCTGAGCTGCGGGCGTAGGTATGTTTGCCGCTGTATTGCTTGCAGGTTGATTGCCGGGCGTAGCCGCAGTCGCGGTAGGAGCGGTGGCAGCGGATGTTGAGGCAGCTGGTTGCGTCATCGGGGCAGATGGTGATGATGGCCCCTGAGGCGGTGGTGAGGCTGTCTGATTAGGTGCCGATGTTGTGGCTGTATGTGTGGGGCTCGCTGGCGCAGGAGCTGCTGGCGCTGTTCCGGCCTGAGTCGTAGTGACGGATGGTTGACTTGATACGGTGCTGACCGGTGGCGCTGTTATTTGGACCGAGGTGCTGCTTTGTCCGGCTGTGTTGCCTACGATGTTTGCGCCTGTCTGGGGGGCTGGAGGTACTGGAGGCGCAGGTTGTGCTGGCAGCTGCGTGGTCGCCGCAGTAACGGTTGCAGACAGCTGTGATTGAGAAACTGCCGGTGCCGATTGTGGTGCCGGACTCGGTGTCGTCGGATTGCCCGCTTGTTGGGGGGCATTGCCAGGGATCGGTCGGGAATACGTTGCACCGCCCGTGGCGTTTGGATTAGCGCTGCCGCTGCTCGTTGGTGTTGGTGCCAACGGCGTGCTTTTGATCACCGTACCTTCTGTGGTTGTGCCTTTGTTGATCGGGATCAGTTCCGAGCTGGCTTTGAGGCTGATAACCTGCGCCACGACCTTAGCCTGCGTCGGTACCACTGTCTGGGCCTGTGTTTGTGCCGATGTCTGGGGCAGGATCGAAGCTTGTTGTGATGCCGCATGTAACAAAGCGTTGGCAGGTGTTGGTACCGGTGCGGAGGCTGCTGGCGGTTGTTGCAGCAGGATCTTGCCGTCACTGGTGAGACTGATTTTCAGCAAATTACCGCTTTGCAGTGGCTGCTGTGTGATCAATTGTACCGTCTTTCCGTTTACCTCCAGGGTGATGCGTGCGCTGCCACTGCCACCGGGTTCGGCAGTGGACCTGAGTACTCTGGCATCCTGGGGTTTATCCTGGCTTAACACCTGATTGAGCGTACGCTGGGTTTCCGGCGGACTCTCACGTAGGGCTAAAGACAGGGTGGAAATTTGCGGAAACAATACTTTTCTCCATAGTGACGGCTGCTGCACTGGTTGTGAATTCGTATATAATGAGCCGCTAAATTATTGTGTCGGCAATGCCGCATTAAAGTATAGAAATAAGCCGGGGTTTCGGCTTGGGGTGGGTGTTTTGTCCGAGCCGCTGTTAACGGTAGAACGGCTTTTCTGTGAACGGGACGACCGTATTCTCTTTGATAACCTGTCTTTCGATGTGAAACAAGGTGAAGTTGTTCAGATCGAAGGTCAGAACGGAAGTGGTAAAACCACGTTGCTGCGCATTTTGAGTGGATTGTCCCGCAACTTTGAGGGCGATATCTACTGGAAAGGCGATCACATCTCCGATGTCGCGGAAGATTTTCGACTCTCGTTGCTGTACTTCGGGCACCAGCCGGGTGTCAAAGCGATTCTTACCCCTGAAGAAAACCTTAATTGGTATGCGGCGATGCACCCCTCCATCGACCAGCAACGTATCTTTGACGCGCTGGAACAGGTGGGCCTGAAAGGCTATGAGGATGTACCTTGTCACATGTTGTCTGCGGGCCAGAACCGCCGTGTCAGTCTGGCGCGCCTGTACTTGAGTAATGCGCGATTGTGGATTCTGGATGAACCATTCACCGCGATCGATAAGCGCGGTGTGGCAGAAAAGGAAGCGCTGATCGCACGCCATGCTGAACAGGGCGGTAGCGTGATTCTGACGACCCACCACGAACTGAATATGGGCGATCGGGTCCGTCGAATTAATCTCGATAAACTGGCCGGAACTTCATGAGCGAAATGCTGACTAAAGAGCCGGTGCGAACCGGGGAGCAGTCTATAGGCGGGTTATTCCTGGCTGTTTTGAAACGAGATCTGCTGTTGTCCTATCGTTGCCGCAGTGACCTGGTCAACCCTCTGATCTTTTTCCTGATGGTAGCCACACTATTTCCGCTGGGGGTTAGCCCCGAGCCGGATTTTTTGGCGCAGGTGGCGCCGGGTGTGGTGTGGGTGGCGGCTTTACTGGCAACCCTGCTGTCGATGGACAGTGTTTTCCGGTCTGACTACGAAGACGGCACACTTGAACAAACATTATTGAGCCCACAGCCCTTGTTTGTGGTGGTGCTGGGTAAGATTACGGCGCATTGGATGCTAACCGGCTTACCTCTGGCGTTGTTGGCTCCTTTGCTGGGCGTGATGCTCTTCCTGCCGGAAGGCGGTATGGGCGGGCTGATGCTCAGTTTGCTGCTGGGTACTCCGACGCTGAGCTTGGTGGGTGCCATTGGTGCAGCACTGACGGTGGGACTGCGTAAGGGGGGAGTATTGATCTCCCTGCTGGTATTACCGTTGTATATTCCGGTGCTGATATTTGGTACCAGCGCGGTGCAGGCTGCCGTGACCGGCTTGCCGCTGGATGGGTATATTGCACTGTTAGGCGCAATGCTGGCACTGGGTATCGGATTGGCGCCGTTGGCTGTGGGTGCAGCTTTAAGAATTTCCGTGAGCGGATAAGGGTAAAAATGGCTGAGAAGAAAAAATGGATGCCACGCTGGTTCTATCAGATGGCATCACCCCGCTGGAGTTACGAGATCATGGGCAAGTTGATGCCCTGGTTCGCGATCCCAGCAGCGGTATTGTTAGTGTTGGGTATTGCCTGGGCGCTGGCATTTGCGCCGCAGGACTACCAACAGGGTAACAGTTTCCGCATCATCTATATCCATGTACCTTCCGCGATTCTTGCCCAGTCCTGCTACATGTTGATGGCGGTGGCCGGTGCAATCGGTCTGATCTGGAAAATGAAAGTGGCCGATATGGTGGCCAAATCCTGTGCGCCGATCGGTGCGACCATGGCGATTCTGGCGCTGGCAACCGGTGCGATCTGGGGCAAACCGACCTGGGGTTCCTGGTGGGTGTGGGATGCGCGCCTGACCTCCATGCTGATTCTGTTGTTCCTGTATCTGGGGGTAATCGCCCTCAACTCTGCCTTTGAAAGTGAAGCCACCGCCGCCCAGGCAACCGCTGTTCTGGCACTGGTTGGTCTGGTCAACATTCCGATTATTAAATACTCCGTCGAGTGGTGGAACACGCTGCACCAGCCAGCAACCTTTACGTTAACCGAACGTCCGGCCATGCCCGCAGAGATGTGGGTGCCCCTGCTTATTATGGTCATAGGGTTCTACTGTTTCTTTGCCGTCTCCCTGATGATGCGCACCCGTAACGAGATTATTCATCGTGAACGCCGTGCCAGCTGGGTACGCGAACTGATCGAAAAGCAGTGAGGTGAGTGTGAGTTTCGACAGTTTTTCCGAGTTTTTGGCCATGGGTGGACATGGCATATACGTGTGGCTCAGTTATGCCATCGCGTTGGTTCTGTTTGTTATCAATCTGGCGAGTCCGCTGCTACGTAAAAAACAGCTGATATCCGAGCTTAAACGTCGTCTTCGCAGGGAGAAAAGTACCTCATGAATCCAAAACGTAAACAACGATTGATCATTGTATTGTTCATCGTCTTCGGCGTAGGGATTGCGGTGGGGCTGACTATGTTTGCGCTGAGTCAGAACATCAATCTGTTCTACTCGCCAACACAGATCGTGAAAGGTGAGGCACCGGAAAATACCCGAATCCGTGCCGGCGGTATGGTGGTTGAGGGCAGCGTTAAGCGTGATCCGAACAGCCTGAAAGTGAGCTTTGGCATGACCGATTACGCGGAAAGCGTCACCGTTGAATACACTGGCATCCTGCCCGACCTGTTCCGCGAGGGGCAGGGTATAGTGGCGCAGGGTGTAATGGACGAAGCAGGTATTTTCCAGGCCAGTGAAGTACTGGCAAAACACGATGAGAACTATATGCCGCCAGAAGTGGCGGATGCTCTGGAAAAAGCGGGCAAGATGCCTAAGCCAGAGGCCGAGGAGTTTAATAAATGATCCCTGAACTTGGCCAATATGCGCTAATTCTTGCGCTGTGTCTTGCGGCGTTGCTATCGGTTGTTCCGCTGGTAGGTGCTACCACCGGCAACCAGTTGTGGATGGGTTATGCCCGTCCACTGTCCAAGGGCATGTTTCTGTTCCTGGTGATCAGCATCTTCTGTTTGGGGTATGCGTTTGTCGTTGATGACTTCTCAGTTGTTTACGTCGCTTCCAACTCCAATACCGCGCTACCGGTTTACTACAAGATCAGCGCGATCTGGGGCGGTCACGAGGGTTCCCTGCTGCTGTGGGTGGTGATTCTCGGTGGCTGGATCTATGCCGTTGCGGTTAAAAGCCACAACCTACCGCAGGACATTGTTGCCCGCGTGCTGTCGGTGATGGGGATTGTCGCTGTAGGTTTTATCCTATTTACCCTGCTGACTTCCAGTCCGTTCGAACGTCACCTGCCGATGTATCCTCAGGAAGGTGGTGACCTGAACCCGCTGCTGCAGGATATCGGTCTGATTATCCACCCGCCGATGCTGTACATGGGGTATGTGGGTTTCGCCGTTGCCTTCGCGTTTGCCATTGCTGCGCTGCTGAGTGGTCAGTTGGATGCTGCATGGGCGCGTTGGTCCCGTCCCTGGACAAACGTTGCCTGGGCCTTTCTGACGCTGGGTATTGCGCTGGGTAGCTGGTGGGCATACTACGAGCTGGGCTGGGGTGGCTGGTGGTTCTGGGATCCGGTCGAGAACGCATCCTTTATGCCGTGGCTGGTGGGCACTGCGCTGATCCACAGTTTGGCTGTGACCGAAAAGCGTGGAGTATTCAAGAGCTGGACCGTGTTGCTGGCGATTTTTACCTTCTCCCTAAGCCTGCTGGGTACCTTCCTGGTGCGTTCTGGTGTGCTGACCTCGGTACACGCATTCGCGTCTGACCCTGAGCGTGGTTACTTTATTCTGGCGTTGCTGGCGATCACCATCGGTGGCTCGTTGTTGCTCTATGCCATCAAGGCTGCGCACGTGAAGGCCGAATCCTCATTTGAACTGGTTTCACGCGAATCCTTCCTGCTGCTGAATAACATTGTGCTGGTTGTCGTGGCGTTTATGGTCCTGCTGGGCACATTGTATCCACTGCTGCTGGATGCACTGCAGATGGGTAAGATCTCCGTCGGTGCGCCGTACTTTAACGCCATGTTTATTCCGCTGATGTCGGTGCTGGTGGTGCTGATGGGTATCGGTGCGATTGCCCGCTGGAAAGCCACCAAGGGTGAATTCCTGATCAAGCAGCTTTGGCTACCGGGTGTCCTGGCGGTAGTTGTGGGTGTGCTGGTCTCCCTGTTTGGCGGCATCGACTACGACTGGCGTGCAATGGGCAGCCTGATCCTGTGTTTCTGGATTGTATTTTCCGGTATGCGGGATATGTACAACCGTGTAGCCAACAAGAAATTACCGATCAAAGCGCTGGCTAACTTCTCCTTGAGTTACTATGGCATGGTGTTGGCGCACGTGGGTGTGGCTGTTTGCATCGTAGGTATCGCGATGGTAGAGCTTTACAGCGAAGAGCGTGATATGCGCATGGCACCGGGCGATCGTCTGGCGTTTAAGCACTACGAGTTTGTGTTTGAAGGATCACAGCGTGTGACCGGACCTAACTACCGCTCAGATATGGGCCGTATCGTGGTGCTGAAAGATGGCGAGCCGTACTCCGTAATGAATCCGGAAAAACGTCTCTACAACGCGCGTGGCAATGTGATGACCGAAGCCGCGATCGATCCGGGCTTGTTCCGGGATCTGTATGTTGCGTTGGGTGAGCCGCTGGAAGGTGGTGCTTGGGCGGTGCGTATGCAGTACAAACCGTTTGTGCGCTGGATCTGGCTGGGCGGTCTGATGATGACCTTTGGTGGCATGCTGGCTGCGGCAGATAAGCGCTACCGTAAACAGGCGAAGCGCCGCGAGGCCAAGCCTGTAGCGACTGAACCTGAGTTTGCGTGAGGAAGAGTTAAGATGCGCCGTTTTTTCCTGTTTGTACCGTTAGTTGTTTTCTTTGTAATGGGTATCTTTCTCTACCGTGGCCTGCAGCTTGATCCAACCGAGCTACCGTCTGCGCTGATCGATAAACCGTTGCCTGAGTTCAGCATGAGTTCGCTGTACGACGAGCAGCGTCAGATCACCCCGGCAGACCTGAAAGGCAAGCCTGCGTTGCTGAACGTCTGGGCGACCTGGTGCCCGTCCTGTAAAGAGGAACACGCCCAGCTCAACAAGATCAAAGAAGAGGGTTACACCATCTACGGTGTGAACTACAAAGACGATCGCGGCAAAGCCAAAGAGTGGCTGCGACGTTACCTTGATCCGTATGCGGAAAATATCTTTGACGACAAAGGTGCCCTGGGTCTGGATCTGGGGGTATATGGTGCACCCGAGACCTATGTGATTGATGCCAACGGTGTGATCCGCTACAAACATGTAGGTGTGGTTGACCAGCGCGTGTGGGACCAGTTGCGTCCTCTGATGGATAAGCTGGCGTCCGGGGAGGTGGTAGGTCAATGATCCGCTGGTTCACCGCACTGTTGTTGCTGGTATCGGTGCATGCTACGGCAGCGATCGATACCTACGAATTCCAAGATGAAGAGACCCGTCAGCGTTTCCAGCAGCTGACGGAAGAGCTTCGTTGTCCGAAGTGTCAGAACCAGAACCTGGCCGACTCCAACTCCCCGATCGCAAAAGACTTGCGTCACGAGGTTTATCGCATGTTGGGTGAAGGGGAAACCGATGCGCAGATTGCAGATTTCATGGTTGCCCGTTACGGCGAGTTTGTGCTGTATAAACCGCGCAAGGATCTTTCCACCTACCTGTTGTGGTACGGCCCGTTTGCGCTGCTTCTGGTTGGTGTTGTGGTGGTGTTTGTGATGACACGACGCAAGTCTTCAGGCGCAAAGACGGATGATAAACCAGCGCTTGATGAATCCCAACGTCAGCAGCTTAACTCTCTTCTTGATCAGGATACCGACAAATGACGGGTTTATGGGGTGGTATTGCAGTACTGACACTGCTGGCTATCGGTTTTGTGTTCTGGCCGCTGTTCCGTGCTAGAAAACTACAACAGGTTGAGCAGGCTGAGGATCGTAAACACCAGAATATCGATATCTTCCGTGAACGCGTTGAAGAGCTTGATGCGGAGCTGAGAAGCGGCAGTCTGGAACAGGCCGAGTATGACGAACTCAAGCTCGAGCTGGAAAAAAACCTGCTGAACGATGCGGCGGTGGAAGAGGAGCAGGTGGCGCCACTGAAGCTCACCAGCGGCACCGCAGTGACGGTTACTCTGCTGGCGATGGTGATGACCACCGCTGCCTTTGGTCTGTATGGCAAATTGGGGCGCTCTGTGGATCTTGAGCTGGCCCTGAACGCAGAAGAGGGCTTGCAGCAGAATCAGCAACCGTCCATCGAGGACGCGTTGGCGATGCTGGAAGCTGAGCTGAAACAACGCCCGGATAACGCCGAAGGCTGGTACATGCTGGGCACCACCTACATCGGCATGAAGCGTTACGATGAAGGTTTGGCGGCGTTGCGCAAGTCGATTGAGTTGCTGCCGGAAGAAGCGCCGCAATATGCCGGGGTGATGGGGCAGTACGCGCAGGCGCTGTACTTCGCCAGCGGGAATAAGATTACTCAGGACGTACGGGACCAGATCGACCGTACCTTGGCGCTTGAGCCGTTTGAGATCACAACACTGGGTTTGCTGGGGATTGACGCATTCGAACAGCAGAACTACCAGGGCGCTATCGATTACTGGAGCAAGGCGCTGGTCAATGCGGATGGTGAGGCGGCAAATTCACTCAAGTCCGGAATTCAGACCGCTCGAGACCGCCTTGAAGCGCAAGGTGCAGCGGCAGTGGAGCCTGAAGCTACAACCGATACTGCGACTGCCCAGATACGTGTTCAGTTGAGCATTGACGAGTCCCTGAAAGCGCAGGTGAACCCAGAGCAGATTGTATTTGTTTTTGCCCGCCCGGTGGGTGGTCGCATGCCGTTAGCCGCTGTACGTTTGCAAGTGTCTCAGCTGCCACTTGAAGTGGTGCTGGACGATTCCTCCGCAATGTCACCTCAGGCGAAACTGTCTCAGCAGACAGAGGTCGAAGTAACAGCACGTGTATCACTGAGCGGCCAGCCACAGGCCTCCGCGGGTGATTTGTATGGCACAGTGAGTCCTGTTCAGGTTGGTGCTGACAACAATGAACTTACGTTGGTTATTGATCGAGTTGTCGACTAATTTTATAGTCTGAAAAATTACAGTACTAAAGAATACGAGGGCGCGATTTATTTATGGATATCGGTTTGCGTGAATGGCTAGTGATCGGGGGCGTTATCCTGATCGGCCTAATCATCCTTGATGGCTGGCGTCGGATGAATGGAAACCGCAACCGTCTGCGCATGGATATTGACCCCAATGTTGCGGATCTGCCGGATGAGCCTGTTCGTACTCACAATCCCGAACTGCCAAACGGTGGCGCCCGTCTGGTAGGTGAAGATCCTCTGTTTGCTGAACTTGAGCAGGAGCGCGATAGCCATAATAGCCATAATAGCCAGGATCATGCCGAATCGGATCCGCTCTTTGACAGCCCGGACATTGAGCCCGATGGTCGTATCGAACCCGCTTTTGGTAATGATGTTAGCGACCGCACTGAAGAAGAGCTTCACCGCTCTTACCAGGTAAACGAAGAGCCGGAAGCGCTCGCAACAGAGCCGCAAGCTGCTGATAACGCTGAATACGATGAACTGCTGGGACCTGCGCGTGTAGTTTCAGTTGAACCTGAACCGCAGCCTTCTGCAGAGCGTTTCGAAGCAGAGCCTGTTGAAACCCCTGTGCCAGAATCTCTGGAAGCGGTGTCCGCTTATACGGACGGTGCGCCAGCTGATCTGGAATCTGATATTGAGCCGATGCGCTTCGAGGTGGACAGCCTGGCTGAACAGGATCCGGAACCGCTGTTTCCTACACTGGACGGTTACGATGAGTCTGAGATAGAGCACGAGCCGGAAACAGACGTGGCGGCTGCTGGATCGGATATGCCAGATCTGTCGCTGGATGAAGGGATCATCTCCAAACCGCGTATTGTTGAGATTCGCCCTGAACCAGCTGAAGAGCCAGAACCAGTGGCTTATGTTCAGCCGGAACCCGAATCCTTGGTAGAGCCCGAAGAGCCAGCTCGCAAACCAGAACCGCTGTTTAACCGTCCTGCGGATAATATTCAGGAGCCCGAGTTCACCCCAGAGCCAATGAGTGCAAGCGAAACGCCTGCTGAACCGGTGAAGCCTCAGGTGGCTGCTGTGAACAGTGAATCCGAGCCAGAGTTGGATCTGGATAAGCCAATTACGCTGTTTTTGGATGATAACGAACGGGAGACTGAGCCCGCGGAAGCCCCCTCCCTGTTCGCCGATGATCCGATAGTGCCCGAGGTGGAAGAACCTCCAATTGTTGCTGCAGCGAAACCGAAACCTGCCGCGAAGCCTGCTCCACGCAAGAAAGCATTGGCTGCCGAAGAAACCGCCGAGCCAGTCCCGGAAACCAAGGACCTGTTTGCCGAGCGTCCTTCACTGGAAAAAACACCGGCGCCGGAAAGTGTATTGGCGATCACTGTGTTGGCCGCCGAAGACTTGCCGATCCCGGGGGCTAAGCTGCTGCCACTGGTGAGTGCCTGTGGCATGCGATTTGGTGATATGGAGATTTTCCACCGTTTCGAAGATGGCCTAGAAGAAGGCGCCGTGCAGTTCAGCATGGCCAATGCGATCAAACCGGGGACTTTCGACATCGATAATATGGACGCGGTGGAAACCCGTGGACTCACCTTCTTCATGTCGATGGAAGAACCACGGGATGTAATGAATGCCTTCGAATGTATGCTGGCAACGGCCGAAACCGTGGCTAAACATATGGGAGCAGAGCTGTTGGATGAAAATCGCTCTGTGCTAAGACCACAAACCAAAGAACATTATCGCCAGCGTATCCGTGACTTCGGAATGCGTAATCTGGCCCGACGTGCGCATTAAGCGCACGTCTTCCCTTCGCCTAAAATCTAATCTCTCTCGATAATCTAATAGGGTTCTACTGTGTCTGTTGAGCAGGAAGTTCTGGCGCTGCGTGAGCAGCTGAATCACCATAACTATTGTTATTACGTGCTGGATAATCCGGAAGTTCCGGATGCCGAATATGATCGCCTGTATCTGCAGCTCAAGGCACTGGAGAAAGAACATCCTGAGTTGGTAACCGCTGACTCACCAACCCAGCGTGTGGGTGGTGCACCGCTTGACGCGTTTAACCAAGTGCAGCATGAGATGCCGATGTTGTCTTTGGATAACGCCTTTAATGAAGAGGACATGCAGGCATTCAACCGTCGTGTGGTCGAGCGTCTGGATGCGCCTGCTGGTGAGATCATCGAGTATGCCTGCGAGCCGAAATTGGATGGCATCGCCATCAGCCTGCTTTACGAAGAGGGTGTACTGGTGCGCGGTGCCACTCGCGGTGACGGCGTTAGCGGCGAAGATATCACGCTTAACGTACGAACAATACCTACCATCCCGCTGAAACTCAGTGGCGAGGGGTATCCTGCGCGCCTGGAGGTGCGTGGTGAGATCTTTATGCCTAAGCAGGGTTTTGATGCATTGAATGCCCGTATGCGTGCAGAGGGCGGCAAACCGTTTGTGAACCCGCGTAACGCGGCTGCAGGCAGTTTGCGCCAGCTTGATCCCCGCTTGACTGCCCAGCGTCCTCTGGAGCTGTGCAGCTATAGCGTTGGAATTGTTGAAGGCGGTGCAATGCCGGCAAAACACGCCGATGTGCTGCGTCAGTTAAAAGCGTGGGGTTTTAAGCTGAATGCGCTGCTGGATGTGGTAGAGGGCGTTGAAGGTTGTATCAACTACTACCAGCGTATTCTCGAGCAACGTGACTCTCTGCCGTATGAAATCGACGGGGTGGTGTTTAAGGTCAACGACCTGCAGCAACAGCAGCAACTGGGTTTTATTTCCCGCGCACCACGCTGGGCGATTGCCCACAAGTTTCCGGCGCAGGAAGAGATCACGGTGGTACGTGATGTTGAGTTCCAGGTAGGACGCACCGGTGCGGTAACCCCGGTTGCACGTCTGGAGCCGGTGTTTGTTGGCGGCGTGACGGTATCCAATGCGACCCTGCACAACATGGATGAGATAGCCCGTCTGGACCTGCGCATTGGAGACAGCGTAGTCATTCGCCGTGCCGGTGATGTGATTCCGCAGGTGGTCAAAGTGGTGACCGAGCGTCGCCCGGAGGGGGCTGAACCGGTTGAGATTCCGCACAGCTGCCCGGTGTGTGGTTCCGATGTGGAACGGGTACAGATCGTCAAGCGTACCAAATCCGGCGAGCAGGCAAGTGAAGGTGCCGCTTATCGTTGTGTGGGACGACTCTCCTGTCAGGCCCAGGTGCAGCAGGCGATCATCCACTATGCTTCCCGTAAGGCTCTGGAGATCGACGGCCTGGGCGAGAAGATCGTCGAGCAGCTGGTGGAGTTGAAGTTGATCACCTCACCGGCCGATCTGTACCGCTTGAAACCGGAACAGCTGGTCGGGCTGGAAGGTTTTGCTGAGATCTCCGCCAATAAACTGTGTGAATCGATCGCAGCACGGCGTCAGGTCTCGCTGGCTCGCTTCATTTACGGCTTGGGTATCCCGGATGTGGGCGAGGAGACCGCACGTGTACTGGCCTCCAAACTGGGGACGCTGGCACGTATCCGTGTAGTGCTACCCGAAATCCTGACTTGGCTGCCGGATATTGGTCGCGAAGTGGCGGGTGAGATCAGCCACTTCTTTGAGGACGAGCACAACGCCAAGGTGTTGGATGATCTGTTGGCGCAGGGCATTGAGTTTACCGATGAAGGCGACCTGGCGGCTGATCTGGCCGGTGCGATCACATTGGCTGAATTGATCGACCGTATGGGAATCAACGGTGTTGCGAAAGTGGGCGCCCAACGGATTGCCGATTACTTCGGTGATCTTGAATCGCTGCTGACGGCGGATCTGCAGACGCTGGATCAGGTGCCTAAACTCTCTGCCAAGGCCATTAACGGCGTGCTGGATTGCCTGGATGATGCTCGATGGGTTGAGCGTATCCGTTTGATCGAAGCGCAGATGCTGGCGTTTGGTTTGCACTGGAGCTGTGAAGTTGAACAAGGTGAACAACAGGTAGCGCCACTGGAAGGCAAAACCTATGTGCTCACTGGCACGCTGGAGCAGATGGCCCGTAGCAAAGCCAAAACTGCGCTGCAGCAGTTGGGCGCTAAGGTAAGCGGCAGCGTTTCCAAGAAAACCGACTGCGTTGTTGCAGGTCCAGGTGCGGGTTCCAAGCTGGCCAAGGCCAACGAGCTTGGTATCCCTGTGTTGGATGAAGACCAATTTATCCAACTGTTACGTGAATACGAGATTGATCCCGACAGCCTATGAAAATCCCATACGACCAGCTCAGTTCTGACGCCCTGGAGGGGCTGATCGAGGAGTATGTTACTCGTGACGGAACCGACTACGGTGAACAGGAGATATCGCTTGCGGAGCGTGTGGTACAGGTTAAACGTCTGTTGGCTAGCGGTGAAGCGGTGATCCTGTTCAGCGAAGGTAAAGGCGAGTGCAATATAGTATCCAGTAGCCTGCTGGAATAGCTTTCGCCAGCAGCTGAAGACTGAATTATCAGTGGAGTTGCTTATGGATCAGTTAGACCAGATTGTAAGCTTGATCGCGCTCACAATGGGTGTGGGCTGGGCCAGTGGTATCAATCTGTATGCCACCGTGCTGATGTTGGGTTTGCTTTCCAACATGGGACACATCACCTTGCCCGAAGAGTTGATGGTGGTGGCTGATCCGCTGGTGCTGATGGCCGCAGGTTTCATGTACTGTGTTGAGTTCTTTGCTGATAAAGTCCCGGGCGTTGATACCGGCTGGGATGGCCTGCACACCTTTATCCGCATCCCCGCGGGGGCTGCGCTGGCCTCTGCTGCAGTAGGTGATATTACCCCCGCCGTGGAAGTTGCCGCGGCCTTGGTCGGAGGTACCCTGGCGGCTGCCAGTCATGCTACCAAGGCAGGTAGCCGGGTACTGATCAACACCTCTCCCGAGCCCGTAACCAACTGGACCGCATCGTTCACAGAAGACCTTCTGGTGCTTGGCGGTCTTTGGACTGCACTGAATCACCCGGTCTCTTTCCTGATCGCGCTGGCGTTGTTTATCGTGCTGATCGCGTGGCTGCTGCCAAAGCTGTGGCGGGGAATCAAAAAGGTATTCAGTTGGTTGGGGCGCTTATTTAGCGGTTCGGAGGCCACCCCTTCGGCCCCTCAACTGACAGACTCAAAAGCTAGGGTCAGGCCCAGCGCTCGAGATTCGGACCACTAACAAGCAGGTGGAGCATGTCGGTGCGGGTTACGACACCAATTGCACCGCCTCCAGCGTCAACGATCGGGATGGAGTTGATGTTGTACTCCACCATAATCTGGGCGGCCTGGCGTACGCGGGTATCGGGGGAGGCTGCCAACACTTTCTTGCTGTAAATGGTGTCGATGGATTCGGGTGAGTTCTTGCCCACCCGCAGAATGTCCCGTTCTGACAGCATCCCCAGCAGTTGCTGGGATTCGTTAACCACCACCAGGTGGCGAATATTCAGGTCCACCATTTTGCGTGAAGCAGCGAAGATGGTCGCGCCAGGCGTGATTGTCTGTACCGGCGAGCTCATGATATGTGAGATCGCAAGTGTGCGGCGATCCGGTAGGCTGATCGCTTTTTCTTCGGTGTCCACATAAGCCTGGGTGGCCGCAGAGGCGGGCGGTAGCCCTTTCTTCTTGCGTTCAGGCTGCAGAATCTGGATAAACTTCTCACCGTCCGCATGTACGCGATCTTCGGTATCTGCCGAACGGTGGGATGCCTTCAGTTCTTCCAGCTTGTCGACGCCGGTCGGTGGAAATTCCGATTTAGTCGGCGTCTGTATGCGATAACCGTGGTCGTATATAACCAGTGCCATAAATCTGCTCCAGCCGTTACTAAGCCTTTATATCGACTTTCTGATCAAATTCTTAACAATAAAACGTGCAGGATTTACGGCATCAACCAGTGATTTTTCTACTGGGAACGGCTCGCCGAGCATGCTCGCTGCAACAATTTCACCACAAATTGGACCGGTGATAAGTCCTTTTGATCCATGGCCGATGTTGATAAACAGACCATCCAGATGCTTTGGCGGACTGTCGGTGAATTTCCATTTCCGGTCTATACGAAGTTTGGCATAGTCGCTTACAAATGCCTCATAGTCAGGGGCCGGGCCGGCTATGGGCAGATAGTCAGCGGTACTGCAGCGGTATGCGGCACGGCCTTTCAGCTCTTCGGTTGCAAGGCTATCGGCGATTTCCGGTAACACGGCATGCAACTTGCTTAGGTTAGCATGATGGTCCTCGTTACGTATATCGAGATTCAGGTCATGCAGGTCGAAAGTCGCACCAAAACAGTAGGTTTCTTCGCGGGCAGGGGAGATATAACCATCTCCGCATACAACCGTTTGTAGTGGTTGGACACCTTCAGCTGACGCGATTGAGGTCTGGCCCCGGATCGGTTTGACCGGAAGGTGTGTAAACTGTGTGAGTTGCCTGGCTTCCGCAGCCGTACAGATCACCAGATGACTGCTTTCGAGTTCAGGGTTTCCCTCAATGCTGATGCTCCAGCGCTTAGTTTCCGGGTTTTGAGCGACCCCGGTGACCTGGGTATTGGTGTGTACTGAGATCAGTGGGTGATCAACAAGGCGCGAGCACAAGGCCTGTGGGCTGACCCAGCCACCGTGTTCCATAAACACCCCAGAATGACTAACAGGTGAGCCGGCCAGTCTGGATGCTTCTTCGGCAGAGACCTCACGGATTATGTTGTCGTCAAACCGGGTTCTCGCGAGCATGTTTTGCTGGCGTTTATGCTCTTTTTCGTTGGTTGCGAGCTGCAGCAGTCCACAATCGCCCCAGATCTCGGACTGTGGATCGAGCAGCTGCAGCTGGCGTCGAGTATGCATCAGACCGCTCAGATGCAGCTGCCCCTGCGCGTTGTGATCCACTGGTAGTTTTGCGTAGAGCGCGCCCTGACGATTTCCTGACCCTTCTTGGGCGATCTCTTCATTACGTTCCAGTAACCTGACCGGGATACCTCGTTGTGCCAGGGCGTTGGCCGTTGCACAGCCCGCGATGCCGGCTCCAATGATCACGACAGCGTCGGGGCGCTGTGCTGTTTTCGTATGTTCAAACCAGGGCGCTGGGTTTTGGGGTTGGGATGGATTGACGTTGAAGCGTGCACTTACCATCTCTCGCTTGCGACCAAAGCCTGGTACCTTTTGAATATCAAAGCCAACCGCTTGTAACCCCCGGCGTACAAAACCTGCAGCGGTAAAGGTCGCCAGGGTAGTGGATTCGTGACTCAGGCGTCCAAGCTGGGTGAACAGGTGTTCGTTCCACATTTCCGGGTTCTTGGATGGGGCAAAGCCGTCCAGAAACCAGGCATCAATGTGTGCTTCCAACTGGCTGTAGGCGTCGATCGCATCCATCAGCATTAATGTCAGCTGAATCCGTCCGCCGTCCAGCGAAAGGCGGTGAAAGCCGGGTACCGGTTCCGGATAAAGCTGGATCAGTTGTGACGCACCGTCGTTAAGTTCCGGCCAGTGTTTGAGGGCCAGGGCCAGGTCTGCCCGGCTGAGGGGAAACTTCTCTACGCTGATAAAGTGCAGACATTTGTGCTTTGGCGCATGTTTCAGCCAAAGCTGGCGTGCCGCCAGGAAGTTCAGTCCGGTGCCAAAACCTGTCTCGGCGATCACAAACTGTGGTGCCTTCAGGTTAACGAATCGCTCTTTGAGATTGTTTCCGTTGAGAAAAACATGCTCGCACTCTACAAGTCCGGCCTGAACGTTGAAGTACAGGTCGTCAAACTCGGTGGATACCGGAGTATCCTCTTTCCAGGTGATAGTGGCGTTACGGATCGGTGGTCTGGGCATAGGCTGTATAAACTAAAGGCTGAGTAGAAGACTGTCTACGTGTTATTATATGAGCCTTATCGGTATTGAGCTAAAAGGGTTTTGCTGCATGATCAGTAAAAGCGATATCAAGCTATGCGTCTTAGGTTTAGGGTACGTGGGTTTGCCGTTGGCAGTGGAATTTGGCAAGCACATAAAGACAATTGGCTACGATATAAATAGCAGTCGTGTTGATGAGCTCAAACTAGGTAACGACTCGACACTGGAAGTCGATCCAGATGAACTGCAGCAAGCGTCCAGCCTGACTTTCTCCGATCAGCTTTCAGCGGTTGCTGATTGTAACGTTTACATAGTGACTGTACCGACACCTGTCGATGCACATAAACAGCCGGACCTTTCGCCACTGAAAAAATCCAGTGCAGCGATTGGCAGTGTTTTGAGGCGCGGAGATATTGTCATTTATGAGTCGACAGTCTATCCCGGCGCAACGGAGGAAGTTTGTGTTCCTGAACTTGAAGAGGCGTCGGGCCTTACCTTTAATGATGGCTTTTACGTCGGATACAGCCCTGAGCGGATCAATCCTGGTGATAAGGTCCATCGGCTACCGAATATCGTAAAAGTCACCTCTGGTTCAACAGAGGAGGTTGGTGATTTTGTCGATTATTTATATCGATTGATCATTACCGCCGGGACGCATAAGGCTAGCAGCATTAAGGTTGCAGAAGCGTCTAAGGTGATTGAAAACACGCAGCGTGATTTGAATATTGCGCTGGTGAATGAGCTGGCAATTATCTTTGGTAAGGTGGGTATCGATACAGTCGAAGTGCTTGAAGCAGCTGGAACAAAATGGAATTTTTTGCCATTCAGACCAGGGTTAGTCGGTGGTCACTGTATTGGTGTTGATCCATATTATCTAACCCATAAAGCTCAATCTTTGGGCTATTTTCCAGATGTGATTCTGGCCGGTCGCCGAATCAACGATGGGATGGGAGAGTATGTCGTTTCGTCAATAGTCAAAAAGATGATTGATAATGCTCAGCCTATCTCGGGGGCACGTGCACTTGTACTTGGGCTTAGCTTTAAAGAAAACTGCCCTGATATTCGAAACACGCGAGCTGTGGATATTGTTGAAGAACTCAAGAGTTATCACATGGATGTTGATGTGTATGATCCATGGGTATCATCGGTTGAAGCGGAAAACGAATACGGCTTGAGCCTGATTGAAGAGCCGCAGGCTGGGTCATACGATGTGATTGTACTTGCTGTAGCTCATACAGAATTTGTAGAAAAAGGAGAAAGTTTACGATTGTTAGGCAAGCAGAAGCATCTGCTTTATGACGTGAAGTCAGTACTGCCGAGCGACCAGGTGGATGGCCGTTTGTGAAGTAGATAGTCTCAGATAAGTATAAAAAAGCCGCTGTATTAGCGGCTTTTTTATTATAGGTGTCCCGTCCTGAATAACGTTGACACTTTTCGAGGAGCAAATCGGAGAGTGTTATGAAATTAAGCCCTAAGCGTACTCAGCGTGACTATTCCCTCGCTTTTTAATTATCGGTTGTCGACCAAGTAGAAGCTGGCGAGTTAACGTATACACAAGCTCAGAACCGTTACGGTATTCAAGGCCGGTCAACAGTATTGGTTTGGCTTCGTAAGCATGGCAGGCTAGATTGGTCTAAAGGAACACCGATAGGGCGTACCAGCACTATGTCAGACAAACCTTCAGAACCAACCCCCGAGCAACGCATCAAAGAGCATGAGCAGAAGCTGGCTGAGGTGCAGCAGAAAGCCGATTTCTTTGAAGCGGTGGTTGATGTCCTCAAGCGTGATCATGGGATCCGCGTAGTAAAAAAGCCTCGCGGCAAGTCATCGAAAAACGACAAGTCATAGGGCTGACGGTGACTCGGGCTTGCCACATCCTCGGCATCAGTCGACTGGCCTATTACCAGCAGTGTCAGCGTGCTAAGCAGCAAGCCAAGCGGTATCGCGCCATACTGGGGCATATTCAGCATGAGCGCATGCGTCAGCCGCAGTTAGGGGCGCGTAAACTTCTGCACCTGCTGAATACCGAAACGGCGTTGAAAATCGGCCGGGATAAACTCTTTGAGCTGTTGAAGGAGCGCCGACTGCTGGTTCAGCGGCGCAGGGCGTATCACAAGACCACGCAGAGCCGTCACCGCTTCTGGTGTCATCCAAACCTGCTTAAGCCAAGTGCCGAACAAGCACAAGCGACGCGGCCTGAGCAAATCTGGGTAGCCGATATCACGTACTTGCCTGTGAGGCATGGAGAGGCTTACCTAAGCCAGGTGACAGATGCGTATTCACGCAAAATCGTCGGTTATAACGTACACAGCGACCTGAAAGCAGATTCTGTTGTCACGGCTTACAAGAAGGCCTTGAGCGGTTACCAGAGGAGTACAGAACTCATCCACCACTCTGATAGAGGCATACAGTACTGTTCGAAGCGGTACCAAGAGGTACACAGAAAGCATGGTGTGCGCTGTTCGATGACCGATGGGTATGACTGCTACCAGAACGCGCTTGCAGAGCGGGTGAATGGGATACTGAAAGGCGAATATCTGCTAAGAAAACCCGATGATCTAGCACAAGCGGTCGTCATGGTTGATGAGTCGGTGCATCTCTACAATACACGACGGCCTCATATGGCCTTAAAATACAAAACACCCGATGAGGTACATCGGGCATTTTTAACCTGAAATAGTGTCAACCTATATCAGGACAAGACAAGGTTGATACTAACTAAGTAGCCGAGTTATACCCTTGCTAAGTATTCTTGGCTACTTGGCTACTTGGCTACTTGGCTTAAACCGCTTTGCGTCCAATACCGTGGTAATGGAAGCCGTAGTCCTGCATCTCGCCAGGATCGTATACGTTTCGACCGTCGAGCAGCAGTGGGCGGCGCATGTTGCTGACGATACGGTCAAAGTCACGCATACCGTATTCAGGCCATTCGGTTACCAGCAGCAGGGCATCGGCGCCGTCGGCTGCTTGCTCCGGTGTGCTACACAACACCAGGTTCTCTGCATTCCGGTAGTATTCAGCCAGGTTCTGCAGTGCCAGAGGGTCGTGCACGCGCACTTCCACACCTTGTGCCATACAGGCATCGATAGTCGCCAGGCTTGGTGCATTGTGGATATCTGCTGTGCCCGGTTTGTAAGACGCGCCCCAGATCGCCACTTTGCAGCCTTTGAGGTTGCCCTGGAAGTGACGCCACAGTTTGCGGAACAGCGTCTCTTTCTGGCGCTCGTTGATATCGATGACGGTGCGCAGCAACGAGGAGCGACGTTTCTCTTTCAGGAAGTCGGAGAACAGCAGCAGGTGATCGGAGAACTTCTCGCCACCAAAACCACAGCCCGGGTTCAGGAAGTGTTTGCCGATACGGGCATCGCCGGCGATGGTATCGCGTACGGTCTCGATATCAATGCCCATGTTGTCAGCCAGGTTGGCCAGCTCGTTGATGTAGCTCAGGCGCATTGCCAGCATGCCGTTGAGGGCCAATGTGGCAAACTCGGCTTCCTGTGAAGACATGATGCGGATGCGCTGGTTTGTTCCCATCAGCACACGGGCCATTGCGGTGATCCGGCTGATTGCCCATTGGGAATCACTACCGATTACCAACTGATCCGGGTGGATAAAGGATTCCAAAGCACGCCCGCCGCGCAGAGAGTCCGGGATATAGACCACGGTGCGCTGCTCATCATTGCCCAGAACAGCATTCAGACGGGACGTGGAGCCTATGCCAAAGATGCTCTGGTTGATAAACAGCAGGCGGCCTTCATGCCGTGAGGCGACATCCGCTACGATCGATGCTGCTTTGTCGTAAGCATTGGATTCCAGATTGAGCCAGTGGATATCCGCTTCGGTCGGCGGGTGTTGTGGATCATAACTGCGCAGTCGACCCGAATCGAACTGGCTCTGTAACAGGCCACGCAGACCTGGCTCGGTTACCGAGATACGACGGCTGTCCAGGTCATGCGAGGAGATTGGCAAATATACGGTGTTGCCGGTACGGGCCAGTACACCCGCAGCCCCCATTGCAGACATGTTGTTGCCATAAATAATGATCTTCATAGCTTACTTGTCCTGCAGCTTAAGGGTTTCATTGATCAGGGCCAGCGTGGACGGGTCCATCTGTCCGGCAAGACTGTTGTCGCCGTGCAGTACGGAAAGTGTTTCTCCCGCCATTACTTTACCAAGTTCTACACCCCATTGGTCAAACGGGTTGATACGCCAGATAACCGATTGGGTAAATACTTTGTGCTCGTACAAAGCGATCAACTGGCCCAAAGCAAACGGAGTCAGCTCATCCAGCAAAATAGTCGTGCTTGGCTGGTTGCCGTGATATCGCTTGTAGAATGGTACTTCACCGGTATCGCTGAGAGCATGGTCACCAAAAGCCAGTACGCGGGACTGGGCAAAGCAGTTGGAGAGCGCAAGTATGTGCTGCTTGCGCAGGACTTCGCTGCCTTTCTGATCGTCAATGTCATTGTAACGGCGGGCCGGGGCGATGAAGTCACACATCACCTTTTCGGTGCCCTGGTGCAGCAGCTGGTAAAATGCGTGCTGGGCGTTCGGACCGATCTCGCCCCAGATAATCGGGCAGGTGGCGTAATCCACACTCTTCAGGTCCAGCGTGGTGTTCTTGCCGTTACTTTCCATCTCCAGCTGTTCAAGATATGCCGGGAAACGCGCCAGGCGACCGTCGTAAGGCAGGACCGCATGTGCATGGATATCCAGGAAGTTGATGTTCCAGATGCCGATCACTGCCATCAGCACCGGTATATTGGATTCCAGCGGTGCCGAACGGAAGTGCTCGTCCATGCAGTGGGCGCCAGCCAGCAGATCGCGGAAACGATGCATACCGATCTGCAGGGCGATCGGGAAACCGATACAGGACCACATGGAATAGCGACCGCCGACCCAATCCCAGAACAGCAGTTGGTTATCTTCGCTGATGCCAAAAGCGGTCATTTTGTCTGGATTGGCCGAAATGCCCACAAAATGGTGCTGCAGGATCATACGCTCATCAACATTGCTGCGCTCCATGATCCAGTCTTTGGCGGTTTCTGCATTCGCCAGCGTATCCAGTGTCGTAAAGGACTTGGATGCGATAACAAACAGGGTTTCCGAAGGTTCGAGCTTGCGCAGCAGCAATGAAAGCTGGCTGCCATCCATGGAGGACACAAAAAAGACTTCGAGCGGATGGCTGGCCGGACACGGATAGTCGCACAATGCCCGGTTGGTCATCAGTGGGCCCAGGTCGGAGCCACCCACGCCGATATGGACAACGTTACGGATCGGGCGTCCGCTATATCCACGTGCCTGAGCGCTGTGCAAGCGCTCAACCAAGCGCTCCATCTTGCTCAATTGAGCGTGGACATCAATGACAATATCACTGCCATTAATGTCCAGTGTGCGGTAATCGGGTAAGCGTAACGCAGAGTGCAGAGCAGGGCGGTTTTCGAAGGTATTTACCTTTTCTCCGTTGAACAGATCTTTGATCCGCGCTTCCAGGTCGTTCGCGCGTGCAAGGTCCGTCAGTAGCCCCAGTGTTTCCTGTACAATCCGTTGCTTGGAAAAATCGACGTGAAGGTCCTGATTACGAAAGGCAAATCGCTCCTGTCGAGCCGGATCATCCCGGAACAGGTCATTCAGGTGGCTCTGTTCGATTGTCGCCGAGTGTTCCTTCAGGCGCTGCCATTCGGCACTCTGTGTTAGATCCATAGGTTAAACGCTTAGCTTCTTCATCAGGGCACGGGTGTGCTCTTTGGTTTCCGGATGTTTCAGTGCGTAGTTCAGCACAGCTTCTACATAGCCTGCTTTGTTACCACAGTCGAAGGTTTGGCCTGACATGCGGTAAACACTCATCTGCTGCTCCTTCAGCAGGGTGTCCATTGCATCGGTAAGCTGGATTTCGTCGCCAGCACCGGGAGGTGTGTCTTTCAGCAACTCCATAATTCGTGCAGGGAACACATAACGTCCTACGACCGCGAGGTTGGAAGGCGCTGCATCCGCAGCTGGTTTCTCAACGAAACCTTTAACTGATGCACTGCTACCCGCAGCCGGGTCGTCACTGCAATCGGCAATGCCATACTTGCTGATATCTTCATCCGCGACGCGTTCAACCATTACCTGGGTCGAATTGTCGGCATTGAAGTTGGTGATCATCTGGCTCAGATCGTGGGTTTCGCCGTCATCACAATCAACCAGTACATCCGGCAGCAGTACCGCAAATGGTTCATTGCCAACCGCCGCTTCGGCACAGAGTACTGCGTGTCCCAGTCCTTTGGCTTCTGGCTGACGGATCGCCATCAGGGTTACGTCGGATGGCAGAATATCCTGTACGGATTCGAGAATGGCAGTTTTTCCTTTGCGGGCCAGTTCTGCTTCGATCTCGTAGTGCTTGTCGAAGTGGTTTTCGATAGCTTCTTTGCCGCTGCGGGTTACCAGGATGATCTCTTTGATACCAGCCTGGACTGCTTCTTCAATAACCAGCTGAATTGCAGGCTTGTCGACAACAGGCAACATCTCTTTGGGGATAGCTTTACTGGCGGGCAAAACGCGGGTACCCAGTCCGGCAACGGGAATTACAGCTTTCCTGACCATTAAAAATACTCCATTCACTAGCAATTGCTGCCATAGTAAGCATTGTTGCAACCGCGTTAAAGTGGGATTAAACAAAAAAAAAGGAAACTTGATCTGGGTTACTGAAGCGACAGTCTAAACGGTTGTTTAAGTGGGATAAAGCTACCATGATTTCAGTAACCGGTGCCAGTTAAAGCATAACTTGCTGATATTACAGAGTGATTTATCAGAAGGTTTTGTTGTTTTTCTCTATAAAATTATAGGAATAAAGCTTGCTATTTTAGGTGAAGAATATTGAACAAGATTCATCTTTCGGATCAGGTTTTCTAACTGTCATTCAATGCCGGTATAATGACTAAAAGTTTATCGAACATTCAGGATTAGAAAGGGTTTAAGTTGCATGAATATTCTGGTTACAGGTGGTGCCGGATACATTGGAAGTCACACCGTTGTTCAATTGCTGGAAGCAGGTCACCAGGTAACAGTGCTGGACAATTTGTGTAACAGCAATCCGGAGGTTTTTAATCGCATTGAGCGTATCTGTGGTCGTCGTCCTAACTTTGTGGAAGGGGATATCCGGGATGCGGCGCTGGTGGCATCGGCGCTGACGGACAATGCGATTGAGGCGGTTGTTCACTTTGCAGGATTGAAGGCGGTGGGGGAATCGGTGGAGATGCCGATCGAGTACTACCAGAACAATGTGCAGGGTTCGATCACGCTGTTTGATGAGATGCGTAAGGCTGATTGTAAACGATTGGTGTTCAGCTCATCGGCGACTGTATATGGTAATCCAGCGCACGTTCCGATTACTGAGGATATGCCCCTGTCAGCGACAAACCCTTACGGGCGTTCAAAGCTGATGATCGAAGAGATGCTGCGTGACATCTCGCTATCAGACAGTGATTGGCAGATCGCGTTGCTGCGCTACTTTAATCCGGTTGGTGCCCACCCGAGTGGGTTGATTGGCGAGGATCCAGCGGGGATTCCCAATAACCTGATGCCGTATGTCGCTCAGGTGGCCGCGGGGCAGTTGCGTCAGCTGAAAGTATTTGGTGATGACTACGATACGCCGGATGGCACGGGTGTCAGGGATTACATCCATGTGCAGGATCTGGCGGCAGGTCATCTGAAGGCGCTGTCCGCGCTTGATGACAAGCATGGCTGTGTTGCCTATAACCTGGGTACCGGTAGTGGTTATTCCGTACTGGATGTGGTGGAAGTATTCCGCCGTATTTCTGGTCAGGCGGTTCCTTATGAGATTGCACCACGAAGGGCTGGGGATATTGCAACTTGCTACGCAGATCCTGCATTCAGTGAAAAGCGTCTGGGGTGGAGTGCCCAGAATGGATTGGAAGAGATGATCCGTGATCACTGGAATTGGCAGAAAGAGAATCCGCGTGGCTTTAAAGATGTAGGTTGCTCGCTCAACTGATCCAGATGAGACAAAAGAAAAAGCCCCTGATGACAGGGGCTTTTTTATGGTTCTTCGTCGGATAGCGTGGAGTCTACAAAAAAAACGACGAATTGGTTTATGGTGAAGTCGCCAAACAATCATCAAAACCAAATCGTCGTTTATGCTTCAGGATTCTGCCTTCAGCAGCTGCCTATGGAAAGGTTTTTCCGTGGATTCACATCACCAGGACGGTGATTGGCTCCATGTCTATCT
>NZ_CAXRBQ010000060.1:0-3273 GCF_964228735.1 Pontibacterium sp. | reverse complement strand
CAGCGCTTGGCGTCCAGCAGCAGCTGGTTCACCAGTTGCACAACGTCGGAGCCCTCACCGTCCAGCTCGTCGACCTCTTCGATCTCGCCTAATCGGTCACCGCTGCTGGCCAGCAACTCCACCTCGTCGGTCTCTTCGTTGCTGTCCTGGAAACCCAGTGCAGCCAGGCCCAGGTACTGATGAATGTCGTCCACCAGCCCGACACAGATACGCACTTTACGGGTTCCCAACAGGTGGGAAATTGCCAGCACACGGGCGGTATCGTTCGGATCGTCGATCAGGATAACCACCTGATCTTCGCTGTGGCCGTCGGTGAGCAGCGCCAGGTTATTGCTCTTCAGATAACTGAGCTTGATGTTTTCACACACCGGGTGGATGCGGTAATGATCGGGCTCGTAAGGTACAAACGGCACCTGGTAGTAACTCTCCAGGGAGCGGCCGATCTGTTGCGAGGTCAGCTTGGCGTTGTTGCGCAGCAGGCGGGTGAGTGGATAAGCACTGCTCGACTGCTTGATAAAGTGCTGCAACTGATAGGGTTCCAGCAGCTGTTCGTTCAGCAGGTATTCGTACGGGCCGTTGGTACAGCCAAAGTCGGTGCGGAATTTCTGCGCAAGGCGCTGGGCGAACGCTTCCGCTTTTTGCAGATCGTTTCTGTCGAAGCTGCTGCCGTCCACCCGGTTGATAATCTGCAACACACCCAGCAACACCTGTTTGTGTTCGATCGGCACCACCATCATCGATTTCAACTGGAAGGCGATATTGGCGGTGAAGCTTTTGTTGTATTGCAGGTTTGGGTGGATCTTCTTCAGTTCCTGCTCATTGTCCACATCCCTGATCAGCAACGGCTTGCGGGAAAAGGCCACATAGCCGGCGATCGACGTGGTGCTCACCGGCACACGGATCTCGGTCAGGTCGTCGCCACTTTTGCAGCGGGAGAAGATGTCGGTGCTCGCCAGGTTACGCTGATAAACGGTGATACGTTCTGCTTTAAACAGACGCAGGATCGCATGTTCAACCAACGGGAAGGCATCGGTAAAACTGCTGGACTGATTGATCAGGCTCAGGACTTCGCTCAGGCTGGCATAAAACTGCGGCGCATCCGGTAAGACATCTTGGCTCATATATAACCTGGCACTTCTAAAATTCCGACAGACCAGATTCTAAAGAGCGGTGGGCACGGTGGAAAGTGTAAGTTCTTGTCTAACCTTTCATAAAAAGCAGCTTTAGACAGGCAGGAATAGAAAAGACCCGAGCGTTGCCCGGGTCCGGTCATTGATTAGATCTGATTATTGCAGTTGCTGAATTTGGTAGCCGCGATCGGTCAGCTGCTTGAGCAGTCCCTCTGGCCCCAGCAGGTGAGCGGCCCCGACCAGTACAAACTCCTCTTCCGGGGTATCAAACATCTGCAGGATCTGTGGCATCCAGTTGTTGTTGCGCTCTACCAGCAGTTTTTCATACAGCTGAGGATAATCCGTTGGCGTGGTGCTGATCACCGCCTTTTCCAGCGTATCCACATCCCCTGTTTTCCAGGCATCGATAATGGTACGCAGGCCCTCACGGGTCTTGTCGGCATCGGCCAGCGTCTGACTGATAAACTGGTCTTCCACGCCATCCCCCATGCCTGCCACATAGGTCAGATGCTCATCTACGCTTTCCAAGCCAAGCACGGGCTTGCCACCTGCCTGAGCCCGGCCGTAGAAGATCTTATCCACACCCTCGTTCTGGATCTGCGCCTTCGCCAGTTCAAGGCTTAACACGGTCAGTGCCACACCTGCTGGGGTAAGGCGATCAAACGTCTGCACCGGAATACGTTCTTTCGCCGCGTACTCCTCCAGCTTGCGGTAGGTTTCCGGCTTGATCACATCCTTCAGCACCCGTCCATCGGTGTAACTGAGCATCGTCAGTAAACGCATGGCGTTTTCCGGCTGCGTCAGTTGTGCAATGTCCGTTTCCAGCACCAACACATCGGTGTTGTCATAGATATTATGGAAGGTGGCGGGCAGCGGCAGATCGCTGGCCGACAGCACGTGAATAGTCCCCCCCAGATATAACCGGTCGCCATCCTTGTCGACCTGCCAGATGGAAGTTTCCGCCTGAGCCACACCGCATGCCAGCATCGCCCCGGAAAACCAGGCTAACAACAGCTTTTTCATTCCTTTTTCTCCTGTCGTTGAAATCTACGCTTCAGCATAGCAGTCCTGAGCCGATAACCGCATTCGCAATACAATTGTCACGGATCGCGGTGATCATCCGCATTCTAATACACGCCGTTTTAGGCTATGTTTATGATTCCCAAGCGAATAGCACACTTTTTGAGGTTGTATTAATGGAGCGTCTTTCGCAGAGTGACCTGAATATCCTGCTGGTTGAACCGTCAGCCATGCAGCGTAAGGTCATCGAAAATGAGCTGAAGCACGAACAAGTGACAGCTATTGATCAGGCTGCCACGATTGCCGAGGCCCTGCAGAGTATCAGCGCGATCCAGCCAGATCTGATCGCCAGCGCGCTCTATTTTGAAGACGGCACAGCACTCGATCTGCTGCGCGAAGTGCGTGGTCTGTCCGAGTGTGCCGGTACCCCGTTTATGCTGGTGACCAGCGAAACCCGCCTGGCACAGCTGGAGGTATTCAAGCAGTCCGGCGTAATTGCCATCCTGCCAAAACCGTTTAGCCGTCAGCACCTGAACAGCGCCCTGAGCGCTACCGTTGAGCTGCTCTCGCCGGAAGAACTGGAGCTGGAAAATTACGACATCACATCGCTGAAGGCGCTGGTTGTGGATGACAGTAAGATGGCACGCAAGATGATCTCCCGCGTACTGGGCAACCTGGGCGTGAGTGACATTGTGGAAGCCGAAGACGGTGCAGAAGCAATTGCGACCCTGACGGAAACCGATGTGGATTTCGTGGTGACCGATTTCAACATGCCGAACATCGACGGTGCTGAGCTGACCGCCTATATCCGCAACAGCGACCGCCTGTCGTCACTGCCGGTGTTGATGGTGACCTCCGAGCAGGACGAGACCAAGCTTAGCCACATAAACCACTGCGGCATCGATGCGCTGATCGACAAGCCGTTTTCACCAACCGAGGTGAAATGCTTGCTGCATCGTTTGTTGGATAATTGATCTACATACCTGCCCTTGTATCTCTCCAAGATGGGTGGTTAGCTACCGTCCATCGTCAGAAGTCGGTGAGTTTGTGGCTGCCCTTAGTCCCTAAGGCTGTTCTGTAGATTAAACCCCGGCTTCCCCTTATCTCAGAACTGAATGGTATC
>NZ_CAXRBQ010000059.1:0-13882 GCF_964228735.1 Pontibacterium sp. | reverse complement strand
GTGACGCAGAAGATGGTCCTGGGGCACCAGAGAGTCTAGCGTGACCATTTCCAATTCAAATTGCTGTGCGGCTTGTTCTTTTAACATCAGACCAATAAAACAAAGCTCCGGTAAAAATACCAGAGCTTTGTCAGCAGTCTGAAACCCGGCAACTGCCGGGTTCTTTTTTATACGGAGAGTAGAGGACCGATTACCGCTTCCACAACACATTGATCAGTGCCCCAGCGATGATCAGGCCACCACCCACCAGCGTCCACAGGGTTGGGATTTCACTGAAAAACGCCCAGCCCAGTACCAGCGAGAAGATCACCTGCACGTAGGAGTAGGCCATCGCCTTACCCGCTTTTTCGTACTGCATCGCCTTGGTCAGCCCCACCTGGCCCACCTGGGTGAAAATGCCCACCAGAATCAGCAACACCAGTGCTTCCAGGTTTGGCATGACAAAGTCATCACCCAGCAACAGCACCGACACCGGCAGGGCGATCAGCGGGAAATAGAAGATAATCACCGAACTGTCTTCGCTGCTGCTGAGCTGACGCACAATCACGTAGGCAATTGCACTGCCCAAGGCACCGGCCAGTGCCGCCGCCACACTCAGCCAGGGCAGGTTGGCGCTGTAACCGGAGAACAGGTCCGGTTTCACCATCACCACCAGCCCAACAATGGACAGCAGGATACAGAGAACCGTCGAGCGCTGGATTTTCTCCGACAGGAACAGCAATGCCAGCAACGCGGTAAACACCGGGTTGGTGTACTGCAGGATAGTGGCTTCCGCCAGAGGAAGAGTCGTGACCGAGTAGTACACGCAGATCAGCGCCAAAGCGCCAACGGCACCACGCGCAAACAACAACACCTTGTTGTGCCCCCACACCGAAATCCGCTTGCGTTTTACATCCAGGTAACTGATCACCAGCGACACAATCGCCCTGGCCGCAACGATCTCCAGCACCGGAATATCGTAGGCGCTCACCGCTTTGACACAGGCGGCCATCAGGGCAAAACCCAACGCCGAAAACAGCATGTAACGTACGCCCAGCGGGAAAATATCTTTCAGATCAGTCAGCATATTTCAGTTTCAGGTGTGGTTAAAAAATCCCGGCTTCTGCGGGGCTGCTATTCTGGCTCACCGTCGTGCCAGAGGCTATGGTTAACGGTGACTTTTTTCGGCAACAGTATGGGGCAAGCGATGAACAATTTACGGCTGATTCCTGGCCTGACTCTCCTTTTTCTTGCCAGCAATCTGCAGGCGCGGGACCTTCCGCTGGATGAACTGCAACTGCCCGCAGGCTTCCAGATCGACCAGGTAGCAGCGGTGAATAATGCCCGCCAGATGGCACGGGTGGATACACCGGAAGGGCAGGGGATACTGTTTGTGGGCTCCCGTCGCGCGGGTAAGGTGGTCGCCCTGCGCGACAAAAACGGCGACGGTTACTACGACCAGCAGTACCCGATCGCCCGGGGCCTGGATCTGCCTACCGGCGTGGCCGTGCGTGGCAATGACCTGTACGTTGCCGAAGTGGACAAGATCTGGCGCTACCCTGATCTGGCTAAACGCCTGGAAAACCCACCCGCACCGCAGTTGGTCACCGACCGGTTGCCGGACGAAAGCCATCACGGCTGGAAATACCTGAAGTTTGGCCCCGACGGCTGGCTCTACTTTAATATCGGCGCCCCCTGCAATATCTGTCTCTCCCAAGATCGCCGTTTTGCCTCCATCCTGCGCTTGAATGTGGATAACGGCGAGCAACAGTTCGTGGCGGAAGGGGTGCGTAACAGTGTTGGTTTCACCTGGCACCCTGTGGATAAATCGCTCTGGTTCACCGACAACGGCCGCGATCATATGGGCGACGACCTGCCCGACGATGAGCTGAACCGGACAACCCAACCGGGCCTGCACTTTGGTTACCCCTATGTCCATGCTGATGGCGTAGCCGATCCCCGCTTTGGTCGTCTCGCCAGCGGTACCTACCAAAAACCTAAGCTGGGCTTGGGCGCCCATGTGGCCCCGTTGGGTGTAACCTTCTACCAGGGTCAGCAGTTTCCCAAGGCCTCCGAGAACACCCTGTTTATCGCCGAACACGGTTCCTGGAATCGCAGCCTGAAAGTGGGTTATCGGGTGACCCGGGTGGAGACCCGCGATGGCGAGGTGATCAGCCATAAACCGTTTATTACCGGCTGGCTGCGCGGACAACGCCACTGGGGACGGCCGGTGGACGTGCTCACCGATCATGACGGCAGTCTGCTGATCTCGGATGATTACGCCGGGGCAATCTACCGGGTGACCTATAAACAGGCCACCCGATAACACCGCATATCAAGACTGGGAGTGGTGGGACTGCATTGAAGGCTGTGCCTGCGGTAGTTGTGAGTTGCTGAACGGCCGCATCAGCTTTTTCTCCAGCTCCACCAGCAGGAACACAATCAGCGCCACCATGATGATGCGCAGCCAGGAGCCGCCGTCGATCGCCTCCACTTTAAAGAACAGCTGCATCAGAGGGGTGTAGGTGAAGATCAGCTGGAAGAATATCACCAGGCCGATCGCCATCAGCACATAGCGGTTACCCAGTAATCCCTCCCGGCTGAGCACAGTTTCATGCAGGTAACGGCTGTTGATCAGGTACACCACCTCCAGCATCACCAGCGTGTTCACTGCCACAGTACGGGAGTATTCGAGACTGGAGCCGGCGTCCATCTCCCAGAGGAACAGGCCAAAGGTGCCCGCCACCATCAGCAGGGATACATAGACGATCCGCCAGATCATAAATCGGGACAGGATCGGTGCCCGGGTATCCCTTGGCATACGTCGCATCACCCCGCTCTCGGCGGGTTCACAGGTGAGGGACAGCGCCAGGGTCACCGCGGTGATCATATTCACCCAGAGGATCTGCGCCGCGGTCACCGGCAACATAGTGCCCAGCGCAATCGCCGCCAATACGGTCAGGGCTTCACCCCCGTTGGTTGGCAGGATAAAGAGGATCGATTTACGGATGTTGTCGAACACCGTACGGCCCTCTTCAACCGCATGAGCGATGGAAGCGAAGTTGTCATCCGCCAATACCATCTCCGCAGCTTCCTTGGCCGCCTCGGTGCCCTTGATCCCCATTGCCACACCCACATCAGCACGTTTCAGGGCTGGGGCGTCGTTGACGCCGTCACCGGTCATCGCCACCACCTTTTCCTGCGCCTGCAGGGCGGTGACGATACGCAACTTGTGCTCCGGGCTGGCGCGGGCAAACACGTCGTAGGTCAGTACCGCGTGTTGCAGCTCATCGTCGGTTAACTGCTCCAGCTCGGAACCGGTCAATGCGTCGTGGCTGGTGGTAATACCCATCTGGTTGGCGATGGCCGCCGCCGTTTCGGCATGGTCACCGGTGATCATCTTCACCGTGATGCCCGCCTCATGACACTGGGCCACGGCCTCGATCGCTTCCTGCCGGGGCGGGTCGATAATACCCACCACCCCCAGCAGAATCAGACCGGACTCCACTGTATCAAAGCACAGGGTACGTTGTCCGCTGGACACCGGCAGGCAGGCAATCGCCAGGGTACGCTGGCCGCGGCGGGCGATGGTACGTTGCTGGGCCAGCCAGAAGTCCCGATCCACCAGAGTATCCCGGTCGCGCATGCGTTGCTTCTGACAGCGCGGCAAAATCGCTTCAATCGCCCCTTTGATGTACACCATACCCTGGCCATTGTGGTCGTGGTGCAGGGTAGCCATAAAGCGGTGCTGGGACTCAAATGGGATCAAGTCATCGCGGGGCATCTCCCGACGAGTCTCCGCCACATCGTAACCCGCCTTCACCCCCAGCACGGTGAGCGCCCCTTCGGTCGGGTCACCGCTGATCAGCCATTCGCCCTCTTTTTCCGTCAGGGTGGAGTCATTGCACAACACGCTCGCCAGGCAGAGCTGGCGCAGTACCGGGTAGTAGTCTGCCAGATCGATATCCTGATCACCCATCATAAAGGCACCGTGTGGGTTGTAACCCACCCCGGTCACATCGATGTTCAGGTCAGCGGTCACCACGTGGGTGACGGTCATCTCGTTGCGGGTGAGGGTACCGGTTTTATCGGAGCAGATAACGGATACGGACCCCAGGGTTTCCACCGCAGGCAGACGGCGGATGATTGCATGGCGGTTGGCCATGCGCTGAACGCCGATCGCCAGCGCAATGGTGATCACCGCCGGCAGGCCCTCCGGGATCGCCGCCACAGCGAGGCCCACAGAGGCCATAAACATCTCTTCCAGGGAGTAACCATGCACGGCGATACCAAACACCACGGTCAGCGCAGCAATGGCCAGGATCACACCGGTCAGCCAACGGGCGAACAGGTCCAGCTGGCGGGTAAGCGGGGTGGTGAGCTGCGTCACTTTGGCCAGCATGGTGCTGATCCGGCCAATCTCGGTGTTGGCGCCGGTTTCCACCACCACACCCAGCCCCTGGCCATAGGTCACCAGGGTGCCGGAAAAGGCGATATTGTGGCGGTCGCCCAGCGCAGCTTCCGCCGCCACCGGTTGGGTATCCTTATCCACCGGCACGGATTCACCGGTCAGCACCGCTTCTTCGATCTGCAGATCCTTTACCCAGAAGAGGTGCAGATCAGCCGGCACCCGGTCGCCGGACTGAACAAACACCACATCCCCCGGCACCAGCTCTTCCGCGTCGGTCTGGAAACGGTGACCTTCGCGGGTCACGGTGGCCTGTCGGGAAAGCATCTTGCGTACCGCATCGATCGCTTTTTCCGCTTTACCTTCCTGGATAAAGCCCACCAGCGCATTCACCACCACAACGGCGGCAATCACACCCGCGTCTACCATATGGTCGAGGAGGGCAGTGACGATCCCTGCCACGATCAGCACGTAGATCAGCACGTTATGAAACTGGGCCAGCAGCCGCATCAGTGCACTGCGGCGGGGTGGCTCGGGGATACGGTTGGGCCCGTACGTCTGCTGGCGGGTGGCCGCTTCCTCTTTGATCAGCCCATCCGTTGAGGTCTCCAGCGCAACAAAGGTTTCCTGCGGCTCACGGGTATGCCACAGGGTAGCCTGATCATCCTTCTGTAATTCCATGATGCATCTCCGACAGAGTTTGGCCCGGTCCTTATACCAACCAGCCTAGTCCGACTTTGCTGTGCAAACCCTGATCCCGCTCATATTTTGAACAGGATTAACCCACCCGACATCGGATGGTCACATTTTCACTTATTTTAAATAAATGCGAATCATTCGTATTGATAGCACACCAAAAATCAATGATAATAATTCTCATTACTTCGCAGTACATTTACAGGAAGTCAGATGATGAATACCAGAACCAGCAAGTTCGATCCCAGCTTCCCCCTGATTACACTGACAGGTGGCGTGATGCTGTGTCTGCTGATGGTGCTTTAATTCGGCAGCGGATTACGTATAGCAGAATAGGACTGGATAGGATGCGGGGAAGGGGCCGTAGATGCGGGATCGCGCACCTACGGCGGCACGGCCTAAGACCGTAATGAAAGGAATCAGTGGTCGCGGCGTTTGGCACCCGGGTTGGGTACAAACAGCAGCGGCTGAGAATCTTCCGGGATCGGCTCAGCGGTGCGGTTTACGCGGGTCTCCAGCTCTTCAGCCGGCTCCGGCTCTCCGTCAAGGCGCATGGCGTCTTCAAAGTCACACTCCACGCACTCGCGAAACTCTTTTTCACCGTCCCGGTACATACGCAGCGTGTCCATCTCGCCACAGCGGGGACAGGTCGCCCCGGCAATAAAACGTTTTACAACACTCATATTTAAGACTCTGTTACGGTAATGCCGCTATGACGCAGCAGCGCATCCACCTCAGGCTTACGGCCGCGGAATTCCACAAACAGATCCATCGCTTCGCGTGATCCGCCCTGCTCCAGAATGGCATGCAGGAAGTCCGCACCAGTCTGCTCGTTAAAGATCCCTTCCTCCTCGAAGCGGGAGAAGGCATCCGCCGACAGCACTTCAGCCCATTTATAGCTGTAGTAACCGGCCGCATATCCTCCGGCAAAGATGTGGCTGAAACTGTGTTGGAATCGGTTGAACGCCGGTGGAGTCACCACCGCCACTTCATCACGAATCCGGTTCAGCACCGCCTGGATATCGGTTTTACCCGGCTCAAATTCGCAGTGCAGCTGGAAATCAAACAGCGAGAACTCCAACTGACGCACCATCATCATACCGGACTGGAAATTTTTCGCTGCCAGCATTTTGTCGAGTAGTGCCTTCGGCAGGGTCTCGCCGCTCTGGTAGTGACCGGAGATCAGCGCCAGCGCATCCGGTTCCCAGCACCAGTTCTCCATAAACTGACTCGGCAGCTCCACCGCATCCCAGGCCACGCCGTTGATACCACTGACGTCAGCGGTCTCGATTTGGGTCAGCATATGGTGGATACCGTGCCCAAATTCGTGGAACAGGGTGGTCACTTCGTTGTGGGTCAGCAGAGCCGGATCGTCACCCACCGGTGGGTTAAAGTTGCACACCAGGTACGCCACCGGCAGCTGCAGGCTGCCATCGTCCAGGCGACGGCGTACACGGCAGTCGTCCATCCAGGCACCACCACGTTTTTTCTCACGGGCAAACGGATCCAGGTAGAAGCGGGCGATCAGTTGTTCGTTACGGCGCAGTTCGAAGTGGCGTGCATCCTTGTGCCAGCTGTTGAAATCCTTCACTTCGCAGATCTCGATACCAAACAGGCGCTGAGCGACGGCAAACATACCATCCAGCACTTTTGGCAGCGGGAAGTATGGGCGTAGCATCTCCTGAGAGATCTCGTAGCGGGCGTGTTTCAGCTTTTCGCCGTAGTAGGTCACATCCCAGGCTTCCAGCTGTTCCATGCCGTGCTCTTCACGGGCAAAGTCACACAGTTCCTGGAATTCACGTTCCGCTTCCGGGCGGCTCTTCGCTGCCAGGTCGTGCAGGAAGCCCAGCACCTGGTCGGTATCTTCCGCCATCTTGGTCGCTAGGGAGTATTCCGCGTAGTTGTTGAAACCCAGCAGTTTGGCTTTCTCCAGACGCAGGGTCAGAATCTCCTGCATGATCTCGGAGTTGTCCCACTGACCGGCACCCGGGCCCTGGTCGGAGGCGCGGGTGGCAAACGCGGTGTACACCTCTTCACGCAGCTCGCGGTTGTCGGCGTAGGTCATCACCGGAATGTAGGACGGGAAGTCCAGGGTCAGCATCCAACCCTCTTCACCCTTGGCCTCGGCCACCTGTTTCGCCGCGGCAATGGCCATCTCCGGCAAGCCAGCCAGCTCGGCTTCGTCGGTGATCAGCTTGCTCCAGGCGTTGGTGGCATCCAGCACGTTCTCGGAGAACTTGGTGGTCAGCTCGGACAGCCGCTGCTGCAGATCACTGAAGCGCTGTTGGTCCGCTTCGCCTAAAGCGATACCGGACAGTTTAAAGTCACGCAGGGTGTGCTCGATCGCAGTTTTCTGCTCGGTGTTCAAGCCAGCAAATTCGTCGCTACCGGCAAACTTGTTGTACAACTCATACAGTCCCTGGTTCTGACCCAGCTCGGTCCAGAACTGCGACAGTTTCGGCAGACAGGCGTTGTAGGCTTCACGCAACTCGTCACTATTTACCACCGAGTTCATGTGGGAGACCGGTGACCAGGCCTTGGCCAGGGTATCGTTCATCTGTTCCAGCGGTGCCACCAGGTTATCCCAGGTCGGCTCGGCCACCTCCTGCACCAGCCTTTCAACCAACGCACGGCCCTCGGCCAGCAACTTATCCACAGCCGGTTCAACGTGGTCCGGCGTAATCTGATCAAACGGGGGCAGGGTATGGGCGTGTAACAGGGGGTTCGTCATCGACTTATGTCTCCATGAACTGGGTACGGTAGCGCTCTGAAGCTACGCAGATTAAGTATACAATGGGGTTCAACACTGAGTTTTCAACGGGACCCTCACTATGCATATCCGAACCTATCAGGGCATGACGCCCAAACTGGGCGCACGTACCTTTGTTGATCCAAGTGCCGTGGTACTGGGCGATGTGGAACTGGGCGAGGACTGCTCCGTCTGGCCACTGACGGTAATCCGCGGTGATATGCATCGCATCCGCATCGGGGCCCGCACCAGCGTTCAGGACGGCTCCGTACTGCATATCACCCATGCAGGTCCGTTTAATCCCGACGGCTTTCCTCTGATTATTGGCGATGATGTGACAATCGGCCACCAGGCGATGCTGCATGGCTGTACCATCGGCAGCCGCGTGCTGATCGGCATGGGCGCCATGGTGATGGACGGCGCGGTGGTCGAAGATGAGGTAATTATCGGTGCTGGCAGCCTTGTACCGCCGGGCAAAACCCTGGAGAGCGGCTACCTGTACGTGGGCCGCCCGGCCAAGCAGCAACGCCCGCTGACCGACAAGGAACGCGCGTTCTTCACCTACACGGCAGGCAACTACGTCAAACTGAAAGACCAGCACCTGCAACAGGATTACGCGTCCTCCGCTGAGTAACTGCCATACCGGGTGTATCCACCGACCTCCCACGATACACCCATTTTCCCTCCTATTTCCCGCACTATGTCTGCCACTCAACCCTGAGATTCGTCAGGTTTTTGTGCTTAATTTATGCAATTTAATAATATCGGTATGGAGAACCATTTTCATTTGCATTAACATGCGCTTTATTAAATGACTTAAACAGACAACTCAGAGACGAGATCACCCATGAAATTTCGCGCTACAGTACTCAGTCTGGCAATCGGCTCAGCGCTGCTGACCGGCTGTGCAGACCAGATGCAGAAAGAACAAGCAGCAGCTCCAACCGCAGACGCCGTACTGGGCAACTATGCGGATATCGCACTGGCCACCTATGAAGACTCTCTGACCACGGCTCAAGCGCTGCAGGCATCTGTTAACACTCTGCTGGCGAATCCTACCGAAGCCAACCTGGCCGCGGCCAAAGCCGCATGGAAAGCAGCACGTGTGCCTTACCAGCAGTCCGAAGCGTACCGTTTTGGTAACGCCATCGTTGATGATTGGGAAGGCCGCGTAAACGCATGGCCACTGGATGAAGGCCTGATCGACTACGTTGATTCCGGTTACGGTAGCGAGTCTGATGAAAACCCGTTCTACACTGCCAACATCGTTGCTAACAAAACCGTTCAGGTGGGTGGCGTAACGGTTGACGCGAGCACCATCGACAAGAAACTGCTGGCTGAAACCCTGCACGAAATCGACGACGTTGAAGCCAACGTGGCTACCGGTTACCACGCAATTGAATTCCTGCTGTGGGGCCAGGACCTGAATGGTACGAACCCAGGCGCGGGCAACCGTCCAGTCACCGATTTCGACCTGAACAACTGTACTGGCGGCAACTGTGACCGTCGTCGCGACTACCTGTCCGCTGCAACCGATCTGCTGGTTGATGACCTGGAAGAGATGGTTGGCAACTGGGAAGCTAACGGCGCTGCACGTGCAGACCTGATGGCAAAAGGCCCACAGGGCGGTCTATCCACCATCCTGACCGGCATGGGCAGCCTGTCTTACGGCGAACTGGCGGGTGAGCGTACCAAGCTGGGTTTGATGCTGCACGATCCGGAAGAAGAGCACGATTGCTTCTCCGACAACACCCACTGGTCCCACTACTATGACGCAAAAGGTATCCAGAACGTATACCTGGGTCAGTACACCCGTGTGGATGGCAGCGTAGTGAAAGGTGCGAGCCTGTCTCAGCTGGTAAGCGCGGCAGCACCGGCACTGGATGAAGAGCTGCGTGCCAAGTTGGACAACACCGACAAAGCGATGAAAGTGATGGCGGATACCGCAGAAGCGGGTAACCCATTCGACGTGCTGATCGGTGCCAACAACCCGGAAGGCAACCAGATCGTTCAGGACGCAGTAGATGCCCTGACTGACCAGACCGAGTCCATCGAACAGGCGATCGCTGTTCTGAAACTGGACGGCATCGAGCTGGAAGGTTCCGACAGCCTGGATAACCCAACCGCTGTTCTGGCTGAATAATCGGCCACGCTCTTAACGTACAAGGGGGTAACCGTTGGGTTACCCCTTTTCTCTTCACCCCACTATTTTCCCGAGTGAGCATGCCAAGTCGCATTTTGGTACTGGCGCTAGCGCTGCTGATCGGCAGCCCGGAAGCAGTACTCGCCCAGCCAGCCGCGCCCGATTTCACCCAGAGTGAAGCAGGCGAGCGTTACGCCGGTGGCCGGGGAACCTATCTCAAGCGTATCGACAAGCGTGCCTTTTTGCACCCCACCAGCAACCTGCCCTTTAAGCAGCAGCTGGATTTCCGTGTGGGGCAGGGTATCTTCAAAAAACTGTGGGTTACCGCACCCACCGCGACCACCGCCAGCGATGGTTTGGGCCCGCTGTACAACGCCCGCGCCTGCCGTCAGTGCCATATCGGCAATGGCCGTGGCCACCCACCAAAAGCAAACTGGCCGGATGACAATGCGGTTTCCATGTTTCTGCGCCTGAGTATCCCGCCGCAAAATGCCGAACAAAAAAGATTGCTGGCAGAACGTAAAGTCGGCGTGATTCCCGAACCGACCTACGGCGGTCAGTTACAGGACTTCGCAGTGCCCGGCCTGCCAGGCGAAGGTCGCATGACGATCAGCTACCAGGAAACTCCGGTAACCCTGGCCGATGGCAAAACCGTCTCTCTGCGCAAACCAAGCTACAGCATTAGCGAACCGGCCTACGGCCCGCTACACCCGGAGCTGATGATCTCGCCCCGTGTTGCGCCACCGATGATCGGCCTGGGCCTGCTGGATGCAATCGATTCGAAAGCCATTCTGGCCCGCGAAGACAGCGATGACCGCAACGGCGACGGCATCTCCGGTCGCGCCAACCGCGTCTGGAATGGCGACAGCCAGCAGGTGGATATCGGTCGCTACGGCTGGAAGGCGGGGCATGCCACCCTCAACCAGCAGAACAACAGTGCCCTGAACGGCGATATCGGCATCTCCAACCCGGACTTCCAGAATCCCCACGGCGACTGCACCGAGCAGCAGGCAAGCTGCCTGCAGATGCCCCACGGCAACACCGACCGCCATGACAATCTGGAAGCCTCCCGCCAGATGACCGATGCGATGCTGTTGTACACCCGTAACCTGGCAGTCCCAGCACGACGCAACGTGGACGATCCGCAGGTGCTGGCGGGTAAAAAAGTGTTCTATGACAGCGGCTGCGAGAGCTGTCACCGGGCAAAATTTGTCGTTGTCGACGACCCGTCCGAACCACAGAATAAGGCGCCACAACTGATCTGGCCGTACAGCGATCTGCTGCTGCACGATATGGGCGAAGGCCTGGCGGATGGCCGCCCAGAGTATGCTGCCAATGGCCGCGAATGGCGTACGCCCCCTCTGTGGGGGATCGGCCTGACGGAAACCGTCGGTGGTCACACCTACTTCCTGCACGACGGCCGCGCCCGCAACCTGCTGGAAGCGATTCTGTGGCACGGTGGCGAAGCCCAGGCTGCGCGCGATGCGGTGGTGCAGTTGCCAACGGCACAACGAAACAACCTGATCCGATTCCTGGAGTCACTCTGATGTTTTCACGCTACAGCCTGCTACCGGTCCTGATTCCGGTGGCCACCCTGTTCCTTGCTGGCGGCGTAGCCCACGCAGCGCCCAGCAACGCACAGTGGCAGGCGATCAACGTACAACTAACCCGCGATCATATCCTGCCCCGTTACCAAACCCTGGCGCGCAACAGTACAGAACTGGCCGCAGCCACTGACATGCTGTGTCAACAGCCAGAGCAGTTGGCAGCGGCACAGACTGCGTTCCACAACACCATGGACGCCTGGCAGGGGATCCAGCACGTGCAGTTTGGCCCGGTAGAGTTTCTGATGCGTAACTTCAGCATGCAGTTCTGGCCGGACAAAAAAAACCTGACCAGCAAACAGCTGAATGAACTGCTCAGCCAGGAAGCTGCCGCCAACCTGACACCGGAGTACTTCCGTGGCGCCAGCATCGCCGTGAAAGGTCTGCCCGCGCTGGAACGCCTGCTGTTCAGCGACAAATACCAGACACCCTACGGCTGCCAGCTGACCGCGGCGATCGCCAGCAACGTGGCCACCATGAGCCGCGAGATTGCCGAGGAGTGGGAATCCCAGCAGCTGCCCCGTATCGACGCTGCCCCGGACGGTGAAGACTACTACGAAGACAGCACCGAAGCGGCCACCGAGCTGATGAAAGCGCTAGTGGAACCGGTGGAGGTGGTGCGTGACCTGAAACTGCTGCGCCCGCTGCATAAAGGCGCCAACAAGGCGAAACCGCGCCGCGCCGAGTCCTGGCGCAGCGAACGTTCACTGCGCAATATCCAGCTCAACCTGGCGGCACTGGCCGAGCTGTACCGCGGCAATGGCAGCACCAGCGTGAAAGAATTGCTGACCGCGGAAGGCGAGGCAGCGCTGGCCTACCAGATCGATACCCACTTCCAGCAGCTGGACAACCAGCTGAGCAGCATCGATAAAACGCTGTACCTGGCAGTGAAAGATCCGGCCGATCACGCCACCCTCAAGCAGGTGAGCGACCAGATGAAAATCCTGCACCGCCAGTTGGAAGAGGCGATGCAGAAACTGAATATCCAACTGGGATTCAACAGCCGTGACGGGGATTAATCGCCGCCAGTTCAGCCTGCTACTGGGCGGAGTCCTGATCAGCCCAACGTTGCTGGCGCAAACCGGCGGCGCTGGACGTGCCCCGCTGTTTGCCTCCGCCGCCACCGATCGGAATGGATTGCACCATCTGCAGATGGTGGCGCAGGACGGCTCCGTGTTGCTGGATCACCCCCTGCCGCAACGTGCACACCACGTAGATCTGCACCCGACACAGCCCTGGCTGGCCGCTGTGGCCCGCCGTCCAGGTCGCTACATCGACGTGGTGGATTACAACAGCGGAGCGCTAATCCAACGGGTCGAGCCAGATGCCGGGCGCCACTTCTACGGTCATGCGATCTTCTCCGCAAACGGACGTTACCTGATCAGCTGCGAGAACAACGTCGCCGACGGGCAGGGACGGATCACCGTGCGTGATATCGAGCAGGAGTTCAGTAAAGTCGCCGATCACCCATCGTACGGTGTCGGGCCGCATGAACTGGCTCTGATGGCGGATGCAAAAACGCTGGTGGTTGCCAACGGCGGTATCCTGACCCATCCGGACAGGGGCCGTGACAAGCTCAATTTGGACAGCATGCGCCCATCGCTTGCCTATATTGATCTGCACAGCGGTGAACTGTTGGAGCAGGTCGAGCCCCCAGCAGAACTGCACCAGCTATCGATCCGCCACCTGGATGTGAATGCTGACAGCAAGGTGGTGATCGCGTTGCAGTATCAGGGCGCCAAGTACGATGATGTGCCGCTGGTGGCGATGCACCAGCGTGGCCAAGCGCTGCAGCTGTTACGTGCACCGGACAATGTAAACCGTGCAATGAAGCAGTACTGCGGCAGCGCACGTTTTGATGCCAGCGGCCGTTACGCGGCGATCTCGTCGCCACGGGGTGATCTGGTGACTTTCTGGGACAGCCGAGATGGCCAGTATCTGGGCCAGTGTAAAACCCGCGACGGCTGTGGCCTCGCCGCAACCACGCTGCCCGGCGAGTTCCTGATCAGTACCGGTAGCGGACGTCTGTATCGTTTTGATATGGCCAGCCAGAATCGGCAGCGCATCAAACTGGATGCCAATTTGTCTGTGGCCTGGGATAACCATATGACGCTGGTTTAAGGCGGCCATGCAACTGCCATTAAAAAGGGACCCTTAGGTCCCTTTCAGACTGCTGACAAAGCTCTGGTATTTTTACCGGAGCTTTGTTTTATTGGTCTGATGTTAAAAGAACAAGCCGCACAGCAATTTGAATTGGAAATGGTCACGCTAGACTCTCTGGTGCCCCAGGACCATCTTCTGCG
>NZ_CAXRBQ010000058.1:0-20250 GCF_964228735.1 Pontibacterium sp. | reverse complement strand
GGAGAGCGTCTGCCTTACAAGCAGAATGTCGGCAGTTCGAGCCTGTCTACGCCCACCACTAAGGAGCGGTAGTTCAGTTGGTTAGAATACCTGCCTGTCACGCAGGGGGTCGCGGGTTCGAGTCCCGTCCGTTCCGCCACTCTTAACCTTCGGGTTGAGGACTCTTTCACAATGTACCGTGAGAGTTTTAATATGGTCAGCCTTAGTGGGCGTATAGCTCAGTTGGGAGAGCGTCTGCCTTACAAGCAGAATGTCGGCAGTTCGAGCCTGTCTACGCCCACCACTAACTCCTTCTTTTTTCTTCTGTTTTATCTTCCTCTTTTGCTTCAACTTCAGTTTTTCTCTGTTGTGATTTTCGGCTGTTCGAAGTAGTCTCACTGTTTCCCATCTGTAACTTTTTATACTCATTCGTTGACGCGTTCGCTCATGGAAAGAGGTTGCCTGTGTCTATTGGTTTCAAAAGCATGAACATGATTGATAGCCAGACTCTGATCGATTTGTGCCCGGATCCCATCATTGGTGTGGATGCGAAAGGCATGATCAATCTGTTCAATACCGCTGCAGAACGCTTACTGGGTTATGACTCGGCGCAGGTTGTAGGCGCTTTGCATATTGCTGAGATTTACACCAGCTTTGAGCACGCGAAGGAAATAAAACGGCTCATGGACAGCGATGAGTACGGTGAGCGTGGCTTTATCGAAGGTTACGAGACGGTCCTGAAGAGCAAGTGGGGGCGTGAGATCCCAATTCGCTTGTCGGCATCGCTACTGGAAGAAGATCATGGTGTTGCTGGCAGTGTTGGTTTCTTCCATGACATGACCGATCGTAAGCGTCTGGAAGAGAAGCTCAAGAAGCAGTCGATCACCGATGAGCTGACCGGGTTGTATAACCAGCGCCACTTTTACGGTGTGCTGTCTGTGGAGATGGATCGGGCAGAGCGTTATCAGACGCCGCTGAGTCTGGTCTGTGTCGATCTGGATAACCTGAAGCAGGTGAACGACCAGTTGGGACACCTTGAAGGGGATCGTATCCTGCGGGATGTCAGTCGGGCGCTGCAGGAGTCCTGTCGCAGTGTGGACGTATGTTTCCGCTACGGTGGAGACGAGTTCATGGTCTTGCTGCCCCAGACCGACTGTATCGAGTCCGCTCAGTTAGCCGAGCGTATCCGTCGTCGTTTTAACGAGATCTGCAGCTACAGTGTTGATTTGGGCAATAGCGTGATTATCAATGCGTCCCTGAGTTTGGGGGTGACAGACACCCTGGGCGATGAAGATGTAGATCACTTTATTCAGCGTGCAGATCTGGCGATGTATGAAGCTAAGAATGCGGGCGGAAATCGTACGATGATGATTAAGCGGCAGGTGGCGGATAAGGTAGAAGCGGAGATGTAACGCGAGGTTACATCTCGGTCGGATCGTCAAACACTTCGTCGTCATCGTAGTCTTCGACATATAGATCCAGCAGCTCTTCAGTGTAGTCTTCCATCACTTTTCTCTTCTCTGTTTAAGTTTGTGCCCGCAAAAATATGAGATTTTGATTACCGTTGTATGACGTTGATCTGCTTTTTGGCGTAAACGAAGGTTAGATAATGTCGTTTATAGATCCCTCCCAATCCATTCGCCTTGACCCACTTCCTCTCTCTATCTGCAAACAACATCAGATAACCCTTCACTTGTTGCGCCTGGACCTTATTCACCCTCTGGTGAGTGGTAACAAGTGGTTCAAGTTGCGTTATAACCTGCAGCAGGCCAAAGCATGTGGCGCGTCGCAGGTGGTCAGCTTTGGCGGTGCCTTTTCCAACCATCTTCATGCACTGGCCTGGGCTGGCAAGCAGTTGGGCATTAGGACGGTTGGCGTTGTACGGGGCGAACCGGAGTATGCGCAGAACCCGACGTTGAGTGATGCTGCTGGCTGGGGGATGGAGTTGAAGTTCGTCAGTCGTGCTGAGTATCGCCAACGGGATGATGCCTTGTATCACAAAGCACTATTGGCATCTTATCCGGGTGCGGTCATAGTGCCCGAGGGCGGATCTAACGCACTTGCGGTAAAAGGCTTTGAGGATCTGTTCGAACACCCCTGCTGGCAGCACGTGCCTAATCCAGATCTGTTGGTCTCGGCCTGTGGTACCGGTGGCACGCTGGCAGGCCTGATCGCGGCAAGACCGGCAACAACCAATGTACTGGGTATTCCGGTCCTGAAAGGCGCCAACTTTCTTTATGCTGACATTCAGCGCTTGCTAGAGGAGTCCGGGGCTGGTCCCGTTGGAGGTTGGCAGCTGGATCTGGACGGTCATGAGGGTGGTTATGCCAAACTGAGTGCAGATTTGGTTCAGTTTATGCGTGATTTCTACGCAGAGACAAATATTGAGCTGGATCCTGTTTACACCGGTAAGATGATGTTTCGCTTACATAAATTGATCGCTCAGGGTACATTCAGGGCCGGAACTTCAATAGTTGCAGTTCATACCGGTGGACTGCAGGGGCGACGGGGCTTTCTTGCGCGCGGTCTTATATAATTGCCGCCAGTGAGCATCAATAACGGGACAGCATTGGAGAACAGATGGATTACTTTCGTAATATCGGGCTGATCGGACGACTGGGCAGCAAACAGGTGATCGATACGATGAAGCACCTGATTCGCTTTCTTGGTGAGCGTGGCATTACCTGCGTTCTGGATCAGCGCATTGCTGAGGTGATGCCAGGCCATGGCCTGCAGGTCAGCAAGCAAAAGATGATGGGCGAAATCTGTGATCTGGTCATCGTCGTAGGCGGTGATGGCAGTTTGCTGGGGGCTGCGCGTTCGCTGGCGATGTCCCACATCCCTGTATTGGGTGTGAACCGGGGTAACCTGGGCTTCCTGACCGATGTTGCACCTTCAGAGATCGAAGAAAAAGTGACCGAGGTCCTGGAAGGTAAATACACCGTTGAAAGTCGCTTTCTAATCGATGTGACTGTTAAGCGTGATGGCGTCCCGATTGGTGAGGCGACTGCACTGAACGACTGTGTGCTGCACCCGGGTAAGGCGGCACGTATGATCCAGTTCGAGCTCTACATTGAAGGACAGTTTGTTTACACCCAGCGTTCTGACGGTTTGATTGTCTCTACACCTACCGGTTCGACTGCATATGCGTTGTCTGGCGGCGGTCCAATCATGCATCCGAAACTGGATGCTCTGGTGTTGGTGCCGATGTTCCCGCATACACTGTCCAGCCGCCCGATTGTGGTAGACGGTAACAGTGAGCTGAAGATGGTGATCGGTGAGCAGAACGAAACCTACCCGACCATCTCCTGTGACGGTCAGCACCATATCAACTGTGCACCGGGTGATACCATCACCATCCACAAGAAACCGCACAAGCTGAAGCTGATCCATCCATTGAACTACGACTTCTACAGCACCTGCCGCGAGAAACTCGGCTGGGGTACGAAGCTGGGAGACTGATGTGGCGGAGCGGTTACAAGGATATGATCTGATAGGTGACGTGCACGGTTGTGCGCTGAGCCTGCAGAAGCTGTTAGAGAAGCTCGGCTACAGTAAGCAGGGAGGCATCTACCGTCACGCCACTCGGAAGGTGATCTTTCTGGGTGACATCGTGGACCGTGGTCCCCGTATTCGCGAAGCGCTGCATATCGTGCGTGATATGGTAGATGCGGGCGAAGCCCAGATCGTGATGGGCAACCACGAATACAACTACCTCTGTTACCTCACGCCGGGGCGCCCGGATTCCGGAATGCCATACCTGCGTGAACACACGGCGCGACACCGCCGTATTCTGAATGAAACCCTGGAGCAGTTCGAAAACCATCCTCAAGAGCAGGCCGAGTTCCTGCGCTGGATTCGCGAAATGCCTTTGTTTCTCGAGTTTGATGATTTCCGCGTGGTACACGCCTGCTGGCATCAGCCGCTGATTGATCGCTTTCTGGCGCAATACCCGGATCGCGTTTTGACCGATGACTTTCTGCACCGTTCCTCCCACCAGGGAAGTATGGAGTGGACACTGATGGATCGTCTGTTGCGTGGCACCCACCTGCGTTTACCGAACGACGAACTGATGATCAGCAAAGATGGCTTTAAGCGTCGATTCTTCCGAACCAAATTCTGGTCTCAGAGTCCGTTGTACTATGCTGACGTAGTTTTCCAGCCTGATCCGCTGCCAGCGCATGTGGCGCGAATGGAGCTGACCGAGCAGGATCGCGAGGATCTGTTGCACTACGATCTGGACCAGAAGCCGCTTTTTATTGGCCACTACTGGCGCGATGGCGAACCTGCCCCGATTACCAGTAATATCGCCTGCCTGGATTACAGCGCGGTTAAATTTGGTAAATTGGTCGCTTACCGATACGATGGCGAGCAAGAGCTGCGTAAGGACAAGTTTATCTGGGTCGATGTGCTCAAAGAGATTTCCGAGCCTGCCTAGCACTTAATAGGCCCTGCTGGGCGAGACTCGGTAGTTCCCCAGGAAGAGGTCATCATGATCAAAGTGCTTGAGGTATCACTATCAGAAGACCTCACCGAATTTGCCGAATTTCTCTGGCAGAACGAGATTCCCCATCGCATCCTTGAGCGCGATGGGACGCAGCAACTCTGGGTATCGCCCACCATCGACGGCGAAAAGATCCTCTCCCTCTATACAATGTGGCAGCAGGGAACCGATCTGAGCACAATCGAAGTGCGCCATGCCCGACCTCGACGCGCGGGCCGTGTGGGTGGCTGGCAGCGTGTCTGGCTTACTATGTCGCTGATTCTGATGAGTCTGGGGATCACCTTCCTGATCGGTATGGGCGACAACTTCGAATACTTCCGACTGTTTACCATGACTGATCTGGTGCAGAAGGGGGATCAGTACTTCACCACGTCCCTTGGCACGACACTTTCCAACTTCGAACTCTGGCGTCTGATCAGTCCGATCTTTGTACATTTCAGTCCGCTTCACATTCTCTTCAACCTGCTATGGGTGTGGGTTGTGGGCAGTCGGATTGAAGTGCTGCAGGGGCGTATCGCACTGTTGGGATTGGTATTGTTCTCTGGCGTGCTTTCTAATCTGGCTCAATTTTACGTCAGTGGACCGCTGTTTGGTGGTATGTCAGGGGTGGTTTTTGCATTGCTGGGGTACTCCTGGTTCTGGGATCGCCGCAATCCGCATCAAGCCTTTGGGCTGCCACCGGCATTGATGGGGCTTATGGTTGGCTGGCTCGCTCTGGGTTATACCGGTGTTCTGGAAAGCATGGGATTTGGTGCCATTGCCAATACCGCGCACCTGGTGGGGCTGCTGGCCGGTTTGGCGTTTGTGCCGTTGGGTGAGCTGATTACCGGTGCACGTCGTACACGCTGACTTGAGCTTTGATAAGTGCCAGCGCCGTGGATGTGGTAAACTGCGCCCATTGGCAACAGGAGAATCATAAGATGACCTATGAAGAGCTGATTGCAGCGATGACCCCAGAAATGCACGCTTCCCTGAAGCAGGCGGTGGAACTGGGCAAATGGCCGGACGGCCGACGTCTGAGCGATGAGCAGCGCGATATCTGTATGCGCGCCGTTATTGCCTACGATATGGAAAAACTGCCCCCTGAAGCACGTGTGGGATTCATCGATCGCACCAAGCAGGACGGCTCCCAGCACGGGGAAGACCCGCTGGCCCCTCAAACACTGAAAATCCTCACTGACGCGGACTAATCCCTCTATATGCAAGAGCTGGCACGTGGCATTTTGCAAAAAATGCGCACCGAACTGGCCGACACTGTGCAGTACCGTTTGCCATTGGGTGACGAAGAGATCCCGATGAACGAGCTGATTGGCAAGCCGATCCTGCTGCAGTACCTGGGTGCAATTAACTGCATCCATTGCGGTCGAAAAACCAACAAGAGTTTTAACCAGGGATACTGCTTTCCCTGTTTCAAAAAATTACCCCAGTGTGACCGCTGTATGGTCAGCCCGGAGACCTGTCACTTTCACGAAGGCACCTGTCGTGATCCGGCGTGGGGTGAGCGCACCTGTTTTGCCGAACATTATGTGTACCTGGCGAACTCCTCCGGCGTGAAAGTCGGCATTACTCGTGGTACCCAGGTACCAACCCGTTGGCTGGACCAGGGCGCTATTCAGGCGCTGCCGATCCTGCGCGTGGAAACCCGTCAGCAGTCTGGCTTTGTTGAACGCCTGATCGGCGAACACGTGGCGGATAAGACCAACTGGCGTGCGATGTTGAAGGGGCAGGTGGACGAGCTGGATCTGAAAGCAGAGCGTGATCGTTTATTTGAACTCTGCGCCGATGGCTTGTTACAACTTGAGCAAGAGTATGGTTTGCAGGCAATTCAGCGCCTGCCGGACGCCGAGCAGATTGAGATCAACTACCCGGTTTTGAACTATCCTCAGAAGGTGTCGACTTTCAACTTCGACAAGACCCCTGAGGTGAGCGGTGTGCTGCAGGGTATCAAAGGGCAGTACCTGATTCTCGACAGCGGTGTGATCAATATTCGCAAATTTACAGCCTATCAGGTGGCGCTTAGCGCCTGATCACGGAAGTTAGACGATGTCACAGGAACCGAACGTAATTTATCTGAAAGACTATCAGGCCCCGGCTTACCTGATAGAGAGCACTGAACTCCACTTCGAACTCTTCGAGCAGGATACGCTGGTGCGTACCCGCATGCAGGTCAAAGTGCACCCGGATTTTGGCCCGGGTGTGCCGCTTGAACTGTTTGGCCACGAAGAGCTGGAGCTGTGCCGTATTGCCATCAACGATCAGGTACTGTCCGACGCGGACTACCAGCGTGACGGCGAGAAGCTGATCATCAACAAGGTGCCAGCGGCGTTTCAGCTGGAAACCCTGACCAAGATCCAGCCGCAGGAAAACACGGCGCTAGAAGGCCTCTACAAATCCGACGGTATGTTCTGCACCCAGTGTGAGGCGGAAGGGTTCCGTCGTATCACCTTCTACCCGGATCGCCCGGACGTGATGTCCGTGTTCCGCACCACCGTTGAAGCAGACAAGGCACAGTATCCGGTACTGCTCTCCAACGGTAACCCGGTGGAGCAGGGCGAAAGCGAAGATGGTCGCCACTGGATCACCTGGGAAGACCCGTTCCCAAAACCGGCCTACCTGTTTGCGCTGGTTGCCGGTGATCTGGAATTCATCGAAGACAGCTACACCACCATGTCTGACCGTGAAGTGAAGCTGCTGATCTACGGTGAGAAGAAGGATCTGGATAAGCTCGAGTACGCCATGAGCTCCCTGAAGAACGCGATGCGTTGGGATGAGGAAGTCTATGGCCGCGAATACGATCTGGATATCTACATGATCGTGGCAGTGGACTTCTTCAACATGGGCGCCATGGAGAATAAAGGTCTTAACATCTTTAACACCTCCTGCGTACTGGCACATCCGAAGACCACTACCGATGCTGCGTTCCAGCGCGTGGAAGGTGTGGTTGCACACGAATACTTCCACAACTGGTCCGGCAACCGTGTGACCTGCCGTGACTGGTTCCAGTTGAGCCTGAAAGAAGGCTTTACCGTATTCCGCGATGCCGAGTTCTCCGCAGACATGAACTCCCGCACCGTAAAACGTGTGGAAGATGTGTCTCTGCTGCGTACTGCACAGTTTGCGGAAGATGCAGGCCCGATGGCGCATCCGATTCGTCCGGCGTCCTTTATTGAAATCTCCAACTTCTACACCCTGACCATTTACGAGAAAGGTGCGGAAGTAGTGCGCATGATCCACACCCTGCTGGGACCGGAGCAGTTCCGTGCAGGCAGTGATCTTTATTTCGAACGCCACGACGGTCAGGCGGTGACCACCGATGATTTCGTACAGGCGATGGAAGATGCCTCCGGCCGTGATCTGAGCCAGTTCCGCCTCTGGTACAGTCAGGCGGGCACACCGGAGCTGAAGATCACCGACGAATACGATCCGCAGGCACACCGTTATGTGTTGCATGTGGCTCAGAGCTGTCCGGCAACACCGGGTCAGGAAACCAAAGAGCCGATGCACATCCCGCTGGCGATGGGGCTGCTCGATCCTGAAGGCAACGACATGCTGTTGGCCAACGGTGATACCACGCTGGTGCTGGATGTGACCGAAGCGGAGCAGAGCTTTACCTTTGAAAATATCCAGGCACGTCCGGTGCCGTCGTTGCTACGCGGTTTCTCTGCGCCGGTAAAACTGCACTACCCGTATCAGCGTGACGAACTGGTGTTCCTGATGGCGAATGACAGTGACGGTTTCTCCCGCTGGGATGCAGCGCAGAAACTGGCAGTGGACATCATGCAGGCGCTGGTACACGACTACCAGAACGACGTTGTCCTGAAGCTGGATAGCCGTCTGGTCGATGCCTACCGTGCGGTGCTGGAAAACAGTGCGCTGGATAAGGCGATGGTTGCCAAGGTGCTGAGTCTGCCAACCGAGGCTTACCTGAGCGAGTTGGCAACGGTGATCGATGTTGAAGCGATCCACCATGTACGTAACTTCGTGCGTAAAGAACTGGCGCTGGCCCTGGAAGAGGTGCTGCTGTCCGTCTACGAAGCCAACAACACCGGTGGTGAGTACTCACCTGATGCGGCTTCCATTGCTCGTCGTAGTCTGAAGAACCTGTGCCTGTCCTACCTGGTGGCCACCAATGAAGCGCGTTATGTGGCGCTGGCAGAGGAACAATACGCCGAGGCAGACAACATGACCGACCAGTCGGCTGCGCTGTCCATCGTGGCACACTCCCGCTTCAAGCAGACGGCGCACAAGCTACTGGAACGGTTCTACGATCAATGGCAGGATGAAGCACTGGTGGTAAACCAGTGGTTTGCAATCCAGGCCACCAATCCGGAACCTGGTACGCTGGCTGATGTCGAAGCCCTGATGCAACATCCTGCGTTCGATATGAAAAATCCGAATAAACTCAGGTCGTTACTGGGTGGATTCTGTGGCCAGAATGCGATTAACTTCCATATGGCGGATGGCAGCGGTTACCGCTTCCTGGGCGATCGTATTCTTGAACTGAATAAACAGAATCCGCAGGTGGCATCACGCATGCTGACACCGCTGACGCGTTGGAAAAAATATGATGAAGCGCGTCAACAGCTGATGAAGGCTCAGCTTCAACGTATCCTGGATAGCGGTGAGCTATCCAAAGATGTGTATGAAGTGGTGAGCAAAAGTCTCGCGTAACTGATAGCGGACTTTAGTCGGGGGGACGCCTCCTCCCGGCTTGGTTATACTCAAACAACAACATAAAACATTCGCAAGGATGGACAATGGAACACTATCTTTCGGCGGCAGATAAATACGAAATTCAGCAGAACTTTCGTCGTTATATTCGTTTAAAAGAGCGCTTTGATGCAGCTCGTGGTGCATACGTAACCTCTCGCTCTAGCAAGGTTTGGGTTGCAGGTATTATTGCTCTGCTGTTTGCACTGGCATCCAACTTCTTCCTGGGTGTTGCAGCAGGCCTGTTCGGCGTTTACTTCTACACTATGGTTCGCAGCTGGTTGCAGATCAACGAAGCGGAAGAGGGCGTAGAAGAGCTGGATCGTTGGTTTGCAGGCAAGAAACTGAAATTTGAAGGCAGCATCCTGTACTTCAACACCGATGAGATGCTGGAAAACCCTCTCGATCCGTTCGACGAAGGTTGCTATCAGTAATTAAGCGCTGGTAGGGCCTGTCTTTCCGGAGGCTCTGCATGCAACGGAAAAGTAAACCCGGTATTCAGAAAGAGTACCGGGGGCTCACTCAACGTACTCGCTCGCTCCTTCGTGTGTCTGAGGGGATGAACGTTGATTTCAAACGCGAGGTCAGCGGCATCAAAAGTCGCGACCTCGTCGCATTCGCCAACACGCCACTCGGTGGCACCATTCTGGTTGGCATCGACGAATACACCGATGCTGAAGGCGTTCAGCGCGGCCGCGTAGTTGGCTGTGATGTGGACGACAATGCCCGTCTGGTGATCGTCAACAAAGCAACAGACTGCTTCCCAACGGTTGAGCTGGCGATCTTTGTCGAGAACGTCGCGAAAAAACCAATCCTGCGTATCGAAATTCCCCCCGGGCACTACAAACCCTACTGCACCCAGCGTGGAGAGTACTGCATCCGCTCCGATGCGCGTGTACGTGCTTTGTTTCCCGATGAACTCTTGGCAATCTTTATGGACCGGGAAGGGGAGCAGTTTATCTCCCGCTTTCAAGATGCGGTGCATCAGCTGGAGCAACAGGTTGGCTCTATACGTCACAGCCTGAGTGCCGGTATGCTGGAAGTCAGTGGTCACATACATGATCTGGATGAGCAGTTCAGGCGTACCACCAGTCGCATTGGTCAGTTAACTGACAGTAACAAGAAGCGCTCCCGTGACCTGCTGCAAACGCTCAAAGAGAGTCGTGACAGCCTGATGACACTGGAGCAGCAGATCATGTCAGGTACAGCCAATGGCAACCGTATCGACATGCTGGAGGAGATCCACGCGAACCTCGGCATGTTGGTTGATAATCTGGATATAGAATCCAACGGAGACAGTTGAGTTGATCCCATTGCAAAACCGCCGGGCCTGGATCTTTGATCTGGACGGCACGCTTACACAACCTGTGCATGATTTCCTGCATATTCGCCACGAGCTGGGTATAGAGCCTACCGATGATATTCTGGCCACCATCGCGGCCCAGCCTGACGACAAACGTCAGGTGATGACGGAGCGCCTTGATCAGCTAGAGCACTACTATGCTGCGCAGGCGAAACCTGCACCGGGTGTACGGGCCTTGCTGGAGCACCTGGCTGAATTGGGTTGTGAGATGGGTATCCTGACGCGTAACACCAGAACGATTGCCCTGGAGTCTTTGGCGGCGATTGGCGCAGAGGGATTCTTTAAGGACGAGTGGGTGCTTGGGCGAGATGAAGCGCATCCTAAGCCGGATGCTCACGGGATTACGCTACTGCTCAACCATTGGCAACGCCAGCCTGACGAAGCGGTGATGGTGGGTGACTTCCGTTATGACCTAGAATCAGGACGTGCTGCGGGTACCTTTACCGTGCATGTGGATGACAGCGATCGCCACTGGCCTGATCTTACCGACCTTCGGGTTCCCTCCTTGTATGAACTCACGCATCACCTTAAGCACGTTTGAAGCTCTCGTGTTCCCGTCACATAAATTTCACCGGTCTATCGTGAAATCCGCGTAAAACGAACTAAACTGAAAATCCGCCTTCAAAAAACAGCTGGAAAGCAGCGCTGAGTTACCGGAGCGTTGCAGGTCGTATGACCGCCAATTTGGAGATTTTGAGGCGTTGAGCGGTAAGCTGTGGGTGAAGTAACTAGCTGATTAAAAAATATTCACTTGTAAATCAGTTGCTTAGAAGAAAGTAGAAAAAAATAGAAAAAAAACACACTTTTTTTGGAACTAATCAGGCACATGGCTTACTAACAAAACAGTGAATTTGATTTCGTTTTGCCCGGCACCCCCTTCAGTCGGGTAAATTGTGCGGACCGACTTGTCCGCACTGTGTTCTAAACCGTCGATTTGGCCCGCCTTGTGCGGGCATTTTTCTTTCTGAATCCTGCCTAAAATATACACAGTCCTATAAAACTGAGGGCATGGCTTATGCTGAAGGCTTTGCTGATTGATCTGGACGGTGTGATTTATCAGGCAGGTCAGCCCGTCCCAGGCGCCATCGAAACGCTGGATTGGTTGGATCACCAGAGCATCCCCTATCTCTTTGTTACCAACACTACGTCACGTCCGCGTGATGCCATTGTGGCGCGTCTGGCTGCGATGGGAATTCAGGTGAAGGCCGACCAGATCCTCACGCCGGTGATTGCCGTTGCCAACTGGATACGCCAACAGAATGCTGAACCGCTGGCATTGTTTATACCCTACGAAACCCGTACTGATCTGTCTGAATTTCAACAGGTGGCAGAAGGGGGCGAGACAGGTGCGAATACGGTCGTTGTAGGTGACTTGGCGGATGGCTGGAGTTTTGACGTGATGAACCGCGCCTTCCGTCTGTTGCTATCTAACCCTGAATGCCAGCTCGTAGCGCTTGGGATGACACGGTACTGGCGCACAGAGTCCGGACTGCAGCTGGATGTTGGACCGTTTATCAAAGCGCTGGAGTTTGCCGTAGACCGTTCAGCACTGGTATTTGGTAAACCTGCAGAGGCCTTTTACTCTCAGGCGCTGGCGATATTGGGTGTTCGGGCGGAAGAAACGCTGATGATTGGTGATGATATCCGCGGTGACGTAGGTGGCGCACAGGCAGCGGGCCTTCAGGGCGCGTTGGTGAAGACCGGGAAATTCCAGAAAAGTGACCTCGGCGGTGATATAGTGCCTGACGTTGTGTTGGAGTCATTCGCGTCGCTGCCCGACTACTGGGTGACTCAACATTAGAAGTTAGCTCAACACATTGAGGGAGTTGTCTGGTGCTGAACTATTCCGAAGCATGCGAACGCAACAAAGAGGTCATTCTGCAGCTATTGCAGCAGTATATGCATGACCGCAGCCTGGTGCTGGAGATCGGCAGTGGTTCAGGACAGCATGCGATTCATTTTGCCAATGCGCTCTCTCACCTGAAATGGCAACCTTCAGACCTTCACTTTAATCTGCCTGCACTGGCCGAGAACCTGGCGGAATACGCGCCGGCTAACGTACTCTCGCCACTGGAACTGGACGTTATCGAAGATACCTGGCAGTTGCCGGTCGAACCGGATGCCGCTTTTACCGCAAACACCCTGCACATTATGGATGAGGTCTGTGTGGAAGCGTTTATTCGTGGAATCGGGCAGGTTTTACCCGTAGGTGGCTGTTTGTGCGCCTATGGCCCTTTTCGTTATGACGGCTGTTATACCAGCGAGAGCAACGCCCGTTTTGATCTATGGCTTAAGCAAAGGGATTCGCGCAGTGGAATTCGGGATTTTGAAACGATTGTGGGTTGGGCAGAAGAGGTGGGCCTGATCTGTGAGCAAGATCATGATATGCCCGCAAATAACCAATTTCAGGTGTGGCGTAAAGTGACTTGAAGGACGGATCTGTAACCTGCTTGAAAAGGCGAGATTGGTCAGTTCCAGAAACCAGGCTGATTGGTATCAGCTAAAAGAGATCGTCCCTGATACCCTAGCAACGTTTAGCAATTCCTCACCGATCTCCTTGTCCGACTACGTTGATGCATGAACCACAGGCACGATAGCGCCGACATCAAACCAATTTCCACGGACAGACTACTATCTGTCTGACTACCTAGGTCTTCGCACAGACGACTACTCTACTGTCTGACAGCGTAGCGAAGGACCACAGACGACTACATACTGTCCGACTACGTAGGAATTTGGTTTCTGGCGCTAACTGCCGCGCCCGACTACTTAGGCTCTGCATCACAGACAATGGATTTCCGGGGGAGTGCTTGTCCCTCCCAGTTTCCCCATCAACGTTGTGAAACCACGCGACCACATCCTAACTACTTACCGACTACAAACTTCCAGTAACAGGAGACTACAGAATCGTGGTGGTTAACCCGGGTTCCCGATTGATATCATCCGACAGACTGACTGGATACAAACGACTACGGAACCTGGAAGTGTTCTGTGTTGGATTTTTTGCTTAAAAAACAATCATTAGTAAGCTGTAAAAAATCTGGAAGTAATCATACAGAAATATGGTAAAAAAACTACACCCTAAATAGCTGTCTCAACATTTTGTTTGAAAAGATTTGTAAAGTTTTGATCTCGCTCAATATGACATTTGTGACTAATTTATCATTTAGGTCGTAAATGTAGAGAATATGTGGAATTTATAGCTAAATTCGAGCGAAAGTGAGGATTCTTATAGCTTTTGAGGTGGTCGGATACCTTTATCGTGGAGTTATATCAAGTTAAACAAATTTAATACTTGTTTTAAAATGACCGTTTAATCACTAACCTTGATCTACTGATTATTAATCAGATGTATTGTTAGATTCATTGGAGAATCGGTTAGATTTTGTCGGTGCTTTTTATGGGATATATACGGCAAGGCGTATCTGAATATGCGATTAAGGCCTGTGCGTAGCGACAGGCACTTAATAGGCAGGGAGCGGGGGATTGCAGAGGCTTGTGTGGGTTAGAGCTTCAGGCGCAACGTGTCACCCTTCTGAATCATCTCCAGGTGCTGCATAAAGCTCATTCCCAAGAGAACGGTTTCGCCTTCCATATAGGGATTAATATGCGCCCGCATGTCATTGAGGGTGATGCTGCCCAGCGACACGCTATCGAGGCGAACGTTGTGCACGGTGATAGAGCCATTCGCGGTGCTCACCTGGCTGCTGCCACGGGGATTAAGATGCATACGATCCGCTACGGCTTTAGGGATGCTGATTGAGGTTGCCCCGGTATCCAGCATAAAAACAACCGGCGTATTGTTGATCAGGCCTGGGGCTACATAGTGTCCGTATGCGTTGCGCTTGAGAACCACTTCACCGGCCTGGTTGCTTTGAGTAGCCAGGTGCTGGTTGGGATTGTGTTTTTTATCTAACACGCCGCCGAAATAAACCGTCATACCAGCAAGCAGCACCAGCCAAAAACCATAGGTCATCAGGTGGGCCATAAAACGGCGGCTTGAATCTGAGTCTTGCATATATACAGTTATCCGAAACTACCAGAGCTTACCAAGCTGTGGATTAACCCTATCCACTGGTCAGGTTGTAGTTAATCTTGTACATCAGCAGGTCTTTATCGATCGGTTTGATCATCACTTCGCTGATGCCCATTTTAACTGCATCCATCACTTTATCCTTATCGCCCTTTTTCGCGAGCGCCATAATCTTAGTGTTCTGAAGTTTCGGATGGTTCTGTATTCGTGAAATAACGTGCAGCGCACTCATATCCGGCAGTGTCAGATCGATCAAAATAATGCGCGGCTGACACTGCTCCATCATCTGCAGTGCCTGGGCTGCGTTGCTGGAAACGTTGGGTGTAAACCCTGACTCTTCCAGATGGGTCGCAATCTGCATCAAGTCTTTTTCTTCATCCTCAACGACCATGATGCTGACGGCCGCAGGCTGAGACTGCTTAATCTCATGCTGGATACTGGATTTGTGGTTTTCGCTTGATGCCACCAAGTCATTAAGCAATGAGCCAACCTGTTCTTTCGCATGCTGCTTTTCGGTCTCCAGTTTTGGCATCAGGGTTTGAGTAGCGTGCTCATCAATAATGGCATTAACCGATGTCGCACAGATGTTTGGATTGTTCGGCTGCTCCTTCAGCATCCGCTCTTTGATCGCTTCCATGGAGAAAGAGACCGTCGTCATCAACCGCTCCAAAGTCTCCTGGTTGAGATCCATAAGCTCTTTGCCCGAGCTGGCGACCTGGTCGAAATAGCTGCAAACCTCTTCCAAAGACATCGACTTGGATCGCTTGAGTGAACCGCTGGAAAGCAAACGACGCATTGTGCGCAGGCGCAAAAGAATGTGATGCGGATCGTACAGCGGCTTACAGATAAAGTAGTCGTTGAAGATATCCTTGTTGCAGATATTAAAGGCGTTCTGCACCTCCTCCTTGTTGCACAACACAATCGTGGCCGCGATTTTGTCTTCGATGGTGCGGTCGTTGCGGATCATGTGCAGGAAACAGACCTCCGCTTCCTGTACACTGCCGTAGCCAAAGAGGACAACATCAATCGCCTTGGTGTTAATCGCCTCAACAGCCTGTTCAGCGCTGGATACCACAAAAAAAGAGCTGAAATGGCGTTTAATCAGGCGAATAATGGTTTCTAGAGGGGCTTTGTCATTGGTGATTAGCAGTACAGAGAACTTATTCGGACGACTCATGGCTTCCTTCTCCGGTCTTTATCGTTCCGGTCGTGCGTGAAATTTTTGGGAAAGATCCCAAAAAACGCTTCAGACGCTCAGACTTAGATCGCTGAACCTGGATGGTGACTTCCTGCATCACAGAGGGAGCGTCGGTAACTGCTTTTTGTATTAACAATCTTGATAAGTTGTTGAATAAGATATCTAAAAATATTCAAAGATTGTTTGTTCAGTAAACATAGCTTATCAGTACATTTTTGCAATGCGGAGACAGGACTCCGTCGGATATTTTTATGCAGATTTGGGTAGATGCGGATGCCTGTCCGCGCGTAATTAAAGATATTTTGTTTCGTGCAGCCGAACGCACAGAAACCAAGCTGACACTGGTGGCAAACCAGTATCTGCCAACACCGCCGTCGTCACTGATTACAGCAATTCAGGTGCCACCGGGTTTTGATGTGGCCGACAACACTATCGTACAGAAGTTGGAAGCCGGTGATCTGGTGATCACTGCAGATATTCCACTGGCGGCCGAAGTGATTGAGAAGGGCGGCTTAGCACTGAACCCCCGTGGCGAGATGTACACTAAAGAGAATATCCGCCAGCGTTTGTCCATGCGTGACTTTATGGACACGCTGCGTAGCTCCGGCATTGATACTGGTGGACCGCCAGCGCTGAACCAGCAGGATCGTCAGCTGTTTGCTAACAAGCTGGACCAGTTTCTGGCGAAGCACAAACGTAAGCAGGGATGAAGGAAGGTCACGTGACCTGAGCCCCGGCCTACGCTAGGCTTAAAATCTCTGAGTAGTCGAAGTGGGCAGTTAAAGAGAGCAAAACGATGAAACAGGCACATAAACATATGGGAAGAGCGATCTATCTGATGATAGGTCTGGTCTGCCTGTTGGCCGGTTTTATCGGTATTTTCCTGCCGTTGCTACCGACCACACCATTTGTGCTGCTGGCGGCCTACTGCTTCTCCCGCAGCTCCGAAACTCTGCATCAGAAACTGCTCAGCCATAAACTGTTTGGCCCGATCATCGATGAGTGGGAACAGCATGGCGTGATTCCGCTGAAGGTGAAGTGCTTCTCCAGCACCATGATGCTGGTGATGGTGAGCTATCCGTTGATCTTCCGTGAATTTGACCTGTGGCTGAAAATGCTGGCTGTAGCCGTGGTGATTGTGGCGCTGGTGTATGTCTGGAGCCGACCATCGGTACCCGCTACAGAGGTTGTGACGGTTAAGTCCAAATAGATCCAATTAAGTACAGATCAAACTAAAAACGGGCCACTGCAGGCCCGTTTTTTTATCTCTTTGTCGTATAAATCAGATCAGCTCGACCTTATCGCCGAGCTGAATGATGCCTTCGTTGCGCGGAATGATGTTCTGACCAAAATCCACTTCGCCCTTGTCGTTGCGGCGGTAGGTGGCTAAGGTTTTCAGTGGTTCGCTCTTGGCAAAGCGCTCCAGTGTGTCTGGATTGTAAGTGGTCATTACGCAACGGGTGCAAGGTTTCACCACATCAAAGATCACCTCACCAACCTTGATTGCACTCCAGTCATCCTCTGCGAACGGGTCGCAGCCGTTGACCACGATGTTCGGGCGGAACTGGCGCATATCAAACTGGATACCTGCACGTTCGCTCAGGTCTGCCAGGGAGGCCTCGGAGATCAGCAGCAACGGGTAACCATCGGCAAACGCCACCGGTTTGTCCGGGAAGCGGGGTGTACCACGCTCGGACTGGTCGCCGAAGTAGAGCAACTGACATTCGATATCCAGCTTGTTGCTGAACCACTCATCAAACTGCATGCCACACAGCTGGGCGTTGATCTCGGTACCCCATACGTTCACCTGGCGGTAGTTCTGGAACAGCTCAGGGATATGTACGGTGATACTGTCGCCATCCGGTGCCACGATATGCAGCCCATCCGGCAGCAGGGCGGTGCGGAAATGCAGCAGCTGTGGGTGTTTACGTGCGGAGATAAAGTCGCCATCCAGATCCGACAGGATAAAGCGACGGTCGAAACTAAGGCCGCTCAGGTCGACATAGCTGCGATCCAGTGTGATTCCTGCGGTGGATTTAAGCGGGTAAACATGGATCGATGAAAGGCTGACGTCTGACACAATGCGTTCTCTTTAGCAGGCCTGATAAACACCCGTTAGTAGGGCAGCGAGCTGGTGATCATATCAAGGCGAATCCGAAACTTCTCCCCCGCCTGATTTTCAGCAATCAGATGTTCCTCTTTGTTGCTGTACTCCAGATCGAGAAAGCGCAGCTTTTCCGTCCGGTTTTGGTCATCGTCCTGCCAGGTAACCTCATGGATCGCTTTGCGCATGCAGGCCAGTTCATAGCCATCGTGCACTTCGCAGTTGATGTGTTTGTAGTCTTGCATTGCTGTACTCCCGGTGGACGTTGGTCACGCAAGGTTGAGACCCGTGTATACCCGAAAGGGTTCCGGAATTACATATCGTAGGAGAGAGGTTTGAAGGTACGAAGTGAGTAGGGTGTTGGGCTAACGCACAGGATTTATCTCAACCGGTGAGTGACATGGAAGGGGTACCGGTTGGTGATAAGGCGAAGCCCAACAGGGTGGAGTTGGTTAGCTTGCTGCTGCTTGTAAGTGCTTGCTTACAATCGCCCAGGCATCACGGCCACGGGCTTTGAGATCTGCCAGCAGCTCCGCGTTAAAGTCCGCGCTGACCGCCTGCTGGTAGGATTCACGTACGGTAACACGTTCCAGCCAGTCCTGAACCGCCGGAAAACCTTCCAACATCTGCAGCCAGTCAAACTGGATCACCGTCTGGAAGTAAGGTGCTGTGGCGCAATCGCTGATACCGAACATGTCACCGCTCAGCCAAGGCTGGTTTTTCAGAGTCGCTTCCATCTGCACAATGGTGTCGTGGTACACCTTCACCGCACCGGCTACATCCGGCGCTTCCAGTCCCTGGGCCAGCAAGCGACGCTGGCGCTCACGGCGGGGTGCTTCTGGGATCTGGTTGATCAGCTTCTGTTGTTCCTCTTCGCTTTTCGCCAGGAGACCCGGTCGCATAACCAGCGGCCACTGCAGCGCGCCACAGGACGGGTGTAGCTTGTTGTCGATATGCTTAAGCCATACTCGCATCTTGGCGATCTGGAGTGGGTCAGACGGGCGTAATGGTGTCTGCGGGAAGGCATCTTCCAGATACTCACAGATAACGGAGGATTCGATCACCGGCTGCTCGTTATGCACCAGCGTGGGTACAACACCCAGTGGATTCAGCGCCAGATACCAGCTTTCCAGGTTCTCTTTGTTGGCCAGGTCTACCGGGCGGGCGGTCCAGGACAGATCCTTCTCGGCCAGCACGATACGGACCTTCTGGGCGCAGGGCGACATGATGTTGGTGTACAGGGTGATCATTTGCAGACCTCCTTTGAAATGGGTTGTAAGCACTGATTTCAGTCTATGGCTGTAAAAATGCAGAGGGAATGGCTATAACTGCAGTATCGAAATGCAAAAATGCAGACCATGAACTGGAATGACCTGAAATACCTGCTGGCACTGAGTCGTCTGGGCACCCTGAGTTCGGTGGCCAAAGAGACCGGTGTCGACATGACCACCGTATCGCGGCGGCTGAAAGCGCTGGAGCTGGCGCTGGGTGCCCAGCTGTTTGAGCGTGTGGATAACCGTTACCTGCCCACAGAAGAACTGCAGCGGGTGATGGACCGTGCCGAGCAGGTGGAGCAGGATATCGGGCGCTTCCGCAACGAATTGTTAGGCCAGGATGAGGATCTGAGCGGGCGGGTCACCATCACCTCGGTGCATACCTTTGTAAATGGCTACCTGCTGCAGCGATTACCCTCGTTCTATGAGCGCTATCCGGAGATTCAGCTGGATATTGTGGCGGACAGCAGCCAACTGGACCTGGCGCGACACGAAGCGGATATCGCCCTGCGTATGGGGCGGCCGGAGCAGGCCAGCATCGTCACGCGCAAGGTGATTGATCTGCACTATGCAGTGTACGCCCACCGTTCCTGGCAGGGCAGCGGCCAGCGGGTATCTGATATGCCCTGGATACTGTTTAAGGAACGTTATCAAAACCTGCCCGAAGCTCTTTGGCAGCAGGAGCATTACCCGGACGTAAAAGCGCGTCTGCTCTGTAACGTGGGCATGGCGATGATGACCGCGGTAAAAAGTGGCCTCGGCGCTGCCTGCTTACCCTGTTATATGGTGGGCGATGATCCCGACCTGATGCCGCTTACCGATCCCTTCGAGCTGCGCGCCATGTGGTTGTTAATACACCCCGAAAAGCGTAATCTGGCGCGCATCCGGGCCTTTATCGACTGGCTGGAAGAGCAACTGGAACAAGACCAGTGGCTGTTCCAGGGCAATGCCCCAATCCAAGACGAACCGTAATTTACCCACAGCGCAGAGTACCCCATGGATCTAAACCCGCAGATGCTGAAAAAGATGGCCACCATGAAAATGCCGTTCGGCAAGTATCAGGGCCGTGTGCTGATGGACCTGCC
>NZ_CAXRBQ010000057.1:0-65037 GCF_964228735.1 Pontibacterium sp. | reverse complement strand
GATACCATTCAGTTCTGAGATAAGGGGAAGCCGGGGTTTAATCTACAGAACAGCCTTAGGGACTAAGGGCAGCCACAAACTCACCGACTTCTGACGATGGACGGTAGCTAACCACCCATCTTGGAGAGATACAAGGGCAGGCCTTCAGCCTGCCGGCAGCCTGAAGGCTGCCCTACAAATCCGATATTCAAACGATATAAATCCCAGACAAAAAAAACCGGCGCAAGGCCGGCTAATCACTGGATGGAAATATTGAAATCGTTATCAAGGGGGATTCGTTGTAGTGACCTACCTCACCGCCAGCACGGGCATCTCGGTGCGTGAGATCGGTCGGAATACAACCGGTACGTCAGATCGGCTGGAATAAATTACGAGGTTGCCGTTTTCATCCTTTTCAAAACGGTCGGCAGAGGCCAGGGTGCGCAGCAGCAGTTTCTCCTTCTGCATCACTGCGGCAAAACAGATCTTCTTGGAGGTGGTGATCCCTTCCACGTGCAGCTGGTTTTCCTCTTCGGAATACTCGGCAAAGAAGAAGTTACAACCGGCACGGCCACTCAGGCGGTTATTACGGAACGCGACCGATGCATTCAGCTCACCGGATACATCACGACCCACGAGGGTTTTCACGCGCCAATAGGTACGATCAAGCGTGGCAGAGGCCTGCGCGGTATCAGAAGTGTCTTTTACAGGGGAGTTTTCTTGCGGTGCCATCGATTGGCACCCCGCTAACGCGAGAAGGAGAACGGGCGCAAAACGCCGGAGCAAATCCGTCTGAAACATGCCTTCAAAATCCTTATGAAGTGTTTATTACAGGCAAGCATAGTCCCATTTATTCCAATTTAAAAGGACTATATTGCTCACAAAAAAGCCCAAGGTTGACGTTTCAAGTAAACATCAAGCCTCGGGCTTTTTGTTATCTGATCGCGTTAGACGGCGATTAGATGTCGATTACGTCGAACTCTACCAGCGGGCTTACGTCCGCTTCGTAGTCAACAGACTCGATACCGAAACCGAACAGTTTCAGGAACTCGTCTTTGTAGTACTGGTAGTCAGTCTTTTCGAACAGGTTCTCAGAAGTGATCTGAGGCCACATGTCGCGGCACGCCTGCTGAATGTCTTCACGCAGTTCCCAGTCGTCGATACGGAAACGGTTACCGTCGTCCATCTCAGCAGTGTCACCGTACAGGCCGGTCGCAAACAGACGCTGAACCTGCTCCATACAACCTTCGTGCAGACCCTGCTCTTTCATGACCTTAAAGACCATGGACAGGTACAGCGGCATTACAGGGATTGCGGAGCTCGCCTGAGTCACAACAGACTTCAGTACCGCAACGTTGCCCTGGCCACCTTTCGCCTGCAGCATGCTGTTGATTTCGCCAGCCGCACGGTCCAGATCCTGTTTCGCTTTACCCAGCGCACCGTCCCAGTAGATCGGCCAGGTGATGTCAGAACCGATGTAAGAGTACGCAACAGACTTGGCACCGTCAGCCAGAACACCCGCATCGTTCAGGGCGTTCATCCACAGTTCCCAGTCTTCGCCGCCCATTACGGTTACGGTAGCGTCGATCTCTTCCTGGGTCGCCGGCTCGATCTCTGCATCGATGATCACGTCTTTGTTGGTATCGATTGCAGTGGAGCGGTATGGCTCGCCGATTGGCTTCAGGGTAGAACGGATAACTTCACCAGTGTCCGGCATTTTGCGTACTGGGGAAGCCAGGGAGTAAACCACCAGATCGATCTGACCCAGATCTTCTTTGATCAGCTCGATGGTTTTCGCTTTAGCTTCGTGGGAGAACGCATCGCCATTCAGGCTTTTTGCGTACAGACCCGCTTCATGAGCAGCTTTGTCGAATTCAGCAGCGTTGTACCAACCCGCAGTACCGGTTTTACGCTCGGTACCCGGCTTTTCAAAGAATACGCCGATGGTTGCTGCACCACAGCCGAAAGCGGCTGCGATACGGGAAGAGAGACCGTAACCACTGGAAGAACCAATTACCAGCACGCGCTTAGCGCCAGCGATCTCGCCTTTCTCTTTAGTGTAAGCAATCTGCTCGCGCACATTTGCCGCACAACCTGTTGGATGGGTAGTGGTACAGATGAAGCCACGAATTTTTGGTTTGATGATCATGGTTAACTAGAGTCTCAATCCGTTACATAAAAAATCAGCCCGTAACCTTAACCGATTTCGGGCTGATATTACAGATGTAAGACGGCTCACGCCGCCTGCGACACGTGCTTAGGAGAACCAGGCAGACGCCAGCTGCTCGTCGCTCATCGCCATCACACTCTCGCTGCCTGCGGCAACCATCTGTGCGTACGATGCGGTACGAGGCAGAACCTGAGCCGCGTAGAAACGTGCGCTCAGAATCTTAGCGTTGAGGAAGGTCTCGTCGCCGCCGTTACCCAGCTCCTGCTGTGCCGCCAATGCACCACGCAGAATCTGCCAGCCACCACACAGGGTACCCATCAGCATCAGGTAGTTGTAGGCAACAGAGCCTGGCATCAGTGCATCATCCGCCGCGCCGTTCAGCAGCAGCGCCTGAGCATTTTGTGCCTGCTCCAGAGAGGCTTTCAGTGCAGCGGCTTCCGCTGCAAAACCACCCTGTGCTTCCAATGCAGCTACCAGCTCAGCAATCTCTGCCTGAACCGCTGCACCCGCTTCACCTTTATCGAACAGGGTCTTACGACCCACCAGGTCCAGCGCCTGAATCGCGTTGGTGCCTTCGTAGATCGGCAGGATGCGCGCATCGCGGTAATGCTGAGCGGCACCGGTTTCTTCGATGAAACCCATACCACCGTGTACCTGTACGCCCAGGGAGGTCACTTCCTGCGCCACCTCTGTACACCAACCTTTTACGATTGGGGTCAGGTAGGCAGCACGTGCCGCTTCTTTGGCTTTGGTTTCGGCATCGGTCGCATTGTGGGCAAAGTCGAGGCTTGCACAGGCATCGTATGCCAACGCACGACCCGCTTCGGTGATCGACTTCATGGTCAGCAGCATGCGACGTACATCCGCGTGACGGATGATCGGACCGGCTTCTCGCGTACCCACAGCCGGGCTCTGCACACGGTCATGGGCGTATTCCAGTGCATGCTGGTATGCACGCTCGGAGATCGCCACCCCCTGCAGGCCAACCGCCAGACGCGCATTGTTCATCATGGTGAACATGCACGCCAGACCTTTGTTTTCTTCACCCACCAGGTAACCGATCGCGCCCTCGTTGTCACCAAATGCCATCACGCAGGTAGGACTCGCATGGATACCCAGTTTGTGCTCCAGGGAGACACACTTCGCGTCGTTTCGCTCCCCCAGAGAACCGTCTTCGTTTACCAGGAACTTAGGCACAACAAACAGGCTGATCCCTTTTACGCCCGGAGGTGCATCCGGCAGACGCGCCAGCACCAGGTGCACGATGTTTTCAGCCATATCGTGCTCACCCCAGGTGATAAAGATCTTCTGGCCTTTGATGCGGTAGTGGTCACCTTCAGGCTCTGCCTTGGCGCGGATTGCCGCCAGATCGGAACCGGCCTGCGGTTCGGTCAGGTTCATGGTGCCGCTCCACTCACCGCTGATCAGCTGTGGCAGGTACTTGGCTTTCAGCTCGTCGCTGCCGTTGTGGAAGATCGCTTCAACCGCCCCCTGGCTCAGCAGCGGACACAGGCCCCACGCCATGTTGGCGGACTGCCACATCTCCATCACCGGGATAGACAGTGCGTACGGCAGGCCTTGGCCACCAAACTCTGGATCAAACTGCAGGGAGCCCCAGCCACCCTCAGCAAATTGCTGGTACGCCTCTTTAAAACCTTCTGGCGTTGGCACATCCAGATCCACCAGCTTCACACCGGTGCTATCACCCACTTCGTTCAGCGGAGAGAGAATTTCGTTCGCGACCTTACCGGCCTCTTCCAGAATCGCCGTCACCATATCGTCGGACGCTTCTTCGAAACCCGGAAGCTGGGCCAGCTGTTCCATACGCGCGTTGTGGCGCAGGGAGAAATGCATATCTTTCAGGGGAGCTTTGTAGTCAGCCATCACGTACCTGCCTTGAAAAGTGATCTCTACGAGGCCGTGTAAAAACTATTGCGACTTGCCTATAGGGCGTTAAAAAGCCACTCAAAATGCTCATTTACTTCAGTAAATTGCGCTTATTCGTGTCTTTTTGCCTTCTCTAGCCTGCGCTCATTACGTTTTTACAAGCCCTCTGTACCCACCCTTAAATTTTGCGCAAACTCACAAATAAGGGTTTTCACTTATTATACTCGTTATTTGGATTCCGATAAGATACCGAAACATTATTTTGCGACGCAGCAACCATTGAGGACGTCACCCATGCAAGAGCTACACGGCTACTATCTGGAAGATCTTGAAGTCGGCATGAGCGCGAGCTACGCCAAAACCATCTCCGAAAGCGACGTTTACACGTTTGCGGGCGTATCCGGGGACAACAACCCTATTCACATCAACGAGGAATACGCACAGACCACACCGTTTAAGAAACGTATCGTGCACGGTATGTTTAGTGCTGCACTGATCTCCACCGTTGCAGGTACCCGCCTGCCGGGACCTGGTGCTATCTATGTTGATCAGCAGATCAAATTCCGCCGTCCGATTTACATCGGTGATACCGCTACCGCGACCCTGACCATCTCCGAGATCGATCAGCGCCGTGGTCGTGTAAAAGCAACAACCGACGTACACGTGGGTGAAACGCTGGTAGCCTCCGGCTCTGCAACCTTCATGGTTGATAAACGCGACGCTTAATCGCAAAACGCCACTCTGTTTTCACAGAGTGGCGCTCTTTTCCTACCCGTTACGCGTCTGCTTTCTCACGCAGCACGAACTTCTGGATCTTACCGGTGGATGTTTTCGGTAGATCACCGAATACCACAACCTTCGGCGCCTTAAAGCGTGCCATGTTGTTGCGGCAGAACTCGATGATGCCGGCTTCATCTACCTTCGCACCCTCTTTCAGCTTCACGAATGCACACGGCACCTCACCCCACTTCTCGTCGGACTTGGCAACCACCGCGGCTTCCATAACTTCTGGGTGACGGTACAGAACATCTTCCACTTCGATACTGGAGATGTTCTCACCACCGGAGATGATGATGTCTTTGGAGCGGTCTTTGATTTCGATGTAACCGTCTTCGTGCCATACCGCCAGGTCACCGGAGTGGAACCAGCCGCCTTCGAAGGACTCGTCGGTGGTGGATGGGTTTTTCAGGTATCCCTTCATCACCAGGTTGCCGCGCATGAAGATCTCACCCATGGTTTCGCCGTCCTGAGGCACCGGCTCCAGGGTTTCTGGGTTTGCCACCATCAGGCCTTCCAGCATCGGCGCTTTCACACCCTGACGTGCTTTCAGACGGGCTTTCTGCTCGAGAGTGCAGTCATCCCACTGATCTTTCCATGCACAAACCACGGATGGACCGTAAGTTTCGGTCAGACCGTATACGTGGGTTACTTCCACGCCCATCTCTTCCCTGCCCTGGATTACAGCAGCTGGAGGCGCAGCGCCTGCGGTCATCACCTTGATCTTGTGGTTGATGCCTTCTTTCAGCTCAGCCGGTGCGTTGTTCAGCATGTTCAGAACGATTGGCGCACCACAGAAATGATCCACTTTCTCTTCACGGATCAGGTCGTAGATATCTTTGTCGCGTACGTGACGCAGGGAAACAGAGGTACCCGCAGCAGCAGCGATCGCCCATGGGAAACACCAGCCATTGCAGTGGAACATTGGCAGCGTCCACAGGTAGGTTGGGTGACGGCCCATATCCCAAGACACAATGTTGCTCATCGCGTTCAGGTAAGCACCACGGTGGTGGTACACCACACCTTTCGGGTTACCGGTGGTACCGGAGGTGTAGTTCAGACTGATCGCATCCCACTCGTCTGCCGGTGGCTGCCATGCGAACTCAGGATCACCTTCTGCAATAAAGGCTTCGTAGTTGGTGGAGCCGATCAGCTCACCACCTTCATAGTCCGGATCATCAATGTCGATAACCAGTGGGGTCTGGCCGGACATCTTCACGGCCTTGGAAACTACTTCAGAAAATTCGCGATCAACGATGATCACTTTACTTTCAGCGTGCTGCAGGATGAAGGCGATCGCTTCAGCATCCAGACGGATGTTGATCGCGTTCAGCACCGCACCGGACATCGGCACACCAAAGTGAGATTCAAAAACTTCCGGCAGGTTCGGTGCAACTACAGAGACTGTGTCGCCCTTTTCGATACCGTGCTTCTGCAGCGCGCTCGCCAGCTGGCGGCAACGGGTGTAGGTCTCTGCCCAGTTACGACGTACCTGTCCATGAACCGTCGCAGTCTGCTCCGGGTAAACGAATGCCGCACGCTCAATAAAACTAAGCGGAGTCAGCGCAGCGTAGTTGGCTGCATTTTGCTCAAGCCCAAGCTCATAAGGGTTATGCTTTGTGCTCATCGTTCTCTTTCCTGTTGTAGTTATTTCTCACCGCCCGCTGCTATACCAGGCTGTGATTGCTTGTTAGCAGATAGGGACTTTCCCCTATACGACTTCCAATACTACGCAATTTCCCTTATTACTCAAGTTATTCTAAAGTCATATTATTAGTCCCAAGAACATTAAAGGGGGAAATCCCCTAGGCGAAGGGCCTGATAAAACTATTTGAATCAGGCCTGCTGTGATCAGTTTTTTGCTCAGCAAGGCAGAAGGAGTGCTGTGTATTGAATATACATAAACGACTGATAACACCGCTGAGTAAAAAACTGACCACAGCCCTTCGGGTTGTCCCTGAGAAAGCGCCACTCGTCGTTGCTCGCTGCTTATTTGGAATAACCAAACTTCGCAGACTCGCGCCTGGATTGACGTTTTCTCAGGGGCAACAGGCTCGAATCAAATAGTATTAACAGGCCCTCTACATGAATAAGAAAGCCTCTATGGAACTAGAACAATGTCGGGAGGACGCCGACCGTTACCGCCTGCTGGTAGAACAATCCACGGATATGATCTCGCGCCATACACCAGCGCCAGATTGGATCTACATCGATGTTAGCCCGGCGGTAGAATCCGTGGTGGGTTACACCCAGGACGAGATCATTGGCATGTCGGGCTACGACATGTTCCACCCGGAAGATGCCGACAACCTGCTGACCCGCGCAGACTCCGTACGTTATCGCGAAGGGATGTACACCAACGTGTACCGCTACCGTCACAAGGCGGGCCACTATATCTGGCTGGAGACCACCAGCCGCACCATCCGAGACGACGACGGCAATCCGGTCGAGATCATCTGTGTTTCCCGCGATGTGACCGAGCGTGAGGAAGCCCAGCGCGCTATGCGCCGCCTGGCGCGTGTTGTAGAAGCGTCATCCGATATGATCATGTTCTGCAACCATGACACCCGTAAGCTGACCTATCTGAACGAGTCCGCCTACCACACGCTGGGGACAGAAAAAGACACTCCGGTAATCTATTACCTGAATCAGCTGTTTGCACCGGATGTGATCGAATCGCTGCTGAATGACGCCTTGGATCACGCCGCTATTCACGGTGTCTGGTACGGCAGCGTACCGATGCATCTGCCGGAGCAGTTGAACCGTGTTGCGGAGGTGCGTGAAATCATCGCCCACCGTAACCGCCGCGAGAACAACAAGGTGGAGTACTACTCCATCATCGGCCGAGACATCACCCTGCGCCGCAAGGCGGAAGAGGAAGCCAAACGCCACCAGCTAGAACTGGCACACATGTCACGTCTGCTATCCGTGGGTGAGATGGCGACCGGCCTGGCCCATGAGATCAATCAGCCACTGGCAGCGATCCTCAACTACTGCCGGGGCACCCAGCGTCGCCTGGAAGATAAACCCGACGATGCAGTGGATACCGTCACCCGCTCCATGGAGCTGATTACCAAGCAGGCCAAACGTGCCGCCGAGATTATCAAGCGTATGCGGGCCTTCGTGCGTAAGACGGAATACCAGCGTCTGGAGTTCTCGGTTAATGATGCCTGCCACGAGGTAAGCCACTTTTTGCATCAGGAAGCCATTGACCATAACATCACCTTCGATTTCCATCTGGACGAGGATGCACCACCGTTGTTGGCGGACAAAGTCCAGATCGAACAGGTGCTGCTGAACCTGATGCGAAACGCAATCGAGGCATACAGCGATTGTGATAAGGCATACAGACCCGTTATTATCAGCACCCGCAACGCCGGGGGGTATATCTATATCTCGGTGGAGGATGAAGCCAAAGGGATTTCAAGTGAGGGGCTGGCTAACCTGTTTGAACCGTTCTACACGTCGAAATCCACCGGTCTGGGAATGGGATTGTCCATCTCCCGCACCATTATCGAAACCCATGGCGGACAGCTTTGGGCCGAGAGCGACGGCAAGACCGGAACCCATTTCCATCTGAAACTTCCGTTAAGGGATAAATAATGCAAGCAAGCGTGACAGGTACTATCTATATCGTCGACGATGACGAAGATTTTCGTGACTCTATGCAGTGGTTGCTGGAATCCGCCAGCCATCAAGTGATCACCTACCCGTCTGCCCAAGCGTTTCTGGATAACTTCAACGGCGAGATCGGCTGCATGCTGCTCGACGTACGTATGCCGGAGATCAACGGCCTGGCCCTGCAGCAGATCATGCAGGACCGCGGTATCCAGCTGCCAATCATCGTACTGTCCGGCCACGGTGATATCCCGATGGCGGTGAGCGCAATGAAAAACGGCGCCCTGGATTTCCTGGAAAAGCCATTTGATGACGAAGTGCTGCTGCGCCTGGTGGATAAAGCGCTGAGCCGCGCGGAAGAGATGCGCAAAGACCTAAGCGAACTGGGTGAGATCCAGGCCTGCCACGACAGCCTGAGCCGTCGTGAAAAAGAGGTGATGGGTCTGGTGGTTGTGGGTAAAGCCAACCGTGAGATTGCGGAGGAGCTGGGCATCAGCCCGAAAACCGTTGAAGTTCACCGCGCACGCGTGATGAGCAAAATGCGCGCAGGTAGCCTGCCAGAGCTGGTGCAGCAGGCGGCAAAACTTGCGGAAGCAAGCTAAGCACATATCTGTAGGTTGGTCATTGCGCAGCAATGCCCAACACCTTCAAGCGCAAATCACCTGATTAAGTTGGGCAACGCGTTGCGTTGGCCAACCTACTTGCTGAACACACCACACACGTAGGTTGGCCATTGCGAAGCAAAGCCCAACGCCTTCACACTCAGATCTCCACAGTTTCTTCTTCAAACTGACGCAGGATAAACGGCACCATCGCCTCCAGCGCCGGCTGCTCCGCTTCCAGATGCGGAACATGACCGCAGCCATCCAGGTAGAGAGGCGTGGCATTCTCACCAATACCCGCACAGATATCAGTGACCTGTTCAGGTACACCGTACTGGTCGTCTTTCCCTTGAATGATCAGCGCCGGACAGCTGATACCCGACAGCCAGCGGCTGAAATCCATATTCTGGTGACAACTCTCCCGCAACCAGGTCTCTGACCAGGCACGAAACAGCAGATCGGTACGCTCGCCGTGATAGCGTGCCAGTCGCTCTGGCAGATCGGAATTGTTATAACGCTCAACCGCTTCACGAATACCTGCCAGTGTCAGGTGATCCGCGTACAGATGCGCCGCTTCGGTGATGATCGCTTTCACTCGATCACCCAACACAGACGCCGCGATCAGGGTGATGGTACCGCCGTCACTGTGACCAATCAGGATCACCTCTCCGATACCTGCAGCATCCAGCACTTCGCCCACCCGCTGTTCACCTTCCGGTACCAGATAGTCGTCGGCGCGTGGCAAAGTAATCGGGGACGATTCGCCGTAACCCAAGCGTTCGTACACAAACACGTCACAGCCAGTCGCCTCGGCCACCCGCTGCGGAAACTGCTTCCACATACGGATATGGCCCAGTGCTTCGTGCAGAAACACCAGCGTCGGTTTGTCACTCCCAGAAGACTGAGTACCGTGCATTGCATGGACGTGCTGCCCATCGGGCAGGGTCAGTATCCGTTCATTCCAGCTCAGACTCATCAACGGTTCTCCGGCGCTGGGATCGAATAGGTCATGGTCGCGTGGGCAACCGGATCTTCATCACCGTCGGACAGGATATACACCTCACCCACGCCGAGCCGTTTACCCACCTTCAGCATCTGTGCTTTGGCGATGATGTCCATATCGGAGGCGGGTTTACGCAGGAAATTGATATTCAGGTTAGTGGTCACCGCGAGGGCAACCGGGCCGATTCGGCTCAGCAGTGCAGCATAAACTGCCACATCGGCCAATCCCATCATGGCAGGACCGGATACCGTACCACCGGGGCGCAGGTGCTGGTCATCCACCGGCAGGCGCATGGTAGAGGTACCATCCCCCAACTCCAGCAACTCACCGTACTGTTCTCCCTGCGGGAAATGATCCGCCAGGAACTGCCGCATCTCTTCGAAATTCATCTCCATCGCGCTACCTCTCGATTAGTCCACGGTTACGATTGCCAGTGTCACTGTCGCCTTGGCCACCAGCTTACGCTGTTCACCAACCGCATACACCTCACCTTCAGCGACCGTCAGGGTTCTACCCTGTTTGATCACCTTAGCTTCGCATTCCAGTGTGTGGCCCTGGGCGGGACGCAGCAGGTTAACGGTAAAGTCGGCGGTCAGAACCCGCTGACCTTGGGCGATCAACGTCGCCGCTGCAGTGCCACAGCTGTGATCCGCCAGTGTGGCCTGAACACCGGCATGGACAAAACCGTCCTGCTGTTTGTGGTTTTCGTTCAGGATTATCCGGGTCCGACAAAGACCGGGGCTGAACTCAAGGAGTTCAGCCCCTAGTTGACGGATAAACGGTGCCTGATCGAAAACCCGGCGAGTCTCAGACTCGTAGTCCGGGTTGCTCGGTTTCATTCAGGCAATCTCCGTTAAGCGGTAACAGTCTCGCTTTCGTCGCGGGCCTGGTTACGCAGGATGAAGCGCTGGATTTTGCCACTTGGTGTCTTAGGCAGATCCTGCACAAACTCGATCTCACGTGGGAATGCGTGAGTGGAGAGGCGGTTACGTACGTGCTGCTTCAGCTCTTCTGCCAGCTCTTCGTTGGCGTCGAACTCCGGCTTGATCACAACGTACGCTTTGATGATGGAACCACGTTTCGGATCCGGCTTGCCGACTACACCAGACTCAGCCACTGCTTCGTGCTCGATCAGGGTGCTCTCCACATCCGCAGGTCCTACACGGTAACCCGCGGTAGTGATGATGTCGTCGTCACGGCCGGTGAAGGAGTAGCTGCCGTCGCCGTGGCTCATTACCACGTCACCGGTCAGGTAGTATTTACCGTGGAACGGGTTCTTTTCCTGCCAGGTGTAACCCTGGAAGAAGAACAGCGGAGAGTTATCCACATCCACCGCCAGCTGGCCGGTTTCACCTTCTGCGATCTCGTTGTAGTCCGCATCCAGCGCCACTACACGGTGACCTGGCATGGAGAAGCCCATAGAACCGACGCGTACCACATCCTGCTCCAGGTCGTGGTGGTTACATGCGGTCATGCCGGTTTCGGTCTGACCGTAGTGGTCCATTACCGGGCAGCCCAGACGCTTATCAACCCAACTGATAACTTCCGGGTTCAGCGGCTCACCCGCACTGCTTGCAACACGCAGATCAAACTTATCATCCGCAGACAGTACGTTGTCGTTCGCCATCAGCATACGGTACGCAGTTGGTGCCGCGGCCAGGTTGGTGATGTTGTACTTACGCAGCATGTCGTAGGTGGTTTCCGGGGTGAATGCCGCTTCACAGAAGTGAGTGGTATTTCCCAGCAGGAGCGGGCCAACAACGGCATAGTACAGACCGTATGCCCAGCCTGGATCAGCCACGTTCCAGTAGGTATCTTCCGGACGCAGACCAATCGCAAAGCGCATGTAGATGTAGAAAGAAAGAATTGCGCGGGAAGGTACGGCAACACCCTTGGACTTACCTACGGTACCGGAGGTGAACATCTGCAGGAACGGATCTTCTGCACCGACGCGTACCGGTGCAAATTCGGTAGACAGGCTGTCTACCTGCTCAGAGAAGTCACGGTCAGCCGCATACTTTTCGTCAGCCGCCGCGCGGTTAACCAGCAGGATAGATGGGCAACCCTGCACGTCGTCCAGCTTGGAGCGGTTCGCCGGATCGGTGACTACCAGTTTGGTACCCGCCTGCTGTACACGGTATTCGATCGCACCTGGACCAAACGCGGTAAACAGCGGCTGGTAAACAGCACCGGCACGCAGGGTACCCATGATGACAACCATCAACTCTGGGGTACGTGGCAGCAGCGCCGCAACGCGGTCGCCTTTACCGATGCCCTGAGACTCCAGGTAGTTGGCGAACTGAGCCGCTTTCTCTTTCAGCTCAGCAAAGGTCAGCTGAGAGGCTTCGCGGGTCGCACCTTCGTACTTCAGCGCTACGCCATCACCATCGGCCCATTTATCAACGATCTCTTCACAGACGTTAAAACCGTCCTTCAGATTACCGATCATCTTCTCTTCGATCATCGCCGGATCAAACTGATCATAATATGCCTGGTAGTTTTCCGTAGTCATTTTCTTTCTCTCGTTTATCGTTGTTATTCTTTCCCCGGTAGAGACATGAACTGTGTGGCGTTTAGCCAAACACACCTGCCGTCCGGAGTTTATCTATTTCATCGTTGTTCATTCCCGCCATCTGCAGGACTGTGTCCGTGTCAGCACCGCGCAGTGGTGCTTCTGCAGGCAATGGCGTGGATTCGTTGTTAAAGCGGATCGCCGGTGCAACTTGCACCTCACCGTTTTTATTGTTCTTCTGAATAAGTCCCCGGGACACAAAAGCGGGATGGTCTGCCGCTTCCGTCATGGTCAGCACAGGTTCAACGCAGGCATCGACATCGGCAAACGCCTGCTGCCAGAAAGCCAGGTCCTGACTCTGGAAGATCTCGCGTAGCTGAACTTTCAGCGTTTTGTCATCGAGTTCTGCCAGCTCAGATGCTTCAAGGGTTTCCAGCAAGGCACGCTTAAATTGCGGTTCAAGACTTCCCACCGCCATAAAACGCCCGTCGCGGGTTGGGTAGTAGTCGTAGAACCCAGCCCCGTTAAGGAAATGGGTTTCGTAGCCATCTTCACGGCCGCCGTTAAGAGCACCCGGTGCCAGCAACGCCTGCAGCGCCATGCTGTTATCCGCCATGGAGATATCGATCTGGGCACCCTTGCCCTGACGGTCTCGCTGAATCACGGCTACCAGAATAGACACCACAGCCGGATGGGAACCCGCTGCAATATCTGCGACCTGCACACCCAGAGGACAAGGCCCCTGCCCGGCACGTCCCATATGACTGGAGACACCGGCAAGGGCGAGGAAATTGATATCGTGCCCCGCTTTTTCAGCATAGGCACCGACCTGGCCGTAACCCGAGATGGAGCAATAGATCAGATCAGGCTTAACCTTGCTCAGATCCTCATATCCCAACCCCAGTCGATGCATCACCCCCGGACGGAACTGTTCAACAACGATGTCGAACTCCTCCACCAATCTATGCACGATGGACTGAGCATCAGGATGTTTCAGATCCAGAGTGATCGATTGCTTACCCCGGTTCAGGTAACGAAACGCCGCAGATTGACCGTCAATCTGCGGTTTCATGTTGCGCACCAGGTCATCCCGCACAGGCGACTCGACACGCACCACCTCCGCGCCCATATCAGCCAGCAACATGGTGGCGTACGGCCCCGGTAACAGGGTGGAGAAATCGAGTACTTTAAGCCCGGCGAGAGGTTTCATATGCGGTGACCCTTAGCTGAACTCACGCAGGATTTCACGCGCGATAATCACACGCTGAATCTCACTGGTACCTTCGTAGATCGAGGTGATACGCACGTCGCGGGTATAGCGCTCCAGCGGGTACTCCTGCATGTAGCCGTAGCCACCCAACATCTGCAGGGCGCTGTAACACGCCTGGTTTGCCTTCTCGCTGGCAAACACTTTCGCCATGGAGGCTTCCTTGGCAAACGGCAGGTCACGCTCTTTACGATCCGCCGCAGACATCAACAGCAAACGCGCCGCTTCCAGTTCGGTGTAGCGGTCCGCCATCATCCACTGCAGTCCCTGGAAGTCAGAGATCGGACGACCAAACTGCTTACGCTCCTGGATGTATGCGGTCGCATAGTCCATCGCCGCCAGACCAACACCCAACGCCAGAGAACCGATACCGATTCGGCCACCGGCCAGCTCGGCCACTGCCAGACGGAAGCCATCGTTCAATTTGCCCAGGATTGCAGATTCCGGCACTTCTACATTCTCAAAGTGCACTTCGTTGGTTGCAGAGCCGTGCTGGCCCATCTTCTTCTCAGCCGGCGCTACAGTAATACCCGGCGTACCGGCTTCGACCAGGAAGCAGGTGATGCCTTTACCTTTCTTCGCTTCCGGATCGGTTACCGCCCACACCACGAATACACCGGCGAACTCAGCGCTGGTGATCCACTGCTTGGTACCGGAGATTGCGTAGCCGTTTTCGGTTTTCACCGCTTTCGCACGCATAGAGGCAGGGTCGGAACCCGCACCGGATTCAGTCAGGCAGAAGCTGCCCGCACGGTATTCACCGCTGCAGATCAGCGGCAGGTATTTGTCTTTCTGCTCTTCGGTACCCATCGCCTGGATCACTTCCGCCACCATGTTGGTTACCGACATGGTCACAGCGGTAGATGCACAGGCACGGGCGATCTCTGTCATCGCCAGACTGAACGCAACAACGCCAGCCTCAGTACCGCCATACTGGCCTTTGATGTTCAGGCCCATAAAGCCCAATTCAGCGAGCTTTTTACAATTTTCCAACAGGATGGATTTATCTTTGGTCTGATCCAGTTTTTCCGCAACAGGCGCCAATTCGGTCTCGGCAAAACGTTTTGCGGTGTCCTGGATGAGTTGTTGTTCTTCTGTCAGAGAAAGGTCCATCAGGGTCTCCACTTAAGGGTTTACCCTAATCTATACCCCAAATTTACGTTTACGTAAACATCAATCTATCAAGCCAAATACAAACCCAGGTTCAGCCAAACAACCTAAATTACCCTGCAGGCTCCTGCCTTCGTACGCTGTCGGCCAATCGCAGGCGGAACATGCTGCAAGTGCGGCATATCCAAAAGATTAATCCGCTGATGAAAATGCCTCACTCCGTCAGCCCGACCTCATCAAATGATCAACTCTCAATTCGGTTAACTGGCTTCCACACCGCATAAAACGGCCTTCGCGGGCCAGACGTCAGGCATGGCACGGTTTCTGCTGGATTCTGCAGCAACACTTTCGCATGGAATACAAAGACTTGGAGAGACCGTATACACGATGAATAACGATAAAAATAAACGTCCATCGGATAACGACATCCTTGTAGTGACTACCGATCCGGATGCCAATATCCGCTATGTCAGCGATGACTTTTGCCGACTATCCGGTTACGCCCGAGACGAACTTTACGGCAAAAACATCAAAATACTGCGCCACCCCAAAATGCCTGCGGGGCCGTTTGATCAACTATGGGAAACGGTGACTGCCGGTCAGCCCTGGATGGGGATCATCCTCAATCGCAACCGTCGTGGTGACGATATGTGGCTGGATACCTACATCATCCCCACCTTGGAGAATGACACCGTCACCGAATATCAGGTGGTCTATCGACAACCGTCCGCACAGGTCATGCGTTTTGCTCAATCGATCTACGAGCAGCGACTCCGCGGCAAGACACCCAAAGCACTCTCTCGCAAGCCGCTTGAATTGGGAACCCGTCTCAGCCTGGCCACCTTATTGTCGCTATCTCCTCTGGCCGGCTGGACGCTATGGCAACACCCCGGCGTAGGTTCCTACATCGCTGCGTCGATTTCAGCGCTCATGGTTATAACAGGCTGCAAATTACTGACACGTAGATTCAAGCGACTGGTAAATTCCAGCCGCAGTATTGTCAGCCATCCAGTCAAACAACTGATCTACACGGGAACGACCGATGATATTGGGCAGCTTGAACTGGTTCAGTGCCAGCTACAGTCCCAACTGGATGCCGTGCTACGCCGCATTCAGGATGCATCGAACGAGGTCAAACGCAGCTCTGACACCTCCGATAAGGTGATGAATGCGACCTTCGATAATCTTCAGGCACAGACCAACGCCCTTGAACAGATTGCGGTAACCGTCGAGGAGATGACCGCCACCACCAGCAACATGGCGGAAAACACCCAACTCGCGTTGGATCAGGTCAATCAGGTGCAGCAGGATGCGGAGGTAGGTACCGGTGTGGTTCACCAAGCCGTTGATGCAATCAAACAACTGGATGCCGCAATAGACACCATCGGTGAAAACCTGACAAGCCTGGAAGCCCGTAACTCCCAGATCGATAAGGTGGTGGAGGTCATCCACGATATTGCCGAACAAACCAACTTGCTGGCCCTGAACGCGGCCATTGAAGCCGCACGCGCTGGAGAGAACGGACGGGGCTTTGCTGTCGTTGCTGACGAAGTTCGCTCACTCGCCTTACGGACCCGCATGTCCACACAGGAGATCGGTAAAATCATCGAGGGCCTGCAAGCAGAAACCCGCGACATCTCGTCAGCAATCAAAAGTGGTCAGCACCTGGCCGACTCCACCGTGCATCGTATTGAAGAAGCGGGTCACAATCTGATCTCCATTCTGAGCGCGGTCGATGTCATCAGCGGTATGACCTCAGAGATTGCCAGCTCTACCCATCAACAAAGCGCGGCCACCCAGGAGGTGAATGAGCAGATCCACACCATCAGCAACGCAGCCAACCAAGTTTCGGATGAAGCCGAGAAAACCCTTGAGATGAACCGGTCCACCCTGCGCCTGGCCAACATGCAAAGCAATATGGTGGAGCGGATTATCTCGCGGCATTAGCACAGAAACTGATGTACAAAAAGCAGCCAAACTAAAAACTGAGTGACCTCCGTCAATTTCAGCGCCTTGCAGAGTGTTAGCGCGTGAGTAGAATATGCCCGCGACAATAACAATAACAACGGCTCTAGTTATGGGAAAAATACTTGTAAGTGCTTGTCTGATGGGCGACTCAGTCCGTTATGACGGCGGTCACTCACTCATCGATCACCCGGTGATTCAGCGCTGGAACGACGAGGGTCGACTCGTCAAAATCTGCCCTGAAAGCTCGGGCGGATTGCCAACACCTCGCCCTCCGGCAGAAACCCAGTCTAAGTTTCCGATTTTGATCACCGATCGCACCGGTGAAGATGTCACTCCTGCTTTCCTATTGGGTGCGGAAAAAACACTGGAACGCGCCAAGAAAGAAAAAGTGTGCTGCGCCTTGATGAAGGCCAACAGCCCCTCGTGTGGCAATACCCAAATCTATGACGGTTCGTTTTCTGGCCAACTGACCGAAGGGAGTGGCGCGGCCGCTTCAGAGCTTTTACGCAACGGCATTCCGGTGTTTAATGAACACCAACTGGAAGATCTGTTCCAGTTTGTTTCAGAACGCTAGGGAGCAACGCACATTGCAACGGCTCTCTGGCTAAAATCGCCATCAGGGAGCCTTTGCGATGCAAGAGGAACTTAAAGCCCTCACCCACTTCTACACCCTCATCGTCGACTTCTTCGTCAACTACAGCTTTCAGGTCATCGGCGCGATTATCATTTTTATAATCGGCCTGATAATCGCCCGCTGGATCAGCAACATCACCCTGCGCATCTGCGAGCGGAACGAGATCGACGTCACGCTGCGTCTGTTTATCTCCAACTGCGTGCGTCTGCTGTTTATCGCTATGATCGTGGTGATCTGCTTGGGCAAGTTTGGCATCAGTGTCGCCCCATTCGTTGCTGCGATCGGTGCCATCTCCCTGAGTGCCGGTTTGGCGTTACAGGGAGTGTTCTCCAACTACGGCGCGGGTTTTACCATCGTCCTTACCCGTCCGTTCGTGGTTGGCAACACCATTACCATTAACGAGATCACCGGCGTGGTGGAAGAGATCAAGCTGGCTTATACCCTGCTCTCCACCGAAGACGGCGAAATCATCACGATCCCGAACAAGCACATTGTCGGCGAAGTGATCACCAACTCCTTTGGTAATAAAGTGGTGGAAGCCAGCATCGGTATCAGCTATAGCGCCGATGCCAATCATGCCATCGAGGTGGTGCGAAACACCCTCGCCGGCTTTAACGAGATAACCGCCGAACCCGCTCCACAGGTGGGCATCGAAGGTTTTGGCGACTCATCCGTGGATATCGGCTACCGTTACTGGGTGCCAACACAGCGTTATTTTGAAGTGCAGTACCAGGTGAACCTGGCGCTGTACAACGTCTTTAAAGAAGAAGGTATTGAGATTCCGTTCCCACAACGTGAAGTTACGCTGAAGAACAGCGCCTGACAGCGCGTTCTATAAATGGGTATGTGCGTTGTGACAGGCGCACATACCCCACAAAATCCACCGAATAACGGCCCTTTTCTCCCTCGCACGACTAATTGATCCGTTGCAACGCTTGGCAGGCCGCTGCCCGCACCCTAAAATGTCCGCCTTTCAAAGACAGAATTCATTCATGGGTTAAGGATTTATGCGCGCAAGCCAATATCTGATTGCTACTCTCAAAGAGACCCCATCCGACGCAGAGGTTATCAGCCACCAGCTGATGCTGCGTGCTGGTATGATCCGTAAACTGGCGTCCGGTTTGTACACCTGGCTGCCAATGGGCCTGAAAACCCTGCGCAAAGTAGAAAAGATTGTTCGTGACGAGATGAACAAATCTGGCGCTCAGGAAGTCCTGATGCCCGCGATCCAGCCTGCAGAACTGTGGCAGGAGTCCGGCCGCTGGGAGCAGTACGGCCCAGAACTGCTGCGCGTAAACGATCGCCACAGCCGCGAATTCTGCGTAGGCCCGACCCATGAAGAAGTTATCACCGACATGGTGCGCAACGAGCTGCAGAGCTACAAGCAGCTGCCGGCGAACTTCTATCAGATCCAGACCAAATTCCGTGACGAGATCCGTCCACGTTTTGGTGTGATGCGCTCCCGTGAGTTCATCATGAAGGATGCATACTCCTTCCACATCGGCAAAGAATCCCTGCAGGAAACGTACGATGTGATGCACCAGACCTACGTGAGCATCTTCGACCGCCTGGGTCTGGACTACCGTCCGGTACAGGCCGATAGCGGTTCTATCGGTGGCGACGCTTCTCACGAGTTCCACGTATTGGCTGAGTCCGGTGAAGACGATATCGCGTTCTCCGATACCAGCGACTATGCAGCGAACGTAGAGCTGGCTGAAGCCCTGACACCGGAAGGTGACCTGGCAGCACCAACTCAGGAGATGACCCTGGTTGATACACCAGACGCAAAAACCATCGCGGATCTGGTAGAGAAGTACAATCAGCCGATCGAGAAAACCATCAAGACTCTGATCGTCAAGGCATCTGAAGAGTGCGAAGCAGACTTCGTTGCCCTGATTGTACGTGGCGACCACGAGCTGAACGAGATCAAGGCAGAGAAACTGCCGCAGGTTGCTGAACCTCTGACCATGGCATCCGAAGACGAGTTCCGCGACGTGATCGGCGCTGGCGCTGGTTCCCTGGGCCCTGTAAACCTGAACATCCCATGCATCATCGACCGTGCGGTTTCCAAGTCTTCTGACTTCGGCGCGGGCGCGAACATCGATGGTAAACACTACTTCGGTGTGAACTGGGGCCGCGACGTAGAGATGCCGGAAGTGGCAGACCTGCGTAACGTGGTTGAAGGTGATCCAAGCCCGGACGGCCAGGGTACGCTGGTGATCAAGCGTGGTATCGAAGTGGGCCACATCTTCCAGCTGGGCCAGAAGTACTCCGAAGCGCTGAATGCGACTGTATTGGACGAGAACGGCAAATCTGTTGTGATGGATATGGGTTGTTACGGTATCGGTGTGACCCGTGTCGTAGCGGCTGCAATCGAGCAGAACAACGACGACCGCGGCATCATCTGGCCAGAGTCCATCGCGCCGTTCACCGTTGCGATTGTGGCACTGAAGTACGAGAAATCCGAAGAAGTACGTGCTGAAGCTGAACGTCTGTACGAAGAGCTGACTGCAGCGGGTTACGATGTACTGCTGGATGACCGTGCCAAAGTCAGCCCAGGGGTGAAGTTTGCCGATATGGAACTGATCGGTATTCCACACCGCGTGGTGATCTCCGACCGCGGCATCAAGGCCGGCACCGTAGAGTACAAAGGCCGTCGCGATGCCGACAAACAGGAAGTTGCCCTGGATCAGATCACTGACCTGCTGAAGCAGAACGTCAAAGCCTGATCAGCCACCGTAAGTACGACACAAAAAAGCCACTGCATTTGCCGTGGCTTTTTTAGTTTTTCCTTAATAAAAACACCGTATAACGCCGCAATAGGAAGCATAAAAAGCGATAAAGATTCAACGCTTCGTGACCTCAGCTGCGCGGGAACCGATCACTGGCGATCAGATTAACTTTTTTGAGCCATTGCATTTACCCCAATTAACTGGAGTTGCTGCACCTGCATTCGTCTTTGCAACGTTTAACAGTGTTAAACAAACGTATAACAAGCCGTATTTGCCCTCCTTTTCTAGGCCCTGCGACTTGTCCTAAGGAACCGTATTGGTGTACAAAATAGTTCGGTAGAGGAGCTACCGAACAAAATAAGAATAATACTGTACTGATTTAGGCACGCATTCGGTGCACCGTTAATCTCAGGCGTGGATATCCTGGCTGTATTTTGACGAATGCCCGGTGATCTAAAATTAGTACTCAGACAGGATAAAAGATGAATATCGGATCGTTTGGTTTTCCTGCCGACCAGCTGGTTAAACTCGAAAAAATTCTCAAGCTCTCCAAAAATAACCGCTACCTGCTGACCGAGTTTGACCCTAACAACCTACCAGACCTATTACTTGTCTTTGGCATTGAAAATCTCGACGCCGAAGCAATTGCCGCACTGCCACGCGGCTACCAGTCTCGCCTGATCGTCGTCTCCAAAGAGAAACCCACAGATACCGGCCTTTCCCACCTGGGCTACCCGCTTGTCTCTTCCCGCGTTGTTCGCACCCTGGACCAGATGACCTCCGAGAACGAGGAGTACAACACCGGGGATTCAGAGAGCACAGGTGAAGACAAAGAGAACCTGTTCCAGAAGTATGAAGCCCAGGCGGAAAGCGCACACCGCGCAGCGGAAGAGACCATCAGCGAACGCAACGGCTATAACGTGCTGGTTGTGGACGACAGCCATGCGATGCAACAAGCCCTGGCAACAGAACTACAGAAGTTACCCCAAGCGGTTGAGATCGACTTTGCCGATGACGGCGAGAGCGCACTGGATAAAGTGGCAAGCAACCAATACGACTTTATGTTTCTGGATATCGTCATGCCGGGTATCGACGGCTTTGAAACCTGTACCCGAATGCGCGAGCAACCAGCACTGAAAAAAACCCCGATTATTATGCTCTCCTCCAAAAACTCTCCGTTGGATGAGGTGAAGGGCATTATGTCCGGGTGCTCGACCTACCTGACAAAACCGATTAACCCGGATGAATTCCAGAAGGTGATTAATCGTGTGTCCAATTGGGTAGCTGAATTTAAAAAAGACTAAAAGAACCGATTTTAAATCGGTCAATTCGCGAATAAGCAAGAGAAACGAACGGGACCCAACATGCCATCACCTAAAATCCTCGTAGTTGAAGACGACACAGTTCAGCAATTGCACATCTGTAAACTCCTCAACTCCATCGACGCAGAAGTTATTGTTGCCACCAACGGCAGCGAAGGCGTACAGAAAGCGCAGGAAGAGAAACCTGATCTGATTTTTATGGACGTGGTGATGCCAGAAGTTGACGGTTTTGCCGCATGTCGCCAAATCACCCAGGACGCAGCCACTAAAGATATTCCTGTTGTGATTGTTTCCAGCAAAAACCAGGAAGCAGACAAGGTATGGGCACAGCTTCAGGGAGCAAAAGCCGTCGTCGGTAAGCCGTACGAAGACGAAGAGATTCTTAATCACGTACGCGAGCTGCTGTAAGCAGCGCCAGACTCGGGACGGAATGCGTCAGTCCCGATAGCAAGAGACGACCTAAGGAGACGGTAGATGGAAGCTGAACTGTTCGATCTTACAGAGCCGCCTGAAAACTTTCAGGAAGTCCGCCACGGTTTCGAAGTGGCAGGCAACCACCTGATGGTACCTAGGGAACTGTATTCTGAATTGATCAGCCGCCCGCGTATCTGCCGTATCCCCACTACTCCTGTTTGGTTCAGCGGTTTTATTAACCACCGTGGTGAAACGGTGCCGGTGTTTGACTTGGCAGCCCTTGCCCAGGACGGTGATACCGGCACCCGCGATCAATCCCAGCGCTGGGTGCTGTTGCTGGATGAGCAGCCTTACATGGTGGGCATACTGCTATCTGAGCCCCCTGCCGCCCTTGTAGCACCAACGCCATTGGATGACACCGCAGCCAGTCACCTGAGTGAAGCGCTGCGCCCGCACACCCACGGCTACGTAAAACACAAAGGTACGGTCTGGGCTGAACTGAACCACCGCCAGTTTTTCGCTGCGGTTAAAGAACGCTTTTAATGACACGGGTGGCGCCACGCCAACGCCCCCGTAGCCGCCTGTGACTGCACAGGCAGACGGATAAACTCTGACGAGGTACGAAGGTAATGAGTTCGTTTTTGGAATCTGACAGCTTATTGGAGTCCAGGAAGATTGAGAGCTTCAGCGACATTAAGATACCGACCAAGTTCTTTATGTCCCTGGCCCTCCTGGTAATCGGCCTGACGTTCATGGGCGCAGCTTACTATCAGACCATCGTAATCGAGGAGAAAGCGCAGGTCCGATCCAACGAGCTGGCTGAATTTACCAAGCTGATCAACGGCATCGAGATCAACATCGCCCTTGCCCGTTTCTACGAGAAAAGTTTCCAGATCGACCGAGACCTGGAACAGCTGAACCAGTTTAACGCGGCGACAGCACAGATCGACGATAACCTCACCAAGCTGCAAGGCTACCTGCGAACCGAAGAAGATAAACAGCAGATCAAAGAGTTCCACGCCTTCATCGATGATTACCAGGATACCTTCTACGACGGTTCTGAGGCCTTGATGGAAGCGGGCCTGACCTCTGGCGAAGGTCTGGCGAAAGAGCTGCGTGACCTGCTGTGGGAAACCGATGCACTGATCATCTGGCTGGAGCGCACCTGGCTGCGTGACCAGTTTGACCAGACCCGCAGCGCCATCGACGAGTATATCGCCAGTGGTGGTGTGGAAGTAACCACCGAGCAGGTGAACAAAAACCTGACCCGCATGATCAACCAGCTTGAAGCGGCCAAGGTGACCAGCTACCAGCAGAACAAGGTGGCGGTACTGGAAAATATGCGTGAAGCGCAAGAGCTGTTTGAGGAACTGTCTGCGGCAATCGACCGAAGCTCCACCCAGTTCAGTCAGGTTCACTTCATCATCCAGAACCTGGTACCGGCGATCGAAGAGCTGGATAAGCTGACCGGCGTCTACAACATGCAGAACGAAGATCAGCAGGCCGCCGATACGCTGGACATGGTGACCTACTTCTTTATCTCCATGGGCCTGATGATCGTGGCGATGGCGGTAGCGATGTCGATCGCAAAATACGGCGTAATCGACCCGATCAACCGTATTCAGCAAACGGTAAACCGCGTACGTGAAGGTGACGTAACCGCACGAAGCGAACTGGAAACCCGCGACGAACTGGGTCAGCTGGCAACCATTCTTGACGCCCTGCTGGACGAGAAAGAAAAAGCGCTGTCCGAGAAAGAGGAAGAGAACCGCCGCCTCAACAGCTCCATCATCGAACTGATCCAGAACGTATTCCGAATCAGTCAGCGAGACCTGACCGTACGTGTACCGGTAGCGGAAGACGTAACCGGTGCGATTGCCGACTCCATCAACCAGCTGGCATCCTCCATCGAATCGGTACTGCACGATGTAAACGCCGTATCCAACCGCGTAAACAACGCGTCGGTACAGGTGAAATCGCAGTCCGAAACCGTGCTGAACTATGCAACCCGCGAGCAGGAGGAGATCCTCGAAACCCTGCAGGGCCTGGATTCTGCAATCAAGGCGATGGAGCTGATCTCCAAGCTGGCATTGCTCTCCAACAACGCTTCCCAGAAGGCGATCAAGACTTCTGAGACGGCGATGGATTCCGTATCCCAGACTATCGACAGTATCACCAAGATCCGTCAGACCATTCACGAGGCGGAAAAACGAATTAAACGCCTGGGGGAACGTTCCCAGGAGATCGGCGGTATCGTAAACCTGATCAACAATATCTCCGAACGTACCCACGTATTGTCCCTGAACGCGAGTATGCACGCCGCATCTGCCGGTGAAGCCGGTCGCGGTCTGATGGTGGTAGTAGACGAGGTACAGCGTCTGGCGGAGAACTCCCGAGAGGCGACCGCGGAAATCGAAAGTTTGGTGAACAACATCCAGCTTGAGACAGCCGATACTATCAACGTAATGAACACCGTAATCACCGACGTTGTCGAGGGTACCCGTCTGGCGGAGGAAGCGGGTGAGCGTATGGACGAAACCCGTGCGACTACACAGACCCTGGTAGATTCCGTAATGCGCATCGCACAAAACTCCGTTAAGCAGGCCAAGGTGGCCGAGCAGTTGCGTGAGCGTGCGAACAACATCGGCGAAACCTCCAACGCAACCAACGCCGAGATGCAGCAGCAGGCGCAACTGTCTGACGAGCTGGTACAAGCAGCAGAAGAACTTCAGCGTTCCATCAGTGTGTTTAAACTTGCTGCGTCCTGATCACCGATCAGGACCAGTTATAGGTGGTAACTATGTCGTTTGATGTACGTACAGAGGTTGCGCAGCTTTTCGACGCTCAGCGAGCATTTCTATGCAGCTCGGGCGATGAAACAGCACAATGCTATCAGGCACTTTCCGAGTGCCTGTATACCCTGATCGATAAAGCCAGCGAGGCCGATTTCACCGGCCTTGCCGATGCCCTCGCCCTCTACGGTGAACTGCTCAGCCAGGTCTGCCCGGAAGAGCGTTATCCCAACGATCAGTCCGCACTGGATCTGATGGTTGAAGCGGCCGGCGCGTTTAGCGCACTGAGCCGGGGTGACCAGACTGCCATCGAGCAGCTCACATCGCTACTGGGTAACAGCGGCTGGCCTGAGCCGGTCGCCGACGATGATACGCAGTTTCTTTCCGAAATCCTGCAGGACGATATTCTGCGCCTGAACAGCGCAGAAAATTCCGCAGACGAAGATGCGATAGAGCTGACCGAAGTGGTGCTGGTTGGTGAAGATGCCAGAGAAGAGAACATCGAGCTCGACGAAGTGCATCTGGTAAAGGAGACACTGCCAGAACGCGCTAACGAGCTAAATAGCACAGCGCACACGCCTGTTGAACCGCAAACAACTCCGGAAGCGGAAGCACAATCCGCAACTCAGCCAAAGTTGCCTTCAGAAGAGCCCCTTATTGAAGAGTCACTTATTGCACAAGCTGCTCGTTTGTTGGCTTCAACTGAAGACAACGCTGAACAGATCAACATCCTGCACGACCTGGTTGATCGCTTTAGCGAAGCGGAACTTTCAGGTTTTGCTGACAGCTGCGCCCTTGCCGCCGAGCTATTGGGTCAGGACACCAGCGACAACACACTTCCTCGAAATCTGACTGAAGCGCTCACAACCCTTTTACGGGCGCCGTCAGACCAGAGTGCCGCGGCGTTTCTGGCCTCACTTAGCGACAGCGGCTGGCCGGAGCCGGTAGTTACCGACGATATAGAGTTCCTGGAAGAGCTCCTCGACGAGGACCACCAGCGTCTGCAGTTCGACGCTGAGATCGATACGTTGGTGCCGGTGGAAGAAGTAACTGCTGAGGAAAAGACGCCCGCAGAGCCGACGTCAGAAAACTCGGAGCAAGCGCATACATTCTGTGAGATCGACTTTGGCCTGCTGGAAGAGGCCGGACCAAACGTCGATCCTGCCGTACTACAAATGCTGACCGAATCACTCAGCAGCTTGGTTGAACGCTGGCAACAAAGCGACACCGATGACAGCGGCCTGCCAACCGATACCATCGAAGCCCTGACACCGATCCGCCGCGCGCTGGATACGCTGCACCTGCGCGGCATTCACATGCTGTTGGGTGGTTTGGAGCTGAACCTGTCGCTGTTGGAACAACAGCACAGCCAGTCCCACGATGATACCTACGAACAGCTGACTCAGTGTCTGCGTACTGTTCAGGAACACCTCGGTGAGATTGAAAACCAAGAGATCCAGAACACCCTGATCGACCTGTGCGCAAGCCCTGCCCTGCCGTGTCCGCTAAGCGAAGATCAAGCCGCCTTCCTGCGTGGCATGTTGGCCCTGGCTTCAGTCCGTACAGTCGATGAGATCGTCAAACAAACTGCTAGCGCGGATGACATCAGCGTTACGGTACAGGATGATCTCGACCCGAACCTGTTTGATATGTTGGTGGCGGAGCTGCCAACGCTGACCGAGGATCTGCTCAGTAACCTGCAGCAGATGATCGAAGCGGACAGCCTGACCAACCTGGATGCCGCCCGTCGTATCGCCCATACCATCAAGGGCCTGGGCAACATGGCGGGCATTCAGGGACTGGCCAACCTGACCCACAGTATGGAGGATATCCTCGATACACTGGTGGACAGCCAGTTGCTGCCGGGGAAACAGCTGAAGGACGATCTGCTGGAAGCGGCCGACTGTCTGGCGGCGATGGGCGAAGCGGTGACCGAGCATGCCGCCCCTCCAGAAGACGCGCTGGAGGTACTGCAAACCGTTCTGGACTGGTCCTACCTGCTGAAAACCGAAGGCGCCGCTGCCGCCCAAGGTGCACGTGCTGAATCCAAAGCACCGACGGCAGACACCAAGACAGAAACCACTGTACAACAGTTTGCTGAATCCGACGGCCAGACCCGCCGTGAAGAAAACTTCCTGCGTGTTCCTCAGTCGCTGCTGGATACCCTGTTCCGTATTACCGGGGAATCCAACACCCTCACCTCTCAGGTCGACGAATCGATCACCCAGTTGCGTACCCTGACCCGTGTTAACCGCGAACGTCAGCGTCACTTGCAGCGGATCATCTTCGAACTGGAGCAGCAGCTAAACGAATACTACACCCTGCATCCCGAGCTTGATCCGGCATCCGAGGGCTTCGACCCGCTGGAGATGGACAACTACAACGAGATGCACACCAGCCTCTCCCGCCTGCACGAATCCGCGGCCGACGTCCGTGAAGTCGAGCAGGAGATGGATGAACAGATCCGTAACCTGACCGATCTGCACGTAACCCAGACCGGTCTGCAGAAAGAGAACCTGGCAAACATCCTCAGCACCCGACTGGTTGCGGTGAAAACGATCAGTTCCCGTGTACAGCGCATCATGCGCCAGGCCTGCCGTGCCGCGGGCAAGCAGGCACGCTTGGTGATTGAGGGGGAAGAGGTACAGATCGATAGCCAGATTCTGGCCCAGCTCACCGACCCGCTGATGCATATCATCCGTAACGCGGTCGACCACGGCCTGGAAACACCGGAAGAGCGCCGGGCGGCCGGTAAACCGGAGGAAGGCACTCTGACCCTGCGCTTTGTGCAGGAGAACGACCAGATCCTGGTGAGCTGTAGCGATGACGGTGCCGGTATCGACACCGACAAGATCCGCCGCGTAGCCGGTGAAAAAGGCCTGATCGAAGAGCACACCATGCTCAGCGATGCGGAACTGCAGCGCCTGATCCTGGTACCGGGTTTCTCCACCAGCGACGAAGTCAGCCAGCTTTCGGGTCGAGGTATCGGCATGGATGTGGTGTACCAGCAGATCATGCGTATGCAGGGCACCCTGAACATCGACTCCGAACGAGGACAGGGATCACGCTTTGAGCTGAAGATGCCGTCCAGCTCCCTAATGATACGTGCCCTGCTGGTGCGTGCAGGCCGCCAGCTTGTAGCCCTCTCCAGTCACGGAATCGAACAGAGTATTCTCTCCCTCGACGGCAAACGTCGCGAAAGCGAAAACGGCGAACGTTTCGTGGTCGGCGAAGAGGAGTATCCGCTGCTGAGTCTCGAGATGCTGCTGGCTGAACCCCGCGTTGAATACACCGAAGGTGCCATCCATCCGGTGCTGATCATCAACCTGGGTCAGGGCGAAAAAGTCGCCTTGATGGTGAAAGAGATCGTTGCCCACCGCGAGCTGGTCTTTAAAGAGATGGGCCAGTATGTACCGGATATCCCAGGTATCCCTGGCGTAACCATTCTGGCGAACGGTGAAGCAGCACCCATTATCGACTTGCCGTCACGTATCCTGCATCAGCAGTCCTCTCGTATCGAATACCAGGAACTGTTGGAGCAACACGCAGTGCCGGACCTGCCAAAGCTGATGGTTGTTGATGACTCCATCAGTGCCCGTAAATCCCTGGCAACGCTGCTAAAGGATACCGGTTACGAAGTCTCCACCGCGATTGACGGCCTGGATGCACTTAACCAGATCCGTAAAGATCCGCCCGACTTGGTCCTGACCGACCTGGAGATGCCACGCATGTCCGGTATCGAGCTGTCGTCTGCGATCCGCAACAATGCCACAACTCAGGACGTACCGGTGATCATGATCACCTCCCGTTCAACCGAGAAACACCGCGAAGAGGCCGCTACCGCCGGTGTTTCCGACTACCTAACCAAACCTTGGACCGAGGAGGGACTGCTTAGCCGGGTTCAAAACCTGCTGGGTTAGCCCCATCTTAGGAATTTTAATATCAGAGTGAAGATGATGAACAATAAGAATATTCTCACGATGATCGGCACACTGCTTACCCTGCTTAGCTTAAGCTTTGCAGGCAGCGCCCATGCCGAAATAGCCTCACCGGAAGAGGCCCTGTTAAAAGCCAGCGAAATCCGTATGTATACCCAGCGGATGCTGAAGGACTATGCCCTTGTTGGCCAAGGCATCCGGGCACGTAAGGCAGAGACCGAGCTACGGGAAACAATCTCGGCCTTTGACTCTCATATGAGCGAACTGCGCAGCTTCGCCAACGACGATGCCACCCGCGCAAATCTCAGTGCTGTAAATGCACTGTGGGAAAAGCTAAAACCCGAGCTGACCAAAGCCCCAAGTAAAAACAGTGCGGAAAACGTACGCGAACAGAGTGAAGCACTGATGCAGAGCGCTGCACAGGTGATCGACTCCATCATTACTGCCAATCAACCCGCCAACAGCAAGCTGATCCGGCTGAGCGGCCGTCAGGCGATGCTGAGCCAGCGTATCGCGGGCACCTATGCTCTGATGGCCTGGGGTTATCAGGACAAATACCGTAGCAGTTACGAGAACAGCTACACCGACTTTCAGGAGACGATGGATCTGATGGAAGGGATTGATCCGGTCAACATCGATGCGGGTAAATCCGATGCGGCGCTCAAGAAGATCAAGCGTCAGTTCAAACGGGTTAAACCAGCAAAAGGTGATACCTTTGTGCCTGGCCTGGTAAACCGCTCCTCAGAAAAATTGCTGAATTCTATCAACAAAGCCAGCACCATCTTTGCAGGCCTCAACTAAACGAACGCTTTTATCCACGTCTGCCGTAAGCCCTGCCATGTGCAGGGCTTTCCATTTCCCGCCCACATTCAACAATGCGTTTTAATTGATCCAGATCAACACTCGCATAGTTCATCCACGAAAGTTCAAGAACACATTAAAAATCATTATATTTCAATGGATTAGAAACAACACCTTTCACGTCCTCATCATAAATAAACGCAATACCGGCCACTAACCCACTCTACCCAATAGCCATCATTGTTTGAATCTACTAGTATCTGTAGTGCTTTTTTAGCGGCTGTTCCGCTCTTTGGATACACCTTCTGTATCGACATATACGAAACGGAATTCAAACACGAGCAAGGTTGCGCGAGACGATCTAAGTGATGATGTACGACTCTCCATATTTTGCATTAGCAAACAACGCGGCACTCCTGCTGGCTATGGGTACCATCTATGATGCAGTGCTGCTGTCATCGCGCGCATCCATTCCCTACAAATCACACTTCAGTGGTATCGCATTGGGCCTGATCGGGATTGCAATCATGGCAACCCCGATGCAAATCACCGATGGCGTGATCATTGATAGCCGTTCCGTTCTGCTCTCGACCGCAGGGCTGTTCTTTGGTTTGATCCCCACCCTGGTGACAGCCCTGTTCACGGTGCTGTTTCGCATACTGGAAGGCGGCCAGGGGATGATGGCGGGTATCGCCTTTATCATTTCCTCCGGCGCGATCGGCTTAATCTGGCGCCACTACCGCAACGCCGAAGGGCGGGCACTGCACTGGACCGAACTGTATATCTTCGGCCTGGCGGTCCATCTGGTCATGCTTTTGATAACCCTTATCTTTCTACCCCAGAGCATCGCCTTTGCTATTACCTCTGCCATTACGCTACCGGTATTGCTGCTCTACCCTGCTGTTACCGTGCTGTTGTGTATGGCCCTCAGCCACCAGCGCACCCGCAAAGAAACAGAAAAGGCCCTGCGTGCCAGCGAACTAAAACACCGGCGTACGGCGGATCAGCTGCAGGCAACGCTGAAAACCATTCCGGACCAACTGTTTGAGATTGATCTGGATGGTCATTACTACGACTGCAGCCAGATCACCAAAGCCGGGCGCGATGATCAGTCAGCACCTATCCTGACCCATCACATCGAACAGATCATGCCAGCTGAAGCCTGTGATGCGCTGCTGCAGGCCCTTCAGGATGCGCTGATTAACGGGCGCAACCACGGCACCCAAATCACCCTTAACGGTAAAGACGGCCCCCGTTGTTTTGAGCTCTCCATCGCCCGCCGCCACACCCGAGCCGATGAAGCGCCACGGTTTGTTGTATTGTCGCGGGATATATCAGACCGCAAAAAGGCGGAACAGGAACTCCATATCGCTGCCACTGCCTTCAACTCGCAGGAAGGCATGATCATCACCGATACCGACCATAAAATTCTGCGCGTCAACAACGCCTTTAGCGATGTGACCGGCTACAGCGCCGAAGAGGTGGTGAACAAGAAACCATCGCTCCTCAGCTCCGGACGCCACGACCGGGATTTCTACGCCAATATGATGAGCGACCTGGAGGAGAACCGGTACTGGCAGGGTGAGATCTGGAATAAACGCAAGAACGGTGAGATTTACCCCGAGTGGCTGACCATCACCGCGGTTACCGATGACCAGGAAAAGGTCACCAACTATGTGGCCGCGTTTATGGATATTACCCAGCGCAAGCAGGCGGAAGCGGATATACACAACCTGGCGTTCTACGACTCGCTCACAGGTCTGCCGAACCGACGACTGCTGCTGGACCGCTTGAAGCAGTCACTTATGTTGCGCAAGCGACGTCCTCAGCTTGGCGCGCTGATGTTTATCGACCTGGACAACTTTAAAACCCTGAACGACACCCGCGGACACGACGTGGGGGATAGCCTGCTTGTGGAAGTCGCCAAGCGCCTGCGCAGCTGTGTGCGTGAGGTCGACACTGTTGCCCGCCTGGGCGGGGATGAATTTATTATCATTCTGGAAGAGCTGAATCAGGACTACCAACAGGCAGCGCTGGATGCGGAACTGGTTGCCGAGAAGGTGGTTGCCGCCCTTAATAACCCCTACCGTCTCAAGCAGGGGGACTATCACGGCACCGCCAGTATCGGCCTGAGCTTGTTCGATCATCGTGACAAGAGCGCCAAGGACCTGCTCAAACGTGCCGATGTCGCCATGTATCAGGCGAAGGAATCCGGTCGTAATACCTTGCGCTTCTTCGATCCAAAAATTCAGCAGGAGCTGTACCTGCAGGCCGAAATCGAAGCAGAACTGCGACGTGCTCTCACCGAGGACCAGTTGGAGCTGTATTTCCAGGTACAAACCCAGCATGGTGAGACGACAGGTGCCGAAGTCCTGCTGCGCTGGAATCACCCGCTAAAAGGTATGATTCCACCTGCGAAGTTTATTCCGCTGGCTGAACAAACGGGCCTGATCGTACAGGTGGGTACCTGGGTGCTGGAGAACGCCTGCCAGCAGCTTACGCGCTGGGCCAACGATCCAGAACTGAATAAACTCACCCTGTCCGTCAATGTCAGTGCCCACCAGTTCAGTGCGTCAGATTTTGTCACCACGGTTGAGCGTATTCTGCAGGAGACCGGTGCTAACCCGAATCTGCTGAAATTCGAGCTGACGGAAAGTGCCGTCCTGATCGACGTTGAAAGCACCGCCGACAAGATGATGCAACTGAAGGAGCTGGGCATCCACTTCGCCATTGATGACTTCGGTACCGGCTACTCCTCCCTGTTCCACCTCAAGCACCTGCCTGTGGACCAGCTGAAAATTGACCGTTCCTTTGTGCGCAACATCACCGACGACCCGGACGACCTGGCCATTGTACAGGCGATTATCGCCATGGCTCACAACCTGGGTATCAGCGTGATTGCAGAGGGTGTAGAAACAGAAGCCCAGAAAGCCTGCCTGCAGCGTCGTAACTGCAACAGCTTCCAGGGTTACCTGTTTAGCCGCCCGGTCCCCCGGGCGCTGTTTGAAGAGTACAAACGGATGAACAGTAACTGTCAGGAAATGGCGTAAGCCTGGCTCCGTTTACGGGCCAGAAACGCTTCCGCCTCTTCCGGCGGCATTGGACGTGCGATGTAGTAGCCCTGGGCCAGGTCGCAACCACGGGCCTGCAGGAACTGCATCTGCTGATCCGTTTCGACCCCTTCAGCCACCACTTTCAGACCAAGGTTCTTGGCCATAGCGATGATCGCTGAGGCAATTTTCTCATCGTCCTGATCCTGAGGAATATCGCTGATAAAGGAACGATCAATCTTCAGCACATCAACCGGCAGCTGCTTCAGATAACTCAGTGACGAATAGCCGGTACCAAAATCGTCGATCGAGATACTCACGCCCAGTTCACGCAACTTGGTCAATGCTTCGATGACACCACCGTCGCTGGTATTCATCACATAACTTTCCGTCACCTCCAGCTCCAGCAGTGCTGGTGACAACCCACTGGCAGTGAGCATCCGCTCAACCTGATCCACAAAATCCCTGCGCATAATCTGTATGCCCGAGATATTCACGGCCACTTTTACATCCAGCCCCTGCTTATTCCAACGGCGGGCCTGGGCACAGGCACTGTTCAGTATCCACTCGCCCATCTGCACGATGAGGCCTGTTTCCTCCGCCAGAGGAATAAACTTATCTGGCGACACCAGCTCACCATCCGGTCGCTGCCAGCGCACCAGCGCTTCAACCGTTACAACCTTGTCACTATCGGTATCAATCAAAGGCTGGTAGTGCAGGATCAACTGCTGCTGTTCGATCGCCTTACGCAGCTCCTGCTCCAGACGGAAATGTTCGTGGCTGCTCTGACTCAGCTCCGGTGAATAGAATGCGTAGGTGTTGCGGCCACTCTCTTTTGCCGAGTACATCGCTGTATCGGCATGCTTGAGCAACTGATCGGAGGAGCAACCATCTTCAGGGAATACACTGAGACCTATGGAACACCCCACAACTGCCTGATGACCGCTCAAGTCGATCGGCTGATTGAGCGAGTGCTGGATCTTATCGGCGATTGACGCCAACATATCGGGGCGCTCGATATCCTCGAGCAGAATCGTAAACTCATCACCACCCAGGCGAGCCACGGTATCCGCCTGGCGTACACAAGCGTTCAGGCGGGTCGCGACCAGTTTGAGGAGATTGTCCCACTGATCGTGCCCCAAGGTGTCGTTTACATACTTAAAGCGGTCAAGGTCGATAAAGAGCACACCCAGCATGCCTTCCTGACGGGTTGCTCGCTCAATGGCGTGTTTCAGACGGTCATTGAAGAGAATACGGTTGGGCAGCCCGGTTAGCACATCGTAGTGGGCAAGGTACTGGATACGCTCTTCGGAGCGCTTCTGCTCGGTGATATCGGTGAACACACTGATATACTGCTGTACCACACCCTCTTCGTCCGTCACCTGCTCAATGCTCTGCAGACAAGGGAACACCACCCCCTGCTGACTGCGATTCCAGACTTCCCCCTGCCAGGAGCCTGCCTGATTGACCTGCCACCAAAGCTGCTCGATAAATCGGTCGTCATGGTGACTGGTACAGAACAGCTCATCCGGTTTTAGGCCGATCACTTCAGACTCGGTAAAACCGGTAATTTCCGTAAAGCCGCGATTCACCTTCACTACACGCCGCTCAGCATTCGCTATCAGAATGCCTTCGCGGGTATTTTCGAATACGCTCGCCGTCATCTGCAGCTGGTTCACCAGAATTTGCCGTTGCAACTCTGCGCTGACGTGGGTCGAGGTTATCTGCAAGAGAGAGCCAACATTCTCAATCCCTTTCAGCGGTTTATCATCCAGTAAAACCACCACCCCCACACACTGCCCGGCCGTATCATGCAGTGGCACACCGGCATAGCTCTCGACGCCCATCTCGACCAGCATCTGATCATTCGGGAACAGCTGCTGTACGTCCTGAGGATAGACACAGGCTCGGTTCTTAATGACGTTCTCACAAGGGGTGTTTTCGAGCAGATAATTGAAGTTATCCAGGTGTTTACCGTTGGCATGAACGGCCAGCGTGCGCACTTCACCGGTAGAATCTGAGAGCAGTTTGCCGATGATCGCATAGGAACAGCCAAACGACCGACATAGGAAGGCAACCATCGCCTCAAAGTATTTTTCACCGCTCAGGCCCGCAATATCCTCCGACAGCCCCCGAAAAAACAGCTCAATCCGTTTCCGCTCGGTAATGTCCTGGATGGTGCCATCCAGCCGGCCTATTTCGGACTGCAGTCGCCCCTGCAGCTCCACATGCCGCAGCTCGCCGCTGTCCATCATGATGCGATGCTCCAGACACATTCTGTTGCCCAGGTCGAGCGCCTGCTCGATCGCTATACGCACATCTGTACGGTCGTCCCGGGGCACGCGTTCCAGAAAGTTATCAAAGGTAAATTCTGATTCCCCTTTGGATATCCCCAGAATTCTGAATACCTCATCACTCCAGTGCGCTTCGTGCGTATCCGGACACCATTGCCACGATCCAATCCGGGCGATGCGCTGTGAATCGAGCAATTTGGTTTCATTTTGGCGCAGCGCCTGCTCTGCCTTTTTGCGCTGGGACACCTCAACCCGCAAACGTCCGATCCAGACGACCGAGAATATAATCATCAACACGCACGCCGCTACTACCGCCAGCACGATGGTGATGAATGTCAGAAAACGCTCCTCTACAGCGGTAGGCAGCGTAAACCAGCTACTCTGCACCGCCCGGTGCTGCCTGTCGCTGATTGTCATAAGGGATTTATTAAGGATTGATACCAGTTCCGGCCAATCCTTGCGCACGGCCATACCCAGCTGGAAGGAATACGGGGTATGAGCGGCAACCTGCAGGTTGGTTAATCCCAGTGTCCGAATCATGTAGGTCGCGGATGCTAGGTTACCAACAAAGTAGTCGATCTCCCCCAACGCTAGTTTTTCTAAGCCCTGCGCCAGGGTTGTGGTCGGCACCAGATACAGCTCGGGATGGTTCTTTTTCAAAAGCTCATGGGACACGTACTGGTTGACGACGCCCACGCTGGAGCCGCGTAACGCACTTAATCCGCCGACGGCGCCGCGCTTACGCTGACTGATGATGACCATGGGAAAGTTAAGGTAGGTGGAAGTAAATTCCAGATACTGACGCCTGGCCCCCGTGGGCATCGCCGCTGGCAACAGGTCGACATCACGCGATCGTGCCGCTTTCAACACCTCCGGCCAGGTGAGATTGGGGGTTACCACCATTTTAACGCCGAGGCGCTCGCTGATCAGACTGATATAGTCTGCAGCCAATCCTTTGTATTCGCCGTCGTCCAGATACTCAAACGGCGGCCACTGCGGATCCACGCCCAACCGGATAACCGGGTGCTGTTTTAACCAAGCCCGTTCTTCGTCCGTCAGCTCATTCCATCCATCTGCCCATACAGGCAAGGTGAACAGCAACATCACAAAGAACGTAACGAGCGGCTGTCTGCTCATACACTGTTTACCTGAGTTGAAACCGTATACCCAGACACCGATTGGCATCCTTCTGTTTAACGACTCGTCCTTAGGCACACCGTAGGACCGGTGACACGTTATCGACTGTGTAAGAATAGACAGAAATATGTAAAAACGCAGAGAAGAGCGGGTCAGAAGTCACTTTCCGACCCGTTTTTTGGGGAAATCGTGTTACAGAATGACGTATTTCAGCGGTGGGAAGCCGTTAAATTCAATCGAACTGTAACTGGTGGTGTACGCACCTGTGGAAAGCCAGTAGATCTTATCGCCTTCCTGCATAGAGAGCGGCAGGGTGTATTTGTGATCTTCGTACATGATGTCCAGGCTGTCACAGGTTGGCCCCGCGAGGATCACCTCTTCCTCTTCACCGTCCCGATCGGTATGGATCTGGTACTTGATCGCTTCACCCATAGTCTCGATCAGGCCATTGAACAGCCCCACGTCGGTATAGACCCAACGCTCCAGCGCCGTAGCCGACTTACGGGAGATCAGTACCACTTCGGACACCAGTACACCGGCATCCCCCACCAGCGAACGCCCAGGCTCCAGGATAATCTCTGGGAGCTCCTCGCCGAAATCTTCCTTCAGGAAGCGGGTAATCTCTTCAACATAGGTGTTGAACTCGTTGGTTTTGTGCAGGTAACTTGCCGGGAAACCACCGCCCATGTTGATCATCTTCAGCGTGATGCCATGTTCCTCTGCCAGACGCTCGAAGATCACCTTAACCTTGGCGATCGCTCCGTCCCACACATCGATGTCACGCTGCTGGGAACCCACATGGAAAGAGACACCATAAGGTTGAAGCCCCAGATCACGAGCCAGCACGGCCAGCTCAATCGCCATCTCCGGGTTGCAGCCGAATTTACGGGACAGCGGCCAGTCCGCACCTTCCGAGCCTTCGGTCAGGACACGGATGTACACACGGGCACCCGGTGCGTGCTTGGCAATGTTACGCAGGTCCGGTTCGGAATCGGTCGCGAAGAGGTCAATGCCACGCTCGTGAAAGTAAGCCACATCGCGGGCCTTCTTAATGGTGTTACCAAAGCTCATGCGGTCCGGTGACACACCAAACTTCATCACCTTATCCAGCTCGAAGGTGGAGGCAATATCAAAGTTGGCACCGCGTTCAGCCAGCAGTTCGATAATCTCGTCTGCCGGGTTGGCCTTAACCGCGTAGAAGATACGTGCGTAGTCGAACCCCTGCTCGAGCTCGTCGTACTTCTCTTTAATGCTGTTGAGATCAAGCGCCAGAAACGGCGTCTCGTGGGTTTCCGCAAGCTTTTTGATCTTTTGCCACACCTGCGGGCACATCTTCTCAGCAACGTTCATCTATATGGGTACTCACAGAGAAATCGGGGGATCACCCCAAGGTTGAGAAACACAGCCGCCTAAGGATAGTGGCGGCTGTTCAGACGGATTTGCGGCGAAGTATAGTGCAACAATGAAAGCTGGGAAATCTTTTTTAGAGCTCTCGTTCAGGACGCTTGGCCACGCTTTATCAAACGCTCAATTTCATTAAATGAGCCGGCTTCATACATCACTTCAAAGTTGATGCGCAGGTATCGGGAGATGTCGCTGGCGGAGATGATGCCACGAATACGTGTGTGGCCTGGTTCTTTCTCGTCAGTCACCAGCACGTGGTGATCACCGGAGCTTTTCATGGTCAGCATCACGTCACCGATCTTGGCACAGCGTACCTGATCAAAGGTCAGCGCTTTCATGTGCAAAGCATCCAGCATCAGGTGGCGCACCTCAACCTTATCGCGTTCACAGTTATGCTGCTGCATCACACTCTGAGGTTTATCGCTTTCGATGTCTGCAGACGACACCACCCCACTCAATTGATGATCTCCATTTACAGCAAACAGCATACGCACATGCTGCGCTTTCATGTGTTCCAACGCTTCATCAATCTGCAGGGTTTCACTGACCGTCACCGGCCAGGTTCGTTCAAAGTCGGTCATCACCTCTAAGGCAGGACTGCGTAACGAACCCGGCTTACGTTCATGGTCAGGCGTTACAAGCTCACTTACACCATCCAGGTTGCCCAAACGGATAGGGTAGAATTCTTGAAACATCGTCACGCCTCCGATCTGTATTTTATAGTTATCGTTACAGCATAGCCTGTAGAGGAGCCGTTGTCTTTCGCAATTGTGCCTTCTTTTTTAACAACTTAGATAACATTCATACAGTGACTATGCCATCCAGCCCTATAACAGAAAGCGCCCCTCGCTGATCAGCACTGATTGCCCGGCCACCGAAAGTTCAGTTACCACACCGTCATTAAAGGTTGCCCCGCATTCGATGCGGCTTGGGCGCCCCATACGCACACCCTGCTCCACCATAAAAGTCAGCACTTCGTGCTTAAAATTTTGCTGAACCGCTTCCAGTGCAAGCGCACCCGTTAGCGCGGCAGCTGCGCTGCCCGTTGCCGGATCTTCCGGAATACCAAATGCCGGCCCAAACATACGTGTGTACAGTTGCCCATCCTCTTTCCGGCTGAACAGGTACAGATCACTCAGGGAATTGTCCGGGCAGCGTTCTTTCCAAACACCCAGGTTTAACTCAGCCTGGTCGACGGTTTCCTGATCAGCCAACTCGAGCATCTGAAACGGAATACCACAGCTCGACACAATAGGTTTGCGCACCACTGCCTCCTTATTGATACCCAACAGATCCGCCACATCCTGTTCTGTCAGGTGTGATTCTGAAACCTCAGGCAACTGCGCCACTTTAAAACGCGCAAAGCCCTGATGCAGTGATACCTCCACCGGCACATCACCCACACCCTCTTTCAGCACCAACTGCTCACCCGTCGCCAATCCGAGCTTTGCGAGCAGAAACGCCGTACCTACCGTTGGGTGTCCGGCAAATGGCAACTCACTTGCCGGTGTAAAAATTCTGATCGGGAACTGATTCTCGGCTACCGGATCTCCTACAAACACCGTTTCCGACAGGTTCAGCTCACGGGCAATCTGCTGCATCGTCGCGCCATCGATTCCTTCTGCCTGGGGAAAAACTGCCAGCGGGTTGCCGCCAAACCTCTGGTTAGTAAATACGTCCAGCGTGTAATAGCCGTAATTCATACCAACTCTCCTTTTATTGCCGCCAGAACGGCTTTTTACCTTCATGCAGTGCCGTTGCCCGGGTCAGCCCTATATCCTTCAACATCTGGTCATCCAATGCCAGCAATTGGCGCCTTTGTCGATAGCGCGCATACCAGCACTCACCGACCTCCACTATCCAACTTAATCTCTTGATCATCCTCCTTTTCATAGCCATCTATCTCCGTAGTAATTCACAGGAGAAAAGCTTAAGCTGGAGCACAAAACCAATACAGATCTAAAAACAGACAACATATACCAGTACAGATATATATCTATCTGAACTGCACCGGTTGGTTTTAGTAGGATCTGTACCGGTAGCCAGGAGGATTCGGGGCGTGGCAAACACACTGTACGAACAGGTAGCGGATGAACTCATCACCCGTATTGAAGGCGGTTACTACAGCGTCGGCCAAAAGCTGCCCTCAATCCGTGACTTGTCGAAGGAATACGGCGTCAGTATCTCTACAGTGCAGGAAGCATACCGATTGCTTGAGGTGCGAAGCTTTACAGAGATACGCCCAAAGTCCGGTCACTTCGTCAAAGCGCGTAACACCCAACTCATACAGCCGGAGATCCGACCATTACCCCAGCAACCGGTCGAGATATCGGCCTGGCACGATATCATGACGATGCTCGAAGCAGACGACGCCAGTGATGTTCTCAATCTGGGTTGGGCGGTCCCGGATCTGGACAGCCCCACCCTAAAACCGCTCACCAAAGAGCTGGCAGACATCAACCGCCGCCAAGGGATGCGTAACTACGCGTACGATTCCTTTCGCGGCAATAAAAAACTACGCCACCAGATCGCCCGCCTGGGCGTGGATGCGGGTCTGCAGCTGCATCCGGACGAGATCCTGATTACGAACGGCTGCCAGGAAGCCCTTTCGTGTAGTTTGCGTGCCGTCACCCAACCGGGGGATGTGGTCGCCGTTGATTCACCGTTTTACTTCGGTGCGGTACAGATAATCGAAGCCTGCGGCCTGAAAGCGATCGAGATCCCTAGCCACAAAGATACCGGTATCAGCCTCGAAGCGATGGAGCTGGCGCTCTCCCAGTGGCCGGTGAAAGCCTTGGTGCTGACGCCCACCTGTAACAACCCGATGGGCTACTCCATACCGGAAAAGGATCGCCCTAGGATCGTTGAATTGTGCAATCAGCACGATGTGGTGTTGATCGAAGATGACATTTACGGTGACCTCTCCTTTCAGTATCCCCGTCCGCGCAGCCTGAAGTCTTTCGATACCGAAGACCGGGTGATTCTGTGCTCTTCGTTCTCAAAAACAGTCGCCCCCGGATTGCGGGTCGGCTGGGTGGTACCCGGCCGCTATCAGGAGCAGATCCTGCATATCCGCTATATATCCAGCATCAGCATCTCCACACTGCCGCAACTGGCGATGGCGGAGTTTATTGCCCAAGGTGCCTATGAACGTCACCTGCGCCGAATGCGCAGTAACTATCAGCGCGGCCGGGATATCCTGATCGAGTTGATCCAGCGCTATTTCCCTGAGAACACCCGTATGACCTACCCGCAAGGTGGCTTTGTCATCTGGGTAGAGCTGCCGGGTGATGTCGACACCATGGAGCTAAACCGTCGCGCACGTGCGTACGGTATCAGTTTCGCCCCAGGCCAGGTATTTACAACAACCGACAAGTACCGAAATCAGATGCGCCTGAATTACAACAGATGCCCATCCGAGGAAGTGGAAGATGCAATTCGCACCTTGGGTAGATTAAGCAGCGAGATGATACGCGCCAACGCCTGAAGCACAGGCGGCGATTGAATTAACTGGACCGCTAACGTGGGATACAACGAAGGCAAAGCACTTTAGCATTTGCCTCGCAGATCAAAAACTTATTCAGCATTTTGCTGACATTTTATACATAGGCGGCTTTCCGGATAAGCCTGCAGACGAGCAAGACTGATTGGCTCGTCACAAACCTCACAGTATCCGTAGTCGTCAGATTCAAGATGGCGCATGGCGTGGTACACCTGCTCCAGTCGCTGCTCGCAACGGGCCAGGTTTGCCTGGGCCATGCTTTGCTGCTGCAACGCGTCACCACGCGAGACGCGTCCGACAGCCTGTTGGTCCAACGCAACGGGTTTTGCATGTTCCTTCAGACTGTCGATTTCCGTACGCAACTCCAGCTCCAGCGTTTCCAACCTCACAAGGAGCGAGTCGAGCATAACCTTGTCGCCTGGATCAATCATCTGTGTCTGTACTCCCTTATCCAGACCTGAGCTGCGTGCGATGTAGTGTTGGATTTATTTTGCCAGATCAACAAAGACCTGAATTGCGCCAGTCAGACCCGCATCATCGCAGCTTGCACAGGTACCTTTTGGTGGCATTGCGCCTTTACCTGATTTAACGGTTGTCAGCATCGCATCCATACCTTTTGCGATACGTGGCTGCCATGCAGCCGCATCACCGGTTTTTGGTGCGCCGGCCAACCCGGTATCGTGGCACGCCTTACAATGTTTCTCGAAAACCGCCTGACCATCTGCCATTACCGGGCTCGAAATCAGCATAGCAGCAAAGAGGGAAACAACTGTCTTTTTCATTTTTTGTAATCTCCAGCATCACAAGAGTTTTTCCCTATTGAATGCCAAAACTTGTAGTCGAACCTTGATCTGGCTCACCCCCGCCCTAAACAACACACATTTTTAACAGGCACAAAAAAGGCGGCCTGTAGGCCGCCTTTTAAACAGAACTCAAACTCAAATTTCGCTTTAGCTGTTAACTAGACAGTTCCAGCAACAGTTTGTTCAGTCGGGACACGTACGCCGCTGGATCTTCCAGCTGGCCACCCGCTGCCAGGTCAGCCTGCTCGAACAGTACCAGCCCCAGTTCAGCAAAGCGGTCTTCGTCCACTTCCTGATCCAGCTTGTTGATCAGAGGGTGTTCCGGGTTGATCTCGAAGATCGGCTTCACATCAGGCACTGCCTGACCTGCCGCCTCCATGATCTTACGCATCTGCGCACCCATGTCGTGGTCACCGATCACCAGACACGCTGGTGAGTCGGTCAGACGGTGGGTCACACGTACTTCGGACACTTTGGAGTCCAGCTTCTCTTTCAGACGCTCGATCAGCGCTTCCTTGGATTTCGCCAGTTCTTCCTGTGCCTGCTTCTCTTCTTCAGATTCCGCTTCGCCCAGGTCCAGCTCACCTTTGGTTACATCCTGGAAGGACTTGCCGTCAAAATCGAACAGGTGGCTCATCATCCACTCGTCGATACGATCGGTCATCAGCAGTACTTCGATGCCTTTCTTACGGAAGATCTCCAGGTGCGGACTGTTCTTCGCAGTCTGGTAGTTATCCGCTACAACGTAGTAGATCTTGTCCTGACCTTCCTGCATGCGAGATACGTAATCTTCCAGCGATACGTTCTGGGTTGCGTCGTCGTTGTGGGTAGACGCAAAACGCATCAGCTTGGCAATCTTTTCTTTGTTGCCGTGATCTTCCGCCGGACCTTCTTTGATCACCTGACCGAACTCGTTCCAGAACTCCTGATATTTTTCTGGGTGGTTTTTGCCCAGTTTGATCAGGGTATCCAGGGCACGCTTGGTCAACGCGCTGCGCAGCTTGTCGACGTTCGGGTCTTTCTGCAGGATCTCACGGGATACGTTCAGGGACAGGTCCTTGGTATCCACCACACCTTTCAGGAAGCGCAGGTACAGCGGCAGGAACTCATCCGCCTGATCCATGATGAATACACGCTGCACGTACAGTTTCAGGCCACGTGGTGCTTCGCGGTTCCACAGGTCGAACGGTGCGCGAGCCGGGATGTACAGCAGGCTGGTGTACTCCAGGTTACCCTCTACAGCGTTGTGCGCCCAGGTCAGTGGATCAGTGAAATCGTGGGAGATGTGCTTGTAGAACTCGTTGTAGTCTTCGTCGCTCAGCTCGGACTTGTTACGAGTCCACAGTGCTGTTGCGCTGTTAACGGTTTCATCTTCCGGCGCCTTTTCCTCTTCGCCTTCTGCCGCAGGCATTGGCTCGGACTGCATGATCACAGGAATGGCGATGTGGTCGGAGTACTTGCGTACCAGAGAGCGCAAGCGCCAGCCATCGGCAAACTCTTCTTCACCCTCTTTCAGGTGCAGCACGATGCGGGTACCACGACCCGCTTTCTCGGTGGTCGCGATGGTGAATTCACCTTCACCGGTAGAGCTCCAGTGCACGCCATCCGCTTTGTCAGCGCCCGCCTTACGGGTAAATACATCAACCTTGTCAGCAACGATGAAAGAGGAGTAGAAGCCCACACCAAACTGACCGATCAGCGCACTGTCTTTCGCCTGATCACCGGTCAACTGGGAGAAGAACTGAGAGGTACCGGATTTAGCGATAGTCCCCAGGTGCTCAACCACCTCATCGCGGGTCATACCGATACCGTTGTCGTCGATGGTGACGGTCTTCGCATCTTTATCAAACTCGATGCGGATCTTCAGATCACCGTCGTCTTCGTACAGTTCGCCGTTAGACAGCGCTTCAAAACGCAGTTTCTCTGCTGCGTCGGACGCGTTAGAGATCAGCTCACGCAGAAAGATCTCCTTGTTGGAGTACAAGGAGTGGATCATCAGGTGCAGTAGCTGTTTTACTTCTGTCTGAAATCCGTGGGTTTCGGAATGTGTTTCTGTGCTCATAGATGACTAGCCCAAACTTTCAGTTGAAACGTAATCTCGACCGGCCTTAACAACCGATCTTCTTTGGTTTCATACCAAGATTGGGGCTGGGTCATCTATTTCAAGGGCTGTTTTTAATTTCCCTTAAGATAGGAACCTGCTAACAAGTCCGAAACGCCTCTGGCATTCAGAGCGATTCGAGATCAAGGCAGCGGTTACAGCCATGCTGGTTGCCTGGCGAAAACCGTTAACACAGATATCGGATTGCTCTGAATGCCCCAAAGGGCGGGCGCTAAAACAGCTTTCTGCTTTGTCAGGAAGCTTGGAAAGGACCAATCATTCCACTGCGCTTCCTTTCGCGCATTAAGCTGTTTTATCGACCGCAGAGAAAGTATCGGACTTATTAGCAGGTTCCCTAACTAGGTTTAACAAGGAAGTGGGCGCGAGCGGTGGCGATCGGTTCGCTGCGTTTCTCCTGCCAAGCGATTACCGAGCAGTTGGTGACACGACGGCCCTGACGCTCAAGCTGACACATGGCAAAGGTGTCACGATCAAGCCCTGCGCGCATGTAATCTACGGAGAAATCGATGATCTTCGGTAGCTCGGGCGTAGTGGTTTGCAGCAACACCTGAAACGCCGCAGACAGCTCCATAAACGCGGCGATCACACCACCGTGGATTGCCGGCAGGGTTGGGTTGCCGAGGTTGTCTGGATTGCGCGGCAGGCGGAATACCATCTCCTCGCCGAACCGCTCACAGTTAACGCCGATTACATTGGCATAGGGGATCAGCTCAATCAGCGGGTTGTAGTCACCGGTTTCATGCGCTTTGGCAACGGTTTGTTCAAGACTGATCATGCCCTCACCTCCCCATCATCGTCGTAACTCTCAATCTCACCTTCCACCAGCGCTTTCATCTTCGGATCCACCACATCGGTGCCCAGACGCATAAAGGTACCAATACCAAAAGCCACCGGCTCATCGACAGAGGTTTGATACACGGTAGCTCGGGTGAACATCACGCTGCGGGTGGTGCGGTAACATTCCGCCTGGATATAGAGCGGCTGGTTTTTCTCCGGTGCCTTCATGTGGTCGATACGCAGATCCAGCGTTGGAGCGATCTCAAATTCCGGCAGCACACAGAGCGTAGATACAGCAGAGGCAGTATCGATCAGGGTGGTCAGTGCACCACCTAGCAGGTAGGTGGTGGTCTTGTCACTTTTCAGCTGATCCTGAACCGGCAGCACCAGGGTTACCCGGCGCTCATCGGCCTTGATCACACGCAATCCCAGTTTGCGGACATGGGCCAGCGCGTCCATAAATCGCTGGCAGCGTGCTTCAATTTCAGGATTTCTCATCGACAGGACCAACACTCATCATCAGGGTTTTCAAGGTTGAGGACTTAAATTCACGGCGATACAGCACGTATACCACACCGGTGGAAAGTGCCATAAACAACCAGGGGTTAATAAACCAACCCAGCATCGCCAGGCTGAAGTAATAGGATCGCAGACCAAAATTAAAGTGGTTGGCAGCCATGGAGCTCATGATCGCAATCCGGTTAGCAATACTTTGCTTCTCCTGCTCGCTGATCTGGTCTTCCGGCCCCGGTGCGCCACCCACCATCACTGAGACGAAGCCGTATTGGCGTAGGCTCCAGGTGAACTTAAAGAAGGCGTAGATAAAGAGCGCAATGATCACCAGCAGCTTCACCTCCCATTCCTGGCGGGTGGCTTCCATTGAAAATGGGATGTCTGCGATCACATTGATCGCCTGCTCGGTTGACCCCAACACGGTCATCAAACCCGCCAGAATCAGCATTGTAGTTGAGGCAAAAAATGATACGCTACGCTCCAGATTTGCGACCACCGTCGCATCGGCGATGCGCATATCGCGATCCAGCATGCGCATCATCCACTCAGTCCGGTACATATGCATAATACTGGCAAGACAGGCCGTGTCATAACTCCGCTTTTTGGAGTAGTACATGTAGCCCTTGAAACAGATCAGGAACCACACCATTGCCAGAAGGTTCAGCCAGTTGAGCTGAATAAACTGCAAAACCGTATCCATGTTTTCTACCTGAGTACAGAAACAAACTAACCTATTGTAATTTAAGGCAGAGAGGCTGTCAGTTCAGAAGCAGTCCTCTCCCCCAGAACTGACAAAAAGCAACCGGCACAGACCGCATGAGCAGCACACCGCAAAACCTCTCTTTGGGCATCGCATTTGCGATTGGTACCTCGTTGACGATGAGTATCGCCGCAGCCCTGATCAAGTACACCTCGGCGATGGTCAGCATCGAAACCATCGTCTTTAGTCAGTACCTGGTCTGTGTCACCGTGATGCTGCCCTGGTTGGTGCGCAAAGGTCCAAGTGCACTGAAAACCGAACAACCCGGGTTACACTTGGTGCGCGGTATTTCCGGCTGGGCCTGCTTCTACTGCTATTACCTGGCCCTGAATTACGTACCACTTGTGGATGCTGCACTGCTGCGTAACTCGGCACCGCTCTGTGTACCGCTGTTGCTGTTACTGTGGAAAGGGATTCGGATTCCCGCCCTGCGCTGGTTGCCAATTTTTATCGGTTTGGCGGGCGTATTGCTGATTCTTAAACCGGGCTCTGACGGCCTGAGTTTCTGGCATTTGATCGGCTTTGGATCGGCCATCGCATTGGCGGGCTCCATGGTAACCACCCGCTTCCTGACCCTGACCGAGTCAAGCAACCTGATCATCTTCTACTACTTCGCAATCTCTACCGTAACGGCCGCCCCGCTGGCCCTGCTGAGCTGGCAACCGGTGCCTGCGGAAGCCTGGCTGCCGCTGCTGCTGATCGGCCTATCGATCTGGCTGGTGATGTGGCTCTATACCCAGGCCTACCGCTATGCCAAAGCCTCGGTGATCTCGCCACTGAACTACCTGGGCGTGGTGTTTACCGGTTTCTGGGGCTGGATGTTCTGGGAGCAGATTCCCGATCACCTGGCGATCATCGGTACACTGCTAGTATGCGCCGGGGGTGTATTGGCGATGTTTCTGGGCAAGGAGCCAGAGCAAACCACTGCTCCAGCCCCAGAACAACGTTAGCCTCTAAAGGACATCGATTGAGCGGGCGCGCATACCGCGGCCATTGTGGAAGAGATCGCCATCCACCTGACCACTGCGCAGATCCGCCAGCAGGATATGTGACTCATCGATCAGCAACGCGGCAGTCTGAGACAGCTCACCAGCGTAGATGTCGTGGTACGGCTCGGAAAACACCAGGCGCTGCTCGATATCATCAGACGCCATCAACTCGATAAAGTACGGGCGCCAGCTCCAATCGCAGCCTTCCGGTTCACGGTTGATCTTCCATGCACCGGACCGGTTTTCATAGTTCGGCGAAATCTGTGTCCCGGTACGATCGCAGATATAAAACCGCAACATCTGTCCGGTGGGCAGATAGTGCTCAAGGTCGATTGTCCCCGCAACCACACCCTTGGCACGGATCTGCTCGCGCAAGCCAACCAGTTCCGCACTGACTTTCTGTGCCAGCCACTGGCTGCGGGTGGAGCTGTCCAATGCCATATCGCGATAGCTATCCCGCAATAGGGTCGACTGACGATTAAAGTGGTCACTTGGCAGTGCGTGGGAGCGCGCCTCTGAAAACAGGAAGCCCTGCATGTAATAGGCATTGCAGGTAAGCGCCAAGAAATACGCCTCTTCCGTTTCAACACCTTCGCACAGCACCTTCGCCCCCAGACGAGATGCCATCTCTCCCAGCACCTGGATCATCGACGCGTTACGCGGGTTATCCAAGCCGTCACGCAACAACTTCATATCCAGTTTCACTACGTCTGGCAGTAATAGTGCTACCCGGTCCAGCTGGGAAAAATCAGCGCCAAAATCGTCAATAGCGATCCTGAACCCAGCCTCGCGGTACAGCGATACGGCCTGGCAGATCAGGTCCAGATCCCCGCTTAATTCGGTGATTTCGATCATCACACGAGATGGATCTACCTGAAGCTCTTCCAACATCGCCAGCGTCGGTAATTCACCCGCTTCAGCCACATACTGCAACCATTCCGGTGAAAGGTTGATACTAATAAAGCTATCCCCAGGAATCTCTTTTAACGCAGACAGCGCCTGATAGCGCACATGGCGATCCGCGTTGATACGCTCATCGGGTTCTATCGTGGGATCAGAAAAATAGGCGCCTGCAGATACCACCTCACCCTGCTGATTGCGGGTGCGCGCCAACGCTTCATAACCGGCAATACGACCACTGGCTGTTTCCACAATCGGCTGATACCAAGGGAACAGTTCCATATCCATTGCTTATATACCTTGTTGCTGATGCATTTGCGTTCAAACAGCAAGTAGCATGCCAGCCCCTTAAAGCGTGCGGATGCGCTCTTTTTTTGCGCACTTCCTGCAATAGAGGCGCTAATTTAGGACATCCGATTTTTTTGATCGCACCATTTCAGTGCGTAAAAGCGTATTAATCTGGGTTAAAGGAACGTCCCGCCCCCCAAAAACCTATAAATTATTCCTGAAGGGTTGCTCTGGAACACTTTGTGCATCGCACCAAAAGAGAGGACTTTCAGGAATGAAACTATGCTGCAACCTATTCTGTTTTTGGTAAATGCAGGTGGCAATCGCCTCATCAGTACAATAATCGCTGCCCTGCTGTTTATCTCTGTGACGACGGTTAGTCTGACAGATACTCAGATCTATGGCTTACCGCCCCTGCTTATCTTGGGATATATCATCCTTGGCTACCTACGCCTGATCACTCAGGACCTGCAAACCATTACCGTACAACTCAACGGATCCGATACCGATCCAGCAGCTGAGATTGTTGGCCCTCTTTCAACACTGGCCTTACTTATTACCACGCACATAAAGGATAGGGAGCGGAAAAACTCAGAAGCCGCAGAGATCGTCGATGAGATCAGCTACTCAGTCGAAGAGCTGTCCAACAATGCGAGCAATGTCGCGCAAAATACCGATCAGCAATCACAGGCAACCGCCTCCACGGCCGCCGCTGTCACCCAAATCAGCCATAGCGTTGAGGAAGTGACACGCCACATCGGCGATACCCTCACCGCCGCCCGCTCAGCCCGTGATCTGTCGGTTGAAGGCATAGGGGTGCTGGTCCCGACCCGCAACGAGGTCACATCCGTTGCCCAACTGGCATCAGAAACATCGTCGCTCTTTGCCACATTACGGACACGTTCGGACAAGATCTCATCCATGTCTGAATTTATTCGCGATCTGTCGGACCAGACCAACCTGCTCGCCCTGAACGCCGCGATCGAAGCCGCACGAGCCGGCGAGCACGGCCGCGGATTCTCAGTGGTGGCAGAAGAGGTACGTGCTCTGGCACAACGCAGCCACGGGGCTTCCGTCGAGATCAGCAGCGTGATCAACGGGATTCAACAACAGATGAACCTGCTGAACGATCAGATGGAGGCCGTGGTTTCCAGCAGCGAGCGTTGCGTCGAAAACACCAATCAGGTCGAACAGGCCCTCAACGATATCACCGAGCGCACCGAGATGGTGTCAGACCAGATCAGCCAGGTGGCGGCGGCCGTTGAACAGCAGGAAAGCGCAACCCGGGATATCTCACAACACATTGAACAGGTTGCAGCCGTTGCCCAATCCAACAGTGACATGGCGGGCGAAACCGCCCGGGTCGCCCGTCATATAGCCAACCTTACCCACCGTTCCACCACAGGAGGTGCCGCATGACCCTCTCGGAAAACGTCATCATCTTTGTCATTCCGGCCGCTATCGGATTTGCGCTTATTGCCGGATTGCTACGGCTACGGCACAACCGTATTCGACGCGCTCAACAACTACGTGGCCTGGAGTGGTTAGAGAAGCTGCGCTTTGTGCTGGCGCACCTGCAGCAGCATCGTGGCCTAAGCAGTGGTTATATTGCCGGAAACCCTGCCTTGCAGGACGACCTGAACAACCTGCACAACGTGATTCGCCGTGAGATGGAAGTGATCAATCGAGTGGATGAATGGATTCGTGAAAACAGCCGCTGGCAAGGAATCGAGGAACACTGGCAACGCCTGACCACGCGCTTTAAGTCGCTGGAGCGGGACGACAACATCAACCAGCATAACCGCTTGCTGACCAACCTGATCTACCTGATCGAGGATATCGCTGAAACCCACCACCTGACAGCACTCTGCCAGCAAAAGGAGCAGGGGCAGCGGGTGTGGCATGACCTTCTGGTCGCCGCCGAACACATCGGCCAAGCCAGGGCGATCGGTACGGCAATTACGGCCTCCGGCCAGTGTGATAGCGTATCACGCATTCAGATGAGCTATCTGAGCAGTAAGATAGAGATGACCAGCCAGAACCTTCTGGGCAACCTGGGCCTGCCTCAGCAAGCTCAGCACAAGCTGAAGGAGTTGATTCAGTGTATTCAGTACCGCGTTCTGGTGGATACACCAAAGATTGAATCCAAGATCTACTTTAACTTGGCCAGTGGCTGTCTGGAGGAGATCTTCACCCACTATGACCGCGAGATCATCTCACTACGGGAGCGCGTGCGCTAACCGAGTTAAAAGAGCCCGGATTAGGAGGAGCAGACACAAAAAAACCACCGGGCAACACCCTGTGGTTTTTTATTAGCTCGATCACAAACCCTGAGGTGTTACTCACCACCCCGGCAGGTTGGAGACATTGGTGCCGGTGCGCCACGCTTCTCCCACTCATCCTGGGTATACAAATGCATTGCCAGCGCGTGCACGGGCGACTGCAGCTCTTCTGCCAGCAGACCGTAGATCACCTGATGACGCTGTACCAGGCGTTTGCCGGCAAAATCATCGGATACCAGCGTCAGCTTAAAGTGGCTGTCGGTTGCAGGACCGGAGTGCATATGGCTCTCGTTTTCAATTTCCATATGCTGTACGGCAATACCCGCCTGCAGTTTCTGTTCGATTGTTGCCTGAACACTCATGCTTACTTCACTCCAGCCTGAAGAATCTAATGTTTCTCATCGTCCTGGTCGGCCCGTTCGGTCGCCAGTTTGAGGAATTTCTTGTGGATCTTACGTGTTGCGAACCAGACGACCAGCACCACTATCGGCACCGAGATCCCCACCGTCAGGCTCTTATCAATCGGGACACCGCTATTATACAGCGCTTCGATCAGATACTTGAGCAATCCGACCAGGTAATAACTGATCGCCGCCACCGACAGGCCTTCCACCGTATGCTGCATCATCAGCTGGATCTTGGAACGGCGGTCCATCGACGCTAGCAGCTCCTGGTTCTGTCCCTGAATCGACAGTTCAACACGGGTACGCATCATATCCGACACCCGGTCGATACGGCGGGACAGGTTTTCCAGACGTTCGCTCACCGATTCACAGGTTCGCACCGCCGGTGTCAGACGACGGGTCATAAACTCGGTGATGGTTAAGTGTCCGGAGACCTCGTCCTCTCGCAATTCTGCCAAGCGTTTGAGTACCAGGTCATGGTATGCGCGGGTGGCACTGAATCGGAAAGTGGTGCGTGCACGACAGGCTTCGACCCAGGCCGCCATATCGGTCAGCTTACCCAACAGGATTCGCTCATCCAAGTCGCCGTTGGCCGCCAGGTTACTGGTGGTTTCCGCCAGCTGGCGATCCATATCGGTCAATTCCGGGTTGTACTTCCTGGCCAGTGGCAACCCCAGCAGCGCCATCAGGCGGTAGGTTTCGATCTCCATCACACGCTGGGTCAGACGACCTAACTGGCTGTCACTCATCCTCTTGTTGTAGATCAGGAAGCGGCCAAAGCCGTCACTGTGCAGACGGAAGGTGGTCCACACCCGGGCATCGCCATCCTGTGGACTACTACCCACCAGACGCATACCCTCGAAGAAGCTTTTGACTACCGGCAGCGGTGGCTCCGGTTGCTGGCGTGCATCTTCAATGGCGACGTGGAAAGACACCACCACGGTGCCCGGCAATGCTCTTAACCACTCCTCCGGAATCCGGCTGATGCCAGAACAGTCGAACGGGTCAGCACACGCCTCCACATCCAGATTCACGAACGTATAAGTGATGAACTCCAGATGCTTTTCACGACGAACACGGACCTGCCCAAAGTCCGCTTCGTAACACACGCCATCTTCTTCAGGCGCCCGATGCCCGAAGTGTTCGTAAATCTTCTGGAAGTGCTCAAATTCCTGCTCGCGGGATTCATTCGGAATCTGTACCGCGAGGAACGTCAGCCGCGACGGGCTGGGGATAACCTGAAAGGGACGCGAATGCAGCTCGTCGTACAGCGCGCCCCGTAAAGGATGCAGGTCCAATCCATACGGATTGTTGGGCAGTTGATCCATCTATCTGGGCTCCGTAATTTACAGGGCCTCTATTGATAGCGTTCTTGAACATTTTTCGCAACCGCACAGAGGTACCAATCCTCTCCATCCTTGGGTGCAGCAGAACAGGTGTTATGGCTCCAGTACAGCCGTCATCAGTGGCTGAGAGGCCAGATCCAGCGCCATCACCTGCGGTTTTACTTCAAACCACTCAGCAAACAGTTCCTGGCTACGCGGCTCTGGCCAGGCATCGGCCATCTCGTCCCAGGCGGCCAGTTCGTTTTCGAAGATTGCAGCCCAGTGCGCAGCCAATGCTGCGTCAAAATCGGCGTCACTCTCCACTTCATCGATCAGGTACACGGTGCCTTCACGCTGATGTTCTTCAAGGGAAAGGGTTTGGTTCAGTCCTTCATCATCCTGCTCCAGGCTGTTGGCCCAATCCACAAATGGCTGTTTGGGAGTCACGGCAAATGCGGAACGATTTAGCAGCTTCATGGTTCTTATCCTGCGGTTTCTATATACTGTTCGGCTGTCTAATCTTCCGATCACAGCCCGTTAATGATCATACGTGTTCTACCCCAACTCAACAGTCGCCAACAGTGGATCGACTTCTGCCGTCGCGAAACACCTTATTGTTTCGTCGACCAGCCTGAGTGCCTGGTAGATTTTCAAAGTACCCATCTGCAGATCACCCTGCTCTCCAACCGCACCCAAGGTAAGGATGCGATCAAGTACAGCCTGGGTTCACGTCGTTCTGTGGAACCGGCCTGGAAGCTGATCCGTGCCTGCAACTGGGACCTTTCGGCCGTGGTCGCAGGTCTTGAGCAGATGGATTTCAGCAGCAACGTACGCGATAACTCCCTGTTGGGGGTACACACCGATCTCACAGCACGGAAGTTTTTCTCCAAGGAGCGCTCGGTTGTAGCACCTTCCAAAGTCGGCCTGCTAAAGCCACTGAAGATCGCGCCGGAGATCTGGCACGCGGAAAACCTGTTGCGCCTGCTTGCCAATGGCCAGTACCAAGACCTGCGCAGCGAGCAGATCGCGCTGCCGGGTACTCAGGGCAACACTTCATCCGGTGGCATTCCAGTCCCTTCGATCAACAGTCTGCGTCTGATGCTGCTGGACAGGCCTTGGGAGTGGATCGGCCAACCCCACGGTGATCGCTTGCATCTGTTCCGGGAGCGTCAGCCGATGGTCAGCCTGATCCCTGACTTCACCCCCCCGGGGCCTCGCCTGAAATCAAAAGGAAACGCCCGCCAGCAGTACCTCTGAACGAGGTGCCACTCAACGGGCGTTTTCAATCAGTGCGCTGAACGCTGAACCGGTTTAAACCGGCTCAGCTTCCGTATCAGCTGTTGTTTCTTCCAGTTCGTTCCGTGCTTCTGCTTCCGCCGCGTCGATCTCTTTCATGATCTTCAGCGGGTTATCGGAGTTCAGCAGTTCACGTCCTGCAGTGGTTGGGAACTCCACATCCACATCCACGACACGGCCATCACGGCAGACGTTAATGATGGTGTCCATGCAGGAGCTGAGCAGAGAGTACTTCTCATCCGGTGCCGCGATGATGGTCTGCAGACCCAGATCATCCATGAAGCCCAGAGAGGTTACGGTGTTCTCGGAGTCCAGCTTGTTGAACGCCTCATCGAACACCGCCAGGCTCATACCGCCCAGCGGCTTACCATCGGCACTCTCGCGCAGACGGTAGGTTGCGCCCTGTGCTGCTGCAATCGCCACGTAGAACGGTACCTGGTGCTCACCGCCGGAACCGGTCTTGATACGCTGGGACAGCGTGGTCTTACGGTTACCTTCCAGGTCACGTACCACCAGCTCGAAGTTGTAGAAGTTACGGTAGTCCTGCAGCAGGCTGCTCTCGCCTTCGTCCTTCAGTACGTCGTGGATCTTGGCCAGTGCATCCTGGTGCGGTTTATCTTCGTCGAACTTCATGTCGAACAGGGAACCGACATTCGCCTGATCGATGCGGGTGTAGGCTTCCACCAGCTCCAGAATGTCTTTCAATTCCGGGTTTGGCATCATTTCGAAGCTGTACATCTCGCGGTGGAACGGACGGTTCTTCAGGTGCTGGTTCAACTCGCGGATCAGATCCTTGATCTTGTTGATCTGGTCGTTGAGGTGCGCCACGAAGTCGGAACGGAATGCGGTTTCTGCTTCCAGACGGGCACGCTCCGCTTTCTGGCTGTACTGTGCCAGTTCAGAATCGCGCAGTGCCTGCATGGTTTCGTTTACAAACGCTTCCAGCTCCTCATGGGTGGAATCCGCACTGATCTTATCCAGCTGCTGATGACTCAAGCCACCACCGTGGTAACGGGCCTTGTACTGTGCCACGGCGTCACGCACACCGTTTTTCTTCTTCTCATGCAGCGACAGTTCGGACTGCGCTTTCTTCGCCGCTTCAAAGATAATGCGCTCCAGCTCACCGCTGCAGGACTCATCCAGGTAATCGCGTTTTTCCTGCGCAGACTGTGCGTCGAAGACTGGCTTCTCTTCACAGACGGTACGTGCCGCCGCGTGCTCTTCCAGCTCCTGCGCCAATACTTCCAGCGCCGCTGTGTCTTTGATCATCGCGGTACGGACTTTCTGCAGCTTGTCCATCAGGGACTTCTGCTTCTGTTCGGTCTCTTTCTGCAACGCAACCAGCTCGGTAATGCGGTTCTGGATACCGGTGTCGTCCTGGTTGTGCAGATCAATCACGGCCTGACGGTAGCCTTCGATCTCGGTGTTCAGCTGTTCACGCTGGGTCACCAGATCAAATACACGCTCGTTCACACCCGCCAGACTGGTGGTCAGGCTGATCAGCGCATCACGCAGTTTCTCCAGGGAGTCGTGGTTTTTGCCCAGTTCGGTGAACTCGGACACCATCTGGTCGACCTGTTTACCCTGGATCTCCAGCTGGTTACCGCGACGGCGGATACCCATGATCGGCTGCTGTTCGTTGATCGCAGTGGTGGAACCTTCGGTCTGCAACATGCAGTCATAGGTCAGTGCACGTTCGTGACGCAGCAGCTCGGTTTCGGTTTCAACCGCCATCACCCCGCCCAATGCACGGTTCATGTACGCGCGGGCATGATCGTTGTCGGTATCGATGAAGTACGCCAGGGAACCGGCTTTGTATCGATCCAGCCACTCAGAAGACTTGGTGGTGTTAACGATACGGCAGCCCTTCAGGTGACGGCCCTTACGACGGTACAGGGTGATCGCTTCTTTCACCCGGTCCGGCTCAACGATCAGCGCTTCACGACGGGCTCCCAGGAAGGATTCCACAGCGATACGCCATTTGTCGTCGTTGATATCCACCAGCTCACAGATCGGCGTGGATTCGATGCCATACTCTTCCAGCAGCTCCATCAGCTCGCGGGTGTTACGACGTACCGGCGCACGCCCCTGCTTCAGCTGCTCCATGTTGCTCTTCTGGCTCTGGATCTCGCTGCGCAGTTCGTTCATGCGGATTACGGAGCTTTCGAAACGGCGGGCGATATCGCGGCGCACCGCATCCACACTGTTCTTCAGCGCTTCCAGGTTCTGATCCACTTCCACCGGGTTCTGCGGCCATACCGCACCCATCATGTCCTGACCGGCACGCCACAGCTCAACCGACTTTTTCACCACCGGCAGGAAGTTCTCCGGCAGGTGTTTTTCGTAGTTGGCGAAACTCACCGCGGTGCGCAGCAGGTTGTAGACGTTCTGCACACGCTCTTCCACCACACTGTGTTCGTGGGTTTTGGCGGAAATCGTGGTTTCCAGCGCTTTGATCTTGTGAGCAGAGTCGGTGTTGTTCAAGTCCGCGCGGGCTTCCGCCAGCTGCTGCATCACCGTGTTCAGCTCTTCACCGGTGTTTTCCAGATCCTGCTGCAGCTGCTGCTCTTTTTCCTGGTTGGTTTCGAGACGCTCTTCCGATTCCTCTTTCTTCAGGTCGGCATTTTCAAAGCGGCTCTCGTGGACCACCCACTCGTATTCCACGGCGTTCTTAACGTTACGCTCGATACCCTTACAGGCGTCCTGAACCTTTTCCAGTTCAGCGATACGATCAGAGACCTCCTTGGTCTTCTGCTCCATCGCCCGGTATTCGTCCAGGGACTTACGGAACGCACCCACGTGCACGATGTTCTCATCCAGTACGAACTCACGAATAAAGCGGGTCGGGCTGTCGATCGGCACGAACTTGAGGGCGTTTTTGAAGTTCTTGATGAACTTATCGTCATCGTTCGGCATCTGCGGGTCGTAACTCAGATGCGTCACCATCTCGCGGATAAAGCGGCTGGCGCGTTTCTCCAACACCATATCCGGGCACTGCTTCAGCAGGTTGTCACGCACATCGGTCCACGGGCGTGGCAGGCGACCTTCACCCTCTTTGGTCGTGAAGTCATCCAGGTGTATGGAAAAATCCGGCAGGATAAAGCGGCCCAGGATCTCTTCGTCCGGCGATGCGGTGGACGCACTGATGGCGATACCGATACAGCTCTCTTTTGCGGTTTCCGTATCAAAGAAGCTCAGCGCCATATAGCTCAATGAGTCTTCACGCGCCGTGCTCTTCTTGCCGTCACCATCCAAGAAACCCAGACAGTAGGTGCGCAGGCTACGCTCACTCTTTTCACCGGCAGAGGCGTTAAAGCTCAGGTGGCGTTTGTGACCACCCATCAGCACTGTCTGGATCGCATCCAGCAGGGAGGATTTACCGGAACCGTTGGGTCCGACAATGGCTACGCTGCCTTTGATCGGGATCTCAATCGCGCCCAGTACATACCAGTTAACCAGTACAATTCTATTGAGCTGCTTCATCGGCAACCGCCCCTTCTGTTTCTTCGTTTGCTTCCGCCGCAGCTTCGGCTTCAATTTCTACTTCGTTCTCGCACAGCCCTTCCAACTGTCCGATATAGTCTTCAACCACCACCTGACGGATCACCGGATTGATGCTCAACGGCAGGTTCTTCGGATCGGTCTCATCCGGTTTACCGCGTTCGATCACCCCATGACGGGAGAACAAAGACAAGATCTCTTTCATCCGAGTCTCGTTAGGTAGCTCTTTACCGGTCAGGTTCTCGTAGGTGGTGAGCAGCTCGTCTGTGCTGGTGAACGCTTTGCCAGCATCCACTTCAAACGCTTCCAGCTTGGTCTCGTACACCTGGCGCAGGCAGAGTAGCAGTAGGGATTCATCCAGCTTCAGACGCATGTAGCGCTCTTCACCTTTTGGCAGGATGCCCATGTAGGCTTCGTCCGGCTGATACACAAAGCTCCAGCCGATCGCTTCCATCAGGTTGGTGAAATAGTCCACGTGGGACGCCACCAGAAAGTAGGCCTCACGGTGTGCGGGACGATCCGCATAAAGGAACTGGTGGGTCAGCAGCTGGTTGGCAGCCCGCGCGAAGTCTGCGGCCTGGTACTTGTCACTGCGACTGATGATTTTTTGCAGGTCACCTAACATCTAGCGTTTCCTTTGGATCACGAAGTCCCGACACTCAACCATGCCGGCAACATTGACATACTGTTCTTCAAAACGGATCTCGTACTTATCGATCGTTTTGCGGGCTTTTTTCCCCATCGAAGGCAGGTGGCGTACATAACTGAAGCAGATGTAGTCTTCGATGGTCTGGATATCGAATTCACCGGCGCTGATCTGATCGCGGCCGATCAAGTTGCGCTCCAGGTACATCTCCACCTTATCCGGCGTTACCTCACGGCGATCTTTGTACTCTTTAAACAGACGACGCAGTTCCAGTACACGCGGATCGATCTCAGCCTGGGTGATAACACGAGGCGCAGCCTGTACACGGCGACGGATCGGTGAACGCACACTGCGATCACAGATAAAGCCCTGTGTCTCCAGCGTGGTAATTGGCGGCAGCTCGCAATCATCCCGACGGGCGATCTCGGTGATCGCACGGGAGATACGGGCCGCCATGCCCGGTGTGGTTTTGTCCATGTAGCGGACGGTATCCGCCACGCGCTTCTCGAGGCGATAACGGAAGTCGTCAATGGTCGCCAGACGCTGATCCACCGACTCGAAGATGCGGATGATACGGTTGATGTGCTGGTGCACCATGCTTTCCGCATCGTGGTAGTCCGTTTCGTACTGCTCCTGATAGTGCTTGGCCAGCAGATCCACTTTATAGGTGTCGAACTGCAGCTCGCGCAGCATCGCCAGAATCTGGCGGCGGAAACGGAACGGGTTGTTCTTGGTTTTCAGCGTTTTGTAGTCGGAGACCAGGATGTGCTCTACGAAACGTTCGAAGAAGTTACGTACGATCTCCTGCGGGTTGTTGCTCTGCGACAGGTTGATCTTCAGCTCACGCAGGCCCAGCATCATGTCGGTCAGGTGGGCACTGAAGTCAGACGCGGTCTGCGCCGCTTCCGCCAGCGTGATACCACGCCCAGCCGGATCGTTGATCGCCGCTTCCATGGAGCTGAGTACGTTCAGTACGGCACCACCGTAACTGCGTTTTTCCAGCTTGGAGATCGATACCAGGGTTCGCAACAGGAAGCTGATCGATGGTGACAGCAGCACATAGGTGCGGTACACCCGCTGCTCCTCTTCCAACCAGCCAGTTGCTACCAGACGACGGTAGATGCGATTGGCGTAATCGCTGCTGGAGCGCGGCATCTCGACCTGCTCTTCGCCCTCTTCCTCTTCCGGCACCCAACGACGAATACCCATACGGACAACCGTATCTTCAATCGAGGAACGCACCAAGTCTTTCGGGACGAAGGGATCAATCAGATCCTCATCAAAAAACAGATCCGCCAGGGACAACAATACCACCTGATAGATCTGGCGGTTTTGCCCCGAGAGCGGCATGAATAAGTCATCAGGCAACTTATGAAAGAGCATCTGAACCCTTAAATTCTTTTCGCTGTTGGTGTCTGTTTCCACAGACCGAAGTGATGGATTCTAGCCCAGCCGGAGCTGACAAAAAAGGGATAACCGGACTTACCTGAAGGACTTTCAGCTAAGTGGAAGAAACCGTTCAATTACTGCCCTGTTCAGCCTTTGATTTTGTGCGTTAATTACCCGAATCAACACCGGAAACAAAAAAGCCACAGTAGATAAGTTATCCACTATGGCCTTATATCAAAAGAACTCGGGCTCAGGCCGTAACGCTACGCGCCTTGGCATCCTGCAAACGCTGATAAACCTCCAGCATGCGGCTGTGATTACCAAACTGGCACAGACGCCCATCATCACACGGCAGATCAGACAGCACATCCTCACCCTTCAGCATTTCAAGGCTACGGTCTACATATTCCTGCTTGTGTGCCAGGCGCAATACAGATTCATATTTCGCCAGATTACGCTCACCATCCAGTTCGAAGGCAAGACACTGGGCCAAACAAAGGAAAAGCGCACTGCGCTCCTTGGAGACTTCACCGTACTGCAATGTCCATTCAACCCATGTCAATGCAGCTTCCAGGTTATCCACCATCAGGTTAAGCAACGCTTTCAGCTCGCCCACCCGCATGGTTTCCCATGGAGTATCCGGGTCAGTCACGATACCGAGGAATTCGGCAACCAGGCGCTGATCATCCACCGCCAGGTCTTCCAACTCTTCCAACAGCTCTTCATAAGCTGCGCGATCCAGCGCAGGCAGATTCAGGCATCGCTTACGCAGCGGCACACCTGCAGCGTTGTTATCACGCACCAGTGTTTCAACCGGATAGATCTCTGACATGCCTGGCACAATAATCCGGCAAGCATACATGCCGAGGTGCTCGTAGTCGGTGATATAGATGTCCATATCAACGCGGTGGATCAGATAACACAGGTGGTCAAACTCAGCTTTACTGTCACCTTCGATATTCCACTCGGTGTATTCGTAGTCACTCTCACCCGCCAGCAGATCCCAGGCCACGATGCCGGTCGAATCAATAAGGTGGGTTTCGATGTTTTTCTGATCCGCTACCGTACGAATATCCAGACTTGCCGGAGCAAATGTATTCAGCTGTTCCAGCGTACGACCACGCAACAGTTCCGTCAGTGCACGCTCCAGCGCCATTTCAAACTTAGGGTGCGCACCAAACGAGGCTACAACACCACCGTTTTCAGGATTCAGAAGGGTGACGTTTACCAGCGGGAATTTTCCGCCCAGGGATGCATCCTTAACGACGATGCCAAAGCCTTTCTCCCGCAACGCATCAATCGCGGCCTGTGCCTGTGGATAACGCGCCACCACCTCATCCGGAATACCCGGCAGACTGATACCCGATGAGATGATCGTATTCTTAATATGACGTTTAAAGATTTCGGACAACGCCTGTACGCGGGCTTCGTACTTGCTGTTACCTGCAGCCATGCCATTGCTGGCATATAGGTTGCCGATAATATTGATCGGGATCCAAACCTGATCACCGGTACGCTGGCGCTCAAATGGGATCGCACAGATGCCACGGGTGGCATTGCCTGAATTGGTATCAACCAGCATCGGCCCTTTCAGGTCATCGCTGAAGTTGTAATGATGCAGAGTCGGCTCATCCAACAAGCCGGCAGGAATATCATCCCCTTCCAACGGGAACCAGCGCTCGTTCGGGTAGTGCACAAAGTTGCCTTCGGAAATGGCACTACCCAAAAAGTATCCGGTAAAGAAGTGATTGCAACTCAGACGCTCAAAAAACTCACCTAAAGCGCTGGCCAGAGCCGCCTCGCGGGAAGCACCTTTACCATTGGTAACCAATAATGGGCAATTACGGTCGCGCACATGCACAGACCATACGTTAGGCACTGGATTCAGCCAGTTTACCTCTTCGAGATCAAAGCCCAGCTGACGCAACCCGTTGGTCATTCGAGTAATCGACTCGTCTACCGGAGCGTCTTTACCAAGAATTTGGGTCATTCTGAATCATCCTCTGTTGGGATCACACCAACGTTTATTTTTCGAGTTACGCCTGAGGGATCAGCCTCGGGCAACTACTGCGGCAAAGAATATTCCGCACCAACTCTTTTTTATATGTGACGGCGTAATACAACCAGATACATCTTTAGTATGAATCGGCCCCTCTTGATCAGACTGACTGACTCATAAGTGGTCGATTATAACGTAAATAGTGGAGCAACTGTGATCAACTGATCTTATTGAAATTATTTGAAAAAAAACGCTTGACGGTCCCCGGGGGCATCATTAATATACGCCGCCACTGGTTGAGACGATTCCTCGATAGCTCAGTTGGTAGAGCAGTAGACTGTTAATCTATTGGTCGCTGGTTCGAGTCCAGCTCGAGGAGCCAACCTCGGTATCAATCAGTAAAGTAAGAGCTTAAGTGTTCCTCGATAGCTCAGTTGGTAGAGCAGTAGACTGTTAATCTATTGGTCGCTGGTTCGAGTCCAGCTCGAGGAGCCAAGTCGGAGTGTAGCGCAGCTTGGTAGCGCATCTGCTTTGGGAGCAGAGGGTCGGGGGTTCGAATCCCTCCACTCCGACCATCACATTAACTTACAGAACACTTTATAATGATCTGTAAGTCATCAACATCAAATCGACACACTTGCTGTCCAATGATGTACATCGTCGGAGTGTAGCGCAGCTTGGTAGCGCATCTGCTTTGGGAGCAGAGGGTCGGGGGTTCGAATCCCTCCACTCCGACCATCTATATTTTTTCCTCACCTCAAATATATCTATACAGTCTATTAAGAACACAGGCGTTTGTGAGGGATGAGAACACCCGAAGGGGAGTCCAAACCGAGCGAAGCGAGATCACGGAGCGCAGCGACGGCCCGCAGGGTGAGGCGCAGCCGAATAATCCCTCCACTCCGACCACTTATCACATATCAGCACCCCATTCTCTCTACTACAGCCCCCTACTTTCAGTGTTAGAATCCTTAAGTGAATTTATCTAAGGACTCCGACTAAGCAATGGCATTTCTGTGTGGATACGAAATCATCAATGAGGTGGCAACCGGTGGTTTTTCAACCGTTTATCGCGTACAGGAAACTGAACCTCCGTACCGTGAATTTGCTGCCAAGAAATTTAATGATGTCAGCGACCACGCCGTTTTTGAACAGGAAGTCCTTTCTCTCGATACCGTTTCCGGAACCCCCGGCATCCAACAGCTATTCAGAGCCATCCGCCACAAAGATGAGCTGATCATTCTGACACGCTACGTTGAGGGAGAATCCCTCAAATCACGCATTGATCGTGATGGTCCTTTGGACGAACGCGAAGCCGTTCGCATCGCCTCTTTCATTGCGGACACCCTACACCTGCTACACCAGAAAAAGACACACCACCTGGATATCAAACCATCCAACGTACTCATCGATAACAACGGGAAACTCACCCTCACCGATTTTGGTATCGCGGAACCTGCCTACAAGCAGCGCAGCGAAGTGGCCAAAACAGACTTTAGCTACACCGCACCGGAAAAATACTTTGGCCGCCAGACAGCAGCGTCTGACATCTACTCCCTCGGCGTCTCTCTCCACTACCTGGTGACCGGCGAACTACCCTTTAAAATCCACGCGACATCAGACGCCAATAAGATGCTAAACCACTGCACGCAGCCAGTGCAGCTCCCTACTGCGCTCTCCGAACCCATGCAACGGCTAATCAAGGCAATGATGGAGAAGTCGATTGATAAGCGAATCACATTAAACCGGCTGAGAGAGCAACTACAAACGCTGGATATCAACCGACTCAATAACACGCCACTTCCGAAACCCAGCAAGAACAAAGCAAACACCCCCACTGAAAAAGAGTGTTTTGCAGAAGCGGCACGACGAAATATTCCATTTGGCCAGTATCGTTACGCTCTGCTCTGCGAAGATGAGAATAAAGAGGAAGCCCTCTATTGGTACGAGCAAGCAGCCAACGCAGGCTTCGCCCGCGCCCAGAACAACCTGGCATTGCTACACATGAACCTCGGTAATACTCAGCAAGCCGTGAGGTGGTACACAGAGGGCGCCAAAGCCGGCAACGCTTTCAGCCAATACAACCTGGCACGCCTGTACGACCAACAGAATGACACCGAGAAAGCCAACCACTGGTACGAACGAGCCGCCAACAGCGGTCACGATCGCGCACAGAATACAGTTGCGATCCGCTTGGAAAACGACCAGCAACTGAAACGCGCCTTCTCGCTCTACCAACGCTCCGCATACAGCGGCTTCAGAGCTGCACAGTTTAATCTGGGACTAATGTACGAGAATGAGCGCGCGCCCCTAAACGGCACAAACCCAAGAGAGATGGCGAAATTCTGGTATGAGAAAGCCGCTGCACAGGACCACAGCAAGGCCCAAAAACGCCTGCAGCGGCTTTAATCAGGCAATAAAAAACTGCCGCACATCGATGTCACAATTAGACAAAGATCTGTGGCAGTTTTTTACCAAATAGACCCGAGCTTAAATTACACCCACTCGATCAACTCCAGGTTGGCGAACGAAATTTCCGATCCGTCAGCAAACGCCACAGCACCCGAGCTATTCGCATCCAGTGCGAGCGACTGATCTGCAACATCAAAGTCCTGACGCTCGCCGTTCGCATAGATAACAAAGCTGTTAAATGCCTGGGTTTCAAACTTAACTGTATCAACCCAACCACCTTCACCGCCGTCGAAGTAATCTACGCCGCTGTGCGCAACAAAGATATCTGCCCCCTCGCCACCATAGGCCGCATCATTACCTTCACCGCCATACATCTCATCATCGCCGAGACCACCATGGAGCGTATCGTCACCCTCACCACCGACGAGCACATCAGCGCCTTCGCCGCCCAGCATAGTGTCATCACCCAGATCACCCAGTAGCGTATCGCTATCTACGCCGCCTACGATGTAGTCATCACCACTACCGCCATCTGCGAAGTTTTCTCCGGAACCGGTGTGGATAACATCGTTACCCTCACCCGCTTTCAGAATATCATTGCCCGCATCGCCGAAGAGAACATCATTACCACCCTCACCGTAGAGGATGTCATCTCCATCGCCACCTTCAAGCACATCACGATCTGCACCGGAGTAAATAATGTCATTGTCTTTACCGCCCAGGATTACATCTTCACCATCACCGGACAGGATTACATCATTGCCGTCACAGCCCATGACGAAATCATCGCCATCGCCCGCAACTTTGTAGACATCATCACCTTCACCCAGGTAAGCGGAGTTATCACCAATCGCACCTAGGACAATATCGTCGCCCTGGTATGTCTGAATGATCTGCCCGCCAGCCTGGTCGGACATCACATCATCACACATCGTACCAGATACTACGGCCTCTCCTGCCAGGCGCCCGTCAACGACATCAGTCTGGCAACCCACCTCTCGCATCGCCGGGTCATCACAAGGACGACTACCGTTGTCGTTGGAGCCATTGTCCTGACTCCCGTCATCGGAGCCGCTGTCCTGGCTACCATCATCGGAGCCATTGTCCTGACCGCCGTCATCGGAGCCGTTGTCCTGACTGCCGTCGTCGGAGCCGTTGTCCTGACTGCCGTCATCGGAGCCGTTGTCCTGACTGCCGTCATCGGAGCCAGTGTCTTGCGAGCCGTTGTCGCCGGACCCGTTATCCTGACTACCATCGTCCGAGCCGTTGTCCTGGCTGCCGTCATCGGAACCGTCGTCTTGTGATCCGTTATCACCGGAGCCATTGTCCTGACTGCCGTCATCAGAACCGTCGTCCTGGCTGCCGTCGTCGGAACCGTTATCCTGACTGCCGTCATCGAAACCGTCGTCTTGTGATCCGTTATCACCGGAGCCATTGTCCTGACTGCCATCATCGGAACCGTTGTCCTGACTACTGTCATCGGAACCATCGTCTTGTGATCCGTTATCACCGGAGCCGCTGTCTTGGCTACCGTCGTCGGAACCGTTGTCCTGACTGCCATCATCGGAGCCATTATCCTGGCTGCCGTCGTCAGAACCGTTGTCTTGTGAGCCGCTATCGCCGGAACCGTTGTCCTGGCTGCCATCATCGGAGCCATTGTCCTGACTACCGTCGTCGGATCCGATGTCATGGCTGCCGTCGTCGGAACCGGTGTAGAG
>NZ_CAXRBQ010000056.1:0-10951 GCF_964228735.1 Pontibacterium sp. | reverse complement strand
GGCGACAACACAGTTGCCTGACGATGAAGCGCTGAGACTGATCGCTTCAATGTGTGAAAGACTGCGCACCCCAAAAGCCTGGTTACAACAGGCTCAGCAGGTGCGCCAATGGCACCAAGCAATTGCTGACATTGAGAGCCTAAGCGGTGCACAGCGTTTTGAGCTCATTCAGTCTCTGGACCTGCTACGGCGCCCTCAGCGTCTGGACGGAGTTTTTGCGTGCTGCGCCGCATTGCATGAGCTCGACAGCACATTGCATGACCGCTTGCAGAAGCTACTGACCGCACTCAACCAGCTTCAGGCGGGTGAGCTGATCGCAAAGGGGTTTAAGGGCAAAGCGCTCGGTGATGAACTCAACCGTTGTCGCGCACAGATCTGCGACCAGATTTAGCAGGAATATCCGATGCCTCCATCCAGTTCCCCTACCGCACTGATTACCGGCTCTGCCCGCCGCATCGGTGCCGAGATCGCCCGCCATCTTCACAGCGAAGGTTACCGCGTCATCATTCACTGCCGTCATTCACGCGATGAAGGGGAAGCACTTGTCGCATCACTCAACCAGACCCGACCGGATTCCGCATCGTCGATTCAAGCCGATCTGAGCGACATGCCCCAGGTCTCCGTATTGTCGGAGCAGATCACGGCAGAATTTGGCGACATCCACCTGCTGGTCAACAATGCATCCAGTTTCTACCCAACCCCGCTTGGCGAATCCAGCCAGCAACAGTGGGACAACCTGATAAACAGCAACCTGCGTGCGGCCTACTTTCTGACTCAGTCTCTAAGCCCCGGCTTGATACGCAACAACGGCGCCGTCGTCAATCTGGTGGATGTGCACTCTCAACGCGGGCTGCCAGACTACCCGATCTACTCAATCGCCAAAGCCGGTGTTGAAATGATGGTAAAAGTACTGGCGAAAGACCTAGCACCGAATGTGCGCATCAACGGAGTATCACCCGGCCCTATTCTCTGGCCTGAAGCAGAAGCTGCGCTGTCAGACGCAGCGAAAGATGAGATCATGAAAAAGACACCGCTACGCAGAAGCGGCAATCCTAAAGATATCGCGGATGCGGTGTACTTCCTGGCACATGCCCCGTTTATTACCGGACAAGTGCTTGCGGTGGATGGTGGGCGTTCCTTGTTTAGCTGAAGCACAGGTTTCAGCTGAAACGCCCGATAGCCAAAGATATTATTCAGCCGAAGAGATAGTCTGGCCCTGCCATTCGAAGTCAACGGACCAGAGATTCTGCCCACCTTCGTAACCATGCCATAGCGCCTGATAGGTCTGCTCCACTTCTGGATGCTTAACCTCAGGCGCGACCTCTGCCAGCGGTAGCAGTACAAATGCGTTCTTCAGGATTTCATCACGCGGCAGTTGCACACCGTCGTGATCGCCAATCAGCTCGTCGTAGGTCAGAATATCGATATCCAGCGTACGTCCGCTGAACTTGGGTCCTTTTCGACAACGGCCGTTGTCATCCTCGATACTTTTCAGCAGGCGGGATAACTCACCTACTGGCAGGTCGGTGTTAAAGCCCGCGACCAGATTGTAGAAGTTATCCCCATCAAAACCGACAGCTTCACTTTCATACACCGATGAAAGCACCAGCTTACTGAAACGCTCGGTCAACGCATCCAGGGAAGCACGGATATACCGGGCACGATCCTGGTTGCTGCCGATGCTGACATACACCTGCGCCATCAGAAGCGCTCTCCACGTTCGATGATCACACCCACATCCTTTGCCGCAGGCACCGCGCCGGGCTTACCTACACGAACGCGAATCCAACGCACACCAAAGGTGGTCATGATCAGTCCCGCAATCTCTTCGGCCATGGTTTCCACCAACTGGAACTCACTGGCTTCGACGAACTCAATCAGCTTCTCTGAAACCGACTTGTAGTTCAGGGTATTGTCCACCACCTCGGTCTCAGCCGCTTTGCGGATATCGGTGCCCATCTCGAGATCCAGACTGACTTTCTGGCGAATCTCACGCTCCCAGTCATAGATGCCGATGATCGTTTCTACTTCTAATTCACGTATGTACACTATATCCATGCTTACAAACCTATAGGATGGTGCGATGCCCGAGCTCGAATTACTGAATGCACTTATGGTAGCAACCGCTTACCTGCTGGGTTCAGTGCCGAGCGCTATCTTGGTGTGCCACTGTATGGGCATCGCCGACCCTCGTCAACAGGGCTCCCGCAATCCAGGTGCCAGCAACGTGTTGCGTATCGGCAACCGTAAAGCAGCGTTCTTTACCCTCATTGGGGATATTGGCAAAGGTTGGTGCGCAGTCTCGCTGCCGCAATGGATGGATCTGGAGAGTAATGTTGCCAATTGGTGTGCACTGGCTGTGGTGCTGGGCCATCTGTTTCCATTGTTTGCCCGGTTTAGCGGCGGCAAAGGCGTGGCGACCGCCGTGGGCGTCTGCCTGGCGCTGTCGATTCCGCTGGGGATTATTCAGATGGTGTTGTGGGGTATGTTGATCAGTATTGGTCGGATTGCCTCACTGGCATCGATCGGCTGCGCCTTGATCTCGCCACTCGCGGCCTGGCTGGTACAGCCTGGCCTGATGATGCCAGTGCTGCTGATCTCTGTGCTGCTGTTATACACACACCGGGAAAACATTAAGCGGCTTATCAAAGGCGCTGAGAGCCGGTTCTAAGCCGCCAACTAACGGATCTAATCAGATCGCATCCAGAGTGTGCATAGGCCAGCGTGGTTGCGCCAGAATGGTCAGATCGCTGGACTGCCCCGCCAACAGACGCTGACAACCGGCAAAGGCGATCATTGCACCGTTATCGGTGCAGAAACGAGGACGGGCGTAATACAGGCCTGCACGTTCCTTCTTAACCATCTCTTCCAGACGAACCCGCAAGCGCTTGTTGGCACTCACGCCACCCGCGATGATCAACTGCTTCATACCCGTCTGTTGCAGAGCACGACGACACTTAATAGCCAGTGTATCTACCACCGCCTGCTCAAAAGCACAGGCGATATCTGCGATGGTCTGGTCATCCAGTTTACCGTTTTCGTCGCGATGGCTATTGGCTGTGTTGAGAGTAAATGTTTTCAAGCCGGAGAAGCTCATATCCAGCCCTGGTCGGTCGATCATTGGGCGTGGAAATTTAAAGCGTGTCACATCCCCCTTTTCAGAAAGGCGCGCAATCTCAGGACCACCCGGATAGTCGAGGCCCAACATTTTCGCAGCCTTATCAAAAGCTTCACCAGCGGCGTCGTCCAAGGACTCTCCCAGCAGTTCATACTGACCAATACCTTCAACACGTACCAACTGCGTGTGACCACCGGATACCAACAGCGCTACAAATGGGAATTCAGGCGGCTTCTCTTCCAGCATCGGCGCCAACAGGTGTCCTTCCATGTGATGTACGGCAATGGCTGGCTTATCCCATGCCAATGCCAGCGCTCGCCCGGTGGACGCCCCCACCATCAACGCGCCAATAAGACCAGGACCCGCCGTGTAGGCGATTGCATCCACATCGCCGTGTTCCAGATTGGCCTGTTTAAAAGTTTCCCGGATCAGAGGAATCAGTTTGCGCACATGGTCACGCGATGCCAGCTCCGGCACTACGCCGCCATACTCGGCATGCATCTTAACCTGGCTGTAGAGGGTGTCGCCCAGCAGGCCTTGTTCACTGTCGTAGATCGCTACGCCGGTTTCGTCACAGGAGGTCTCGATTCCTAATACACGCATCTTGTCTAAACTGTAATTAATGATCGGGGGCGACATTATCCAGCAATCCGAGAGAAATTTCACCGTATTGCTCTTTACATCCGCCAGACCCGCCATTAGAATTTCGGCCCTCGCCATAATTGCGCCCAAAACGCAGCATGGTGAGACTAGTGGATTAACTCAATCAATTTAAGGTTTGTATACACATGCCAGCGGTAAAAGTTAAAGATAACGAGCCATTTGACGTAGCTCTGCGTCGCTTCAAACGTTCTTGCGAAAAAGCAGGTATTCTGGCAGAAGTTCGCCGTCGCGAATTCTACGAGAAGCCAACGTCTGTTCGTAAACGTAAAGCAGCTGCAGCAGTTAAGCGTCACGCGAAGAAAGTTTCTCGCGAAAACGCTCGTCGCGTACGTCTGTACTAATCCACGAGATAGATCCTCTCCAGCTTAATCAGAGGCAGGTAATACGATGTCCGAACTCAAGCAGCAGATCACCACTGAGATGAAAGCTGCCATGCGCGCCAAAGATAAGGAGCGCCTGGGTACGATCCGTATGATTCTTGCTGAGCTGAAACGCATCGAAGTTGACGAGCGCGTGGAGCTGGATGATGCACGAGTCCTGGCGACGCTGGACAAAATGTCCAAACAGCGTCGCGACTCGATCTCGCAATATGAAGCAGCGAACCGCCAGGATCTGGCGGATGTAGAGCGACGGGAGATGGAGGTGATTAAAACTTTCCTGCCGCAACCGCTAAACGAAGAAGAGATCAGCGAACTGATCGAACAGGCTATTTCCACCAGTGGCGCACAGTCCATGCAGGACATGGGCAAGGTGATGGGTGTGTTGAAACCCCAGATCCAGGGCCGCGCCGATGTAGGTGAGACTTCCAAGCTCGTAAAACAGCGCCTGTCCAGCTAAACTGCCGCTGATCATTCAGCAGCAGCAACTACATGGCCGGACGAATCCCCCAACACTTTATTGACGATCTCCTTGCACGCGTTAACATCATCGACGTGCTGGATGGCCGTGTCCAGAAGTTAAAGCGCACCGGCAAAAACTATTCCGGTCTCTGCCCTTTCCATAAAGAGAAAACCCCCTCCTTTACTGCCAACCAGGAAAAGCAGTTCTACTACTGTTTTGGCTGTGGTGCCGGCGGTAATGCACTGGGTTTCCTGATGGAATACGACCACCTCGACTTCCCACAAGCTGTAGAGGAACTGGCCAAGATGGTCGGCATGGAAGTGCCCAAGGAAGAGTCCCAGCAAAATCGGCAGCAGCAACAACACCTAAAATCACTCTATGACTTGCTCACCCAGGCAGCAGAGTTTTATGCCCAGCAACTTCGCAGCCATTCCAGTCGACAGCAAGCGGTTAACTACCTTAAATCCCGAGGCCTATCTGGCCAGGCAGCGAAAGCATTCGAGATAGGCTTTGCTCCACCGGGGTGGGACAATCTACTGAACCATGTGGGCGACAGCAGCGAAAACCGCCAACTACTGGAAAAAGCTGGCTTACTTATCCACAACGAAGAACGCAACAGCGATTACGACCGTTTCCGTAACCGCATTATGTTTCCGATCCGCGACCAACGTGGTCGGGTTATTGCGTTTGGCGGTCGCGTTCTAGGCGACGACAAACCCAAGTACCTGAACTCCCCGGAAACCGAGACCTTCCACAAAAGCCGTGAGCTATATGGCCTGTACGAGGCCCGCAAGCACAACCACAAGCTTGAGCGGCTATTGATTGTGGAAGGATATATGGATGTGGTGGGACTGGCTCAGTACGGTATTCATTATGCCGTTGCGACACTTGGCACTGCCACCACAGCACAGCACCTGGAACGTATCTTCAAAATCGTACCAGAAGTCATTTTCTGCTTTGACGGTGATGAAGCGGGTCGCAATGCAGCAAAACGCGCCTTGGGTACTACCCTACCCGTAATCAAGGATGGTCAGGAAGCGCGATTCCTGTTCCTACCGGAAGGTGAAGACCCTGACAGCCTAGTACGAAAAGAAGGCTCCGATGATTTCAGCAAACGCCTGGATGAAGCTCTGCCGTTGGCAGAATTTTTCTTTAAAAGCCAGTCGGAAGAGATGGACCTCAACAGCATGGACGGCCGCGCCCGATTCAGTAGCGCCGCGCTCCCCCTGATCCAAGGCATGAAACCCGGCATCCTGAAGCAGATGATGCTGGACCGCGTCAGCGAACTGACAGGATTGTCTCAGGATCAGTTGGAAAGTGTCGTTAACCTGCACAGCGCCACCCAACCAACGGAACCCGAGCCACAACCCCAAGCGGAGTACTACCCAACCGATTACTATGACGCGGGTGATAGCTACTCGGAGCCGGATTACTATCCGGAAGACAGCTCCAGCGCGCCACGCAAGGCGCAATTCAATACGCGCCGGGAAACCAGCAAATCCCGCAGTAGCGTTCAGATTGAACTCAGCGAGCGCATCATCTCACTGCTGCTGCACTTTCCTACGCTGGCACGATTGTGCGAACTGCCTGCAAAGCTGGACCAACTGCCAGAACCCAACATCCCCCTGCTTTGCGCGCTGGTGGACTACCTGAAAAGCCACCCCCGCGCCACACTGGGCACCCTTTATGTTGACGGGCAGGAAGACCCAACACTCAGCGGTTACCTGATGACACTTAATGGGATCACATACGCCGACCCGGTTAACGATATTCAGCAAGCCGAACAGATTCTTCAGGACGCACTACCAAAACTGGAGCGCCGCATTGATGATCTACGCCTGGATGAGCTCAAACGCAAGATCAGTCGCAGCGACGAAGAAAAGAGCGAACTTAACCAGCTACTGATGAAACGGTTGAACAGCTGAACGCTGCCCTGCACTGCAAAATAATCGCAAGCGCTTCAAAACTGGTCTATTTTTTAATCATCAGCATCAATTATTAGCCCCTTCTTTTGTAGAAAAAACGCCCATTGATCGCTATAATTGCCTGCTAATTTTTTCATCATTCACATCTAAGTCAGGGTCACATGTCCGATACTTCTCAGCAGCAGTCGCGCCTCAAGGAATTGATCGCCCGTGGTAAAGAACAAGGCTACCTTACTTACGCTGAAGTCAACGACCACCTACCGGAAGATATAGCCGATCCGGATCAGGTCGAAGATATCATCCGCATGATCAACGATATGGGTATCAAAGTATCCGAAGACACACCGGATGCCGAGACCCTGTTGATGACAGAAGGTGATTCTGCCGACGATGCCGACGACGAAGCTGTGGCCGCACTTGCTGCCGTAGAGTCCGACGCAGGTCGCACCACCGACCCAGTCCGCATGTACATGCGTGAAATGGGTACCGTGGAACTGCTGACCCGTGAAGGCGAGATTGATATTGCAAAACGCATCGAGGAAGGCATCCGCGAAGTGATGACCGCCCTCGCAGCGTTCCCAGGTTCCGTCAATATCGTCCTGGATGCCTACGATGAAACACTGCAGGAAGATGGTGGCCGTCTGAGCGACATCTTCAGCGGTTACATCGACGCCGACGATACGACTTACGAAGCGAGCCCAGCGACTCCAGCGGCAGACGAAGCAGATGCTGAAGATGCTGATGAAGACAGCGACGACGATGAAGAAGAAAAAGATCGTGGTCCGGATCCGGAAGAAGCTGCTAAGCGCTTTGGCCTGATCCGCGAATGCCTGGAGAAATATCTGTCCGCTATTGAAAGCGAAGGTATCGAGTCGAAAGCAGCGGCAAACGCTATGGTCGAGTTGGGCGAAGCATTCGCGCCAATCAAGCTGTCTCCACGCTACTACGACACACTGGTAGAGCGCGTTCGTTCCGCCATCGCAAACATCCGTGTGCAGGAACGTACCATCATGCGTATCTGCACCCAGCGTTGCCGCATGCCGCGTCGCGAATTTATCAACGAATTCCCGGGCAACGAGATCAACACCGAATGGTTCAATAACCTGATTGAATCCGGTGCGGATTACTCTACTGCGATCAAACGCAACCTAATCGAACTGAAACGCGCTCAGAAGAAACTGATCCAGCTCGAACAGAACACTGGACTGACGCTGACGGAGATCAAAGAGGTCAACCGTCGCATGTCGATTGGTGAAGCCCGTGCTCGCCGCGCGAAGAAAGAGATGGTGGAAGCCAACCTACGTCTGGTTATCTCTATCGCGAAGAAATATACCAACCGTGGTCTACAGTTCCTGGACCTGATCCAGGAAGGTAACATCGGCCTGATGAAAGCGGTGGATAAGTTCGAATATCGCCGTGGTTACAAGTTCTCCACCTACGCGACTTGGTGGATCCGCCAGGCGATTACCCGCTCCATCGCCGACCAGGCACGCACCATCCGCATTCCGGTTCACATGATCGAAACGATCAACAAGCTGAACCGAATCTCCCGCCAGATGCTGCAGGAGATGGGCCGTGAAGCAACACCTGAAGAGCTGGCTGAGCGCATGGATATGCCGGAAGATAAGATCCGTAAGGTGCTAAAGATTGCAAAAGAGCCAATCTCCATGGAAACACCGATCGGTGACGACGAAGATTCCAGCCTGGGCGATTTTATCGAAGACGTGACTATCGATTCCCCGGTAGATTCCGCAACTGGCGAAGGCCTGCGCGAAGCGACCAAGGAAGTCCTGTCTGGTCTAACCGCACGTGAATCGAAAGTACTGCGTATGCGTTTTGGTATTGATATGAACACCGACCACACCCTGGAAGAGGTTGGTAAACAGTTTGACGTGACGCGTGAACGTATCCGTCAGATCGAAGCCAAAGCACTGCGTAAGCTGCGTCACCCAAGCCGCTCCGAGCATCTACGCAGCTTCCTAGACGAATAATTTCCTTTTATATCAGTGTATTGCGCCAATGATATCTCTCAGGGTATCATTGGCCTCCCTCTTCGGGCCTATAGCTCAGTTGGTTAGAGCAGCGGACTCATAATCCGTTGGTCGCAGGTTCAAGTCCTGCTGGGCCCACCATTAAAATCCCTCTTATTCATATTAATTTCGCTCTCCAAAACATGCCTCTCTTTTAATCGTTTTCTGTATTTTTAATAAAATACTTTTTATCTGTATCTTTAATTATCAATATCCCAAAAGCGTTGCTTTTTAAAATCGCTACAATTTCATACAGAAATTTTATCTGACGAAATTTCATTTGATTGATTAAGCCCGGCCAGTTTAGGATGCAATACAATTTAAACATGCAGCATATAAAGTGAAGTGATACGCTAGATCAATGTCTTGGCTGATCATGCTTGCAGGTAAAGGAACTACGGCGCAAGATAGCAGGCAGCTGAAACAGCCAAGAATATGAAGTTACCTCTGTCGCATCTGAACCCCGTTCAAGCCTTTAGAGGCCGCGCCTTCACACCTTTGTCGTTGTTAAGGAAATCGAATGAAAGTTACAGTTTTTGGTATTGGATACGTTGGCTTGGTGCAGGCCACCATCTTTGCCGAGTTGGGGCATGACGTTGTCTGCGTTGACGTTGATGAAGCCAAGATAAGCAATCTGAAACAGGGAATTATTCCAATTTACGAACCAGGCCTTACACCCCTGGTAGAGAAGAACTATGCTGCGGGTCGCCTGCACTTCACAACGGATGCGAAGGAAGGCGTTGAGCATGGTCAGGTCCAGTTTATCGCAGTCGGCACACCACCGGACGAAGACGGTTCCGCGGACCTGAAATACGTCCTGGCCGTGGCAAAAACCATCGCTACCTACATGCCTGAACACCGTATCGTTGTGGACAAGTCCACAGTCCCTGTGGGTACTGCCGACAAGGTTGCTGCACAATTGCAGGCAACGCTGGATGAGAAAGGTTCAGACCTCAAGTTTGACGTAGTCTCCAACCCGGAATTCCTCAAAGAAGGCTCCGCGATAGAAGACTGCATGAAACCAGACCGCATCGTGATCGGTACCGACAACCCTGAGGTTGAAGCAGTGATGCGTGAGCTATACGACCCATTCAGCCGCAGCCGTAACCGCATGATCGTCATGGACATTCGCTCTGCCGAGCTGACCAAGTACGCAGCAAACTGCATGCTGGCCACCAAGATCTCCTTTATGAACGAACTGTCCAACCTGGCTGAACTGCTGGGCGCGGACATCGAGAAAGTCCGTGTCGGTATCGGCTCCGACTCCCGTATCGGTTACAGCTTTATCTACCCAGGCGCGGGTTACGGCGGCTCCTGTTTCCCGAAAGATGTCCAGGCACTGGTGCGTACCGCACATGGCGTAGACTATCAGCCACGCCTGCTGGAAGCAGTTGAAGCGGTTAACTACGACCAGAAAACAAAACTGTTCCGCAATATCCAGAAGCACTTCGGTCATGACCTTCAAGGCAAAACTATCGCGGTATGGGGGCTGTCCTTCAAGCCAAACACCGATGATATGCGTGAAGCAACCAGCCGTGTGCTGATCGAAGCACTGCTGGAAGCCGGTGCCAAAGTTCAGGCGTTTGACCCGGAAGCGATGAACGAAGCCCAGCGCATCTACGGCAACCGTTGCGGCCTAATGCTGACCGGTACTAAAGAAGCGGCACTGCAAGGAGCCGACGCCCTGGCGATCTGCACCGAATGGAAAGAGTTCTACGCACCCGACTTTGAGCTGGTAAAAGCGTGCCTCTCCACCCCGGCGATCTTTGACGGCCGCAACCTGTACGATCCGATCCGGATGAAGGAGCAGGGCTTTGCGTACTACGGTATCGGCCGTGGTGAAAGCGTAAATACCGGCGAACTCTGATCGCATCAGCACCCCATAAAAAAGGTTCATCGTCGATTACCGGGGAAGGCCGCCTTTATCTTTAGGAAGAAGTACTCGGTATCTCGATAGCCATAGGCCATACGCTTGATCACTTTGATCTTGTTATTGATCCCCTCCAATCGACTGGTGTGGAGGGGATGTATCGCTGACGCCACGATACCGTGTAGATACGGCTTTAACTTCCGCGCAAAGTCCTGCAAGGGTTTTATCCCGCTTTCCTGTACCTGCTGCCACCACTGCTCCCACATCCGTTTTGCCTCATAAACACTGGGACAGTACCAAAGCTCTTTCAGCTGTGCTTTGAGGAGATAAACCACCAACAGGTTGCGGTTCGCGGACAGGAGTACGTCCAAGTTGGCTTGCTGTTGCTCGCTCAGGTTATCCCGGTTTTTCAAGAGCAGCCAGCGCGCTCGCTTCACGCAACGGCGCTGGGGCTTGTCGGTACGCAAGCGATTGGCTTCGTCTACTCGGACGCGATCTATCACCT
>NZ_CAXRBQ010000055.1:0-53611 GCF_964228735.1 Pontibacterium sp. | reverse complement strand
AGGGGCTGCAGCAACTGATGAAACGCGGTGTTATGATGTGACAAAGCCTGAATCCTTTGTGATTAAAGTGTTTGCTCGCACACTCATTTTACTCACATGGATTCAGGCTTTCTTATTTATCCCAAACTATGGGACAGCAGTGCCCAATCCGGAGGCTTTTCATCAACACTCAGCGCTTAACAGATCACACACGCGGTGCGTAGGCAAACACGTCGGAGTGCATCTGCGCTTCGTTGAAACCGCGGGTTTCAGCGGCATCCAGCAGCGCATACACCATGCCCGGTGAGCCGCTGGCGAAGATCTCTACACCGTCGAAGTTTTCGAAGTCTTCCAGCACGGCAGCCGGCAGCAAACCGGTGCGGCCTTTCCAGTTCGGGCTGCTTTCTGGCTCGCTGACCACAGGCACAAAGCTCACGTTGGCGTGTTCTTTGGTCCACTGCTCTGGCAGCGCTTCCAGGTACAGATCCTCTTCCACGCGCGCACCCCAGTAGATGCTGATCTGGTTTGGAACCTGATTAGCCAACAGGTGCTCCACCACACTCTTCACCTGGGCAAAGCCGGTGCTCGCCGCAGCAAAGATAAAGTGGGTTTTCGGGTTGATCGCATTCGCTGCCAGGCAGCAGTCGCCTTTTGGCAGTTCCAGCTCAACCGTTGCCTCATCCTGCAGGTGGGCCATTACCGCGTTGGACATCTCGCTGTCCGACATATGTCGGATGTGCAGCTCCAAGTCACGGCCCTGCTCCGGCGCACTGCCGATGGAGAAGGAGCACTGCTTACCGTCCGGCAGGATCATGTCCAGATACTGCCCTGCTGTAAAATCTATTGCCAGGCTCCCTGTGGCCGGCAGCTGCAAACGAACCCGATACACATCGTGGTTCAGGGACTCAATCCCTTTGATATCAGAAACCAGTTTCTTCACCGATTTTTCTCCGGGGGCCTTAAGCCCTTCAATATTCACCCATAGATCCGTCAGCGGTGTAGCTGTACAAGTCAGCACCCTGACATCTTCTGCAGCGTTATTGTTTTGGTAGGTTGCCTGGGGGTAATGCTGTTGCACCCGCCCATGCTGCAACCTGATCTCACAGATTTCACACACCCCGTTGCGACAACTGCGGCGCATCCTGTAACCGGCCTCTTCCAGGGCCGCCAACAGAGTCTGGTCCGGCAGAACCCGGACCGGTTGCGCGATGTCGTTCAGGTATAACTGAAACCCTGTGCGGTGCACTAGAGAATATCCAGCTCATCCCAGATGGCGTCGACCCGCTGCTTGATCGCGTCATCCATCTTGATCGGTTCGCCCCACTCGCGGGTGGTTTCCCCCTCCCACTTGTTGGTGGCGTCCATCCCCATCTTCGAACCAAGACCGGAAACCGGCGAGGCGAAGTCGAGGTAATCGATCGGTGTGTTGTCGATCATCACCGTATCCCGTTGCGGATCCATACGGGTGGTGATCGCCCAGATCACGTCATTCCAGTCACGGGCGTTGACGTCATCGTCACACACAATCACAAACTTGGTGTACATAAACTGGCGCAGGAACGACCAGACGCCCAGCATCACACGCTTCGCATGGCCCGGGTACTGTTTCTTCATGGTCACCACCGCCATGCGATAGGAGCAACCCTCCGGTGGCAGATAGAAGTCCACGATCTCCGGGAACTGCTTCTGCAGGATCGGCACAAACACCTCGTTCAGCGCCACACCCAGGATCGCCGGCTCATCCGGCGGACGACCGGTGTAGGTACTGTGGTAGATCGGCCGGTCACGGTGAGTGATACGCTCCACAGTAAATACCGGGAAGCTATCCACCTCGTTGTAATAACCAGTATGGTCGCCAAATGGCCCTTCGTCTGCCATCTCTTCAGGATCGATGTAACCCTCAAGGATAAATTCAGCACTGGCTGGCACCTGCAGATCACTGCCCAGGCAGTTCACCACCTCGGTTTTGCCGCCACGCAACAGACCGGCAAAGGCGTATTCAGACAAGGTATCCGGCACCGGAGTCACCGCGCCCAGAATGGTCGCCGGATCGGCCCCCAATGCAACTGCGACCGGGAACGGCTTGCCCGGATGTTCCTTCTTCCACTCGCGGAAATCCAACGCACCACCACGGTGAGCCAACCAACGCATGATCAGCTTGTTCTTGCCAATCAACTGCTGGCGGTAGATCCCCAGGTTCTGACGCTCCTTGTTCGGACCACGGGTGATTACCAATGGCCAGGTTACCAGCGGCCCGGCATCCCCCGGCCAGCAGGTCTGGATCGGCAGCTTGTACAGATCCACATCATCGCCTTCAACCACATGCATCTGACACGGCGCCTTCTTGACTACCTTCGGCCCCATATTCAGCACCTGCTTGAATACCGGCAGCTTGTCCCAGGCATCTTTCATACCCTTGGGTGGTTCAGGTTCTTTCAGCTGAGACAGCACCTTGCCCACTTCACGCAGCGCTTCGACAGTCTCTTCGCCCATGCCCATCGCCACACGCTCCGGCGTACCGAACAGGTTGGCCAAGACCGGGTAATCGTAACCTTTGGGATTTTCGAACAGCAGCGCTGGACCACCGGCTCGCAGGGTGCGGTCGGCAATTTCGGTCATCTCGAGATTGGGATCAATCTCTTGCTTGATACGTTTTAACTCACCACGTGCTTCCAGCATCTGGATAAAGTCACGCAGGTCTTTGTACTTAGGTGTAGACATGCAAACAACCAATCTATCAGCAATAAAAAAGGGCAAGCGAATGCTTACCCCTTTTATACGAAAACGGTCTTATTTCCGCTTCATCGACAGGAAGAATTCGTCGTTGGTTTTGAAGTCTTTCAGCTTGTCGAGTACGAACTCGATCGCTGCGGAGTCTTCCATCGGATCCAGCAGTTTACGCAGAATCCACATACGCTGCAGCTCATCTTCCGTGGTCAGCAGGTCTTCGCGACGGGTACCGGAACGACGGATGTTGATCGCCGGGTAAACGCGCTTCTCTGCCACTTTGCGGTCCAGGTGAACTTCGGAGTTACCGGTACCTTTAAATTCCTCGAAGATAACCTCGTCCATCTTGGAACCGGTATCAACCAGCGCCGTTGCGATGATGGTCAGGCTGCCGCCCTCTTCGATGTTACGCGCCGCACCGAAGAAACGCTTCGGACGTTCCAGTGCGTGTGCATCGACACCACCGGTCAGTACTTTACCGGAAGACGGGATCACGGTGTTGTACGCACGCGCCAGACGGGTGATGGAATCCAGCAGGATTACGACATCTTTCTTGTGCTCGGTCAGACGCTTGGCTTTTTCCAGCACCATCTCGGCTACCTGTACGTGACGGGAAGGCGGCTCGTCGAAGGTGGACGCCACCACTTCACCACGCACGGTACGCTGCATCTCGGTCACCTCCTCCGGGCGCTCGTCGATCAACAGTACGATCAGGTGGGTTTCCGGGTTGTTGCGGGTGATGCTGTTAGCGATGTTCTGCAGCATCAGGGTCTTACCGGCTTTAGGTGGGGATACCACCAGTGCACGCTGTCCCTTACCCATCGGACACACCAGGTCGATCACACGTGCGGTCAGGTCTTCGGTACTACCGTTACCCATTTCAAGACGCAGTCGGTCCTGCGCAAACAGCGGCGTCAGGTTTTCGAACAGGATCTTGTTCTTGGCGTTTTCCGGCTTGTCGTAGTTAATCTCGTTAACTTTCAGCAGGGCAAAGTAACGCTCGCCCTCTTTTGGCGGACGAATCTTACCGGCAATGGTATCGCCAGTACGCAGGTTAAAGCGGCGGATCTGACTTGGAGATACATAGATGTCGTCAGGGCCGGCCAGGTAGGAGGAGTCTGCGGAACGCAAAAAGCCGAATCCGTCCTGCAGGATTTCCAGTACACCATCGCCGTAGATGTCTTCACCACCTTTGGCGTGACGTTTCAGGATCGCAAAGATAACGTCCTGTTTTCGGGAGCGGGCAAGATTGTCCATGCCCATGCCTTTAGCGATGTCCAGCAGTTCGGGAACGCTTTTCGTTTTCAGTTCAGTAAGATTCATAAGCTATGAGAGCGCGGCAAAAGCCTGCGTCGAAATGAATGGATAAGTTTTGGGAAGAAAATTGGAATTCTTTGACAGGAGCACCGCTAATTGAGAAACGGGCTGTCGATAGAGGTCACTATAAAAGGTTGTTTCTACGCTGTCTATAGCATAGAGATGAAAATGTGGTGTACAAGCCTTAATCAGGCCCGCGGGCGCTTAAACCGTTGAGGCGGCCGTACGGCCACCACATTTTCGTACCCGGAATTACAGGTTTGCTTCGATGAAAGCAGCCAGCTGGGACTTGGACAGTGCGCCAACTTTAGTAGCTTCAACGTTGCCACCTTTGAACAGCATCAGGGTAGGGATACCGCGGATACCGAATTTAGGTGGAGTTTCGTTGTTCTCATCGATGTTCAGCTTGCAAACTTTCAGCTTGCCTTCGTATTCCTTGGCGATCTCTTCGAGCACAGGCGCAATCATTTTGCATGGACCGCACCACTCTGCCCAGTAATCTACCAGTACAGCGCCCTCTGCTTTCAGGACGTCCTCTTCAAAAGAGGCATCGGTAACGTTTACGATGTTCTCGCTCATGGGATACTTTCTCCAATGTACCTGGTGCATAAATTGTAAGACGCCCGATGATAACACCGTCGGTAGCCATTTGGTAACCAACTTACACCATCGTTGCATCCAATTAACGACAGCCGGAGAGCCCGAAACCAGACCAATTTCTTATATCGGTATAACCCGATCCGGTCTGGGATCTATGTTCTGTAATGACTCTTCTGGTAACCTTAAGAGTAACGTGTATATACAGTTGCACCACAACGTGTAGCTTTTTGTGTAGCTCTTTTGATCTTGAGGCTTTTATCGTATGCCCCAGCAGGAGATAGCCGGCGACAACAACCAGGACTCCACCCTCCTGGCAGCGATCGACCTTGGCTCCAATAGTTTCCATATGATGGTCGCCCGCCTGGCTCACGGCGAATTGAAACCGATTGATGTCTTGTCCGAAAAAGTGCAGCTGGCAGCAGGCTTGGACAAGAACAAGAAGCTGACCGAAGCCGCGCAGGAACGCGGCCTGGAATGCCTAAGCCGATTTGCACAACGCATTGTTTCCCTACCGCGCAGTGCAGTTCGCATTGTGGGGACCAATGCACTGCGCGAAGCTAAGAACTCTGCGGAGTTTATGGAACAGGCCGAAAAAATCCTGGGGACCGATCTGGAAGTGATCGCCGGTCGCGAAGAAGCCCGCCTGATCTACCTGGGTGTATCCCACACGCTGGCGGATGACCTGGGTAAACGTCTGGTGATCGACATCGGTGGCGGCAGTACCGAATTTGTCATCGGCGAGCGCTTCGAACCACAGGAACTGGAAAGCCTGCACATGGGTTGTGTCAGCTACACCAAACGTTTCTTCCCGGATGGTGTAATCACGGCCCAACGTTTCCAGCAGGCGAAAACCGCAGCCATGCAGGAACTCCTGTCGATCCGGGCACGCTATCGCGATCTGGGCTGGAGCAGTTGTGTGGGCTCCTCCGGCACCATTAAGGCGATCCGTAACGCGCTGGTCAGCAGTGGCCTGAGTGACGATGCGATTACCGCCCAGGGGCTGTATCACCTGCAGCAGAAGCTGCTGACATTTGAGACCGTCGACGATATCGATCTGGAAAGCATCAAACCGGAGCGTCGTATGGTGTTGCCTGCAGGTATCGCGATTCTGTCCGGTATCTTCGAATCGCTGAATATCGACAAGCTGCACTACTCCACCGGCGCCCTGCGTGAAGGTCTGCTGTACGACACTATAGGCCGCTTAGCTCACGAAGATGTGCGTGAACGCACTATCAACGCATTAGCTGAGCGTTACCACGTGGATACCGAACTGACCCAACGGATCGAAAACACGGCATTACTGGGCTGGGCGCAGGTCAAGGACGACTGGGGCCTGGAGCGTCCCGTCTTCCACGATATGCTGAGCTGGGCGTCACGCACCCACACCATCGGGTTGACGATTTCCCACAGCCAGTTCCACAAGCACAGCGCTTACCTATTGCATAACTCCGACCTGCCGGGCTTTACCAACCGCGATCAGCAGCTGGTTGCGACCCTGGCGCGCGGCCACCGCCGCAAGTTCCCGAAAGATGAGTTCAAGAAGCTGCAGAAGCACCTGCAGGAACCATATAAGCGTTTGTGTATTCTGCTGCGAATCGCCGTACTGCTGAACCGCAGTGAGAGCAACCTGCGTCTGCCGGCGATTATCTTCCGCGCCGACGGAAAGAAGCTGCACCTGCGCTTCCCAGAAGGCTGGCTGCAGCATAACCCGCTAACCGCAGCCGACCTGCAGCAGGAAGCCGACTACCTGAAGGTGATCGATTACAGCCTTGAGGTCGAATAGTCTCAACAACCTTCTTGTAGGGCAGCCTTCAGGCTGCCGGTAGCCTAAAGGCTACCCTACATCATATTTGAAGAGCAGAAAGCCCCCAAAAAAAACGCCCTCAAATGAGGGCGTTTTTTATTGCGGGTCTTAAGCTGTGTTTACAGCTGAGGACCTGCACTGATGATCTCTTCAGATACACCGGAGAACTTCTCAAAGTTACTGGTGAACTGACCGATCAGGTCTTTAGCAGTTGCGTCGTACGCACCCTTGTCAGCCCAAGTCTCACGTGGGTTCAGCAGCGCTGCTTCAACACCCGGTACGGATGTTGGTACAGTCAGGTTGATACCTTCCAGGTGCTGAGTTTCAACATCTTTCAGCGCACCGCTCTGGATTGCTGCGATGATGCCACGGGTAGTAGGGATGCTGAAGCGTTCGCCAGTACCGAAAGAACCACCGGTCCAGCCAGTGTTTACCAGGTAAACCTGAGAACCGAACTCTTCGATACGCTTCATCAGCAGCTCAGCGTATACCGCCGCTGGGCGTGGGAAGAACGGCGCGCCGAAGCAGGTGGAGAAGGTAGACTTGATACCACCACCGGAACCCATTTCGGTAGAACCTACCAGCGCGGTGTAACCGGACAGGAAGTGGTAAGCCGCAGCTTCTTTGGACAGGATGGATACTGGCGGCAGTACTCCGGTCAGGTCACAGGTCAGGAATACGATCGCCTGTGGCTCGCCACCCATGTTGGTTTCAGTACGCTTTTCAACGTGCTGCAGCGGGTATGCGCAACGGCCGTTCTCAGTCAGGGAAGTGTCGTTGTAGTCTGCAGTGCGTGCATCGTCCAGCTTAACGTTCTCAACGATTGCACCGAAACGGATCGCGTCCCAGATGATTGGCTCGTTTTTCTTCGACAGGTTGATGGTCTTCGCGTAGCAACCACCTTCCAGGTTGAAGACAACACCTTTGCCCCAACCGTGCTCGTCGTCACCGACCAGGTAACGCTCTGGATCTGCGGACAGAGTCGTTTTACCGGTACCGGACAGACCGAAGAACAGGGTAGTGCTCTCGTCTTCGCCCACGTTTGCGGAGCAGTGCATTGGCAGCACGTCTTTCTCCGGCAGCAGGAAGTTCTGCACAGAGAACATAGCTTTCTTCATCTCACCCGCGTAACGCATGCCTGCCAGCAGGACTTTGCGCTTAGCGAAGTTGATGATCACACAGCCATCGCTGTTGGTGCCGTCACGCTCAGGTACACATTCGAAACCTGCAACGTTCAGGATCTGCCACTCTTCTTTGCTCTTCGGGTTGAATTCCTCAGGGCGGATAAACAGGTTCTGACCAAACAGGTTCTGCCATGCAGTCTGTGTAGTCATCTTAACCGGCAGATAGTGGTTAGGATCGGAGCCTACGTGAACATTGGCGACATAAGATTCCTTGTCTGCCAGGTATTCCTCAACACGCACCCACAGCGCGTCAAATTTGTCGGAATCGAATGGGCGGTTTACGTTGCCCCAATCGATTGCGTCAGCGGTGCTTGGCTCTTCCACGATGAAACGGTCCATCGGAGAACGGCCGGTGCGTTTACCGGTTTCCACAACAAGGGCACCGGTATCAGCCAGGCGGCCTTCGCCAGCCTGAATAGCTTTTTCTACGAGCTGAGCCGGGCTCAGGTTAATGTTTACGGTATTCACAGATTCTTTGGTCATTACTGGGTTCCCTTGGCGTAGGCGCCAATAACGTTACCTGATAAGCAATTAGACGTTCCGCACCTAGGTATTAGGGGCAGTTTATTGTCATAGTTATATAAAAAGGAGGCGTATTATTGCACAAAAAGTGGCATCAACGCCATTTCAAAAACGGTTCTCATTCAGGGATCAGCTAATTGTTTGACCCCTGAAGATTTTTTCCATTCAGTGCACGGAATCAGAGCCCGGAGCACCGGATGAATCGGAGAACAGATAGTCCAGATCGGCCTGGTCGAAGTGATACTGCTCGCTGCAGAACTGACAGGCGACATCGATGTTGCCCTGCTCGTCCAGAATCCCCTGCAACTCTTCCTTGGTCATAAACTTCAGGGTATTCAGGCTGCGCTCGCGGGAGCAGTCGCAACGGAACTGAATTGTGTCCGCTTCGAACAGGCGGCAGTTCTCTTCGTGGAACAGACGGTAGAGCAGGGTTTGGTTATCCAGCTCCAGCAGTTCCTCATCCTTCAGGGTGGACGCCAGGTGGCTGATACGGCCCCAATCTTCCTCGGCAGTGCCTTCTGCTGGCAGCACCTGCAGCAGGAACCCGGCTGCACGTTCATCATCGGCGCAGAAGTGCATCTGGGTTGGCAGCTGTTCGGACTGGCCGAAGTAAGCTTCCAGACACTGGCCCAGGGTGTCGCCTTCCAGTGGCACAACGCCCTGGTAGCGCTGGCCCTTCAATGGATCGATGGTGATCGCCATGCGGCCTTTTTCCAGCAGATCGATGAAACGTGCTTCTTCCGGCAGTTCACCTTCAAAGCGGGCGATCGCACGCAGTTCCTGGTTGTGGTTACACTCCGCCATCAGCAGGGTCACGTCACCTTCACCCTGCGCTTGCAGGATCAGACGTCCCTCAAACTTCAGGTTGGCCGCCAGTACACTGGCTGCCGCCATCATCTCGCCCAGTACGCGGCGGATCACTTTTGGATAGTTGTGCTTTTCGAGGGCTTGCTGGTAGCTCGTTTCGAGGCCCACCAAGACACCACGGATATCCAGTTCATCGAACAGGACACGTTGAATCTGATCGGAATTGCTCATGTGAGGGTAGTAAATAGACGAGGTTGTTAATCTGCCCGCCATCTTACCATAAACGGTTGTGAACGGGCGCTATCTTCTGCGGGGCTGTCTAGTCGACCACCTGATCTTTAAATCCACGGATCAGACGACGATCTTTCTTATTTGGACGGTTACGAGGATTGAGGCTGGAACCCATGGCCTTACGCTGCGCGGCATGTTCCTCACGCTTAGCGATACTCTCCTCGGTTTCGCGGTACAGCTTTTGCGCTTCCGGCGCACCTCGGCGGGTATCGGACAGCGCCATTACAATGACCACCTTCTCATCAAACCCCTGGCGGATCTGAATGGTGGCCCCTATCTCAACATGTCGGCTGCACTTGGTGCGTTGACCGTTGTAGTGCACCTTACCCCCGTCGATCATCTGCTTGGCGATGGCACGGGTCTTATAAAAGCGGGCGGCCCACAACCATTTGTCGAGGCGGACCTTGTCACCCTGTTGTTCACTCATGAATCGGACTTCTTCGGCATAATTTCATCAAAATGGTCGATGGCATTGAACTCATCGATCTCGCGGCGCGGCGCCTGGCTGTCGGGCTGGTAGATCGACAGCAGGTAACGGATACCGTACTGCTGCGCCGAACGCAGCACCGGCAGGCTGTCATCCACCAGCAGGGTGCGCTGCGGATTAAACGGCTCCACCTCGTGCAGCTTATCCCAGAAACGCACATCCTCTTTCGGCAGCTGGAAATCGTGGGAACAGATCACCTCATCCACCAGCGTGTGGATCTCGGTGCGTTCCTTCTTAAGGTTAAGACTGCCGTAGTGGGCATTGGTTACAATCACGGTGCGGATATTTTCCTGGCGCAGACGTGCCAGAAAGTCCTGCACATGCGGCCGGAAGGCAATTCTGTCGGCCACTTCCTTCTTCAGCTCAGGTACGTCCATACCCAGTTCCCGGCTCCAGAAATCCAGGCAGTACCAATTTAGTGTGCCCTGCTCCTGTATGATACGCTGATGCAACCACGCCCGCGCCGCGCCGGGTTCCATCGCATGCACCTGCGCATAGTGCTGGGGCAGAAACTCCAGCCAGAAGTGTGAGTCAAAGTGCAGATCGAGCAACGTGCCGTCCATATCCAACAGGACAGTATCGATTTGGGACCAGTCAATCATGGAAGTTATGCGCCGGGAGATAAGCCAAATGAGAGTGATTACAGTATGCCCGCTAAACCGGAAATTTTGAAGGTCACCCAAACCGCCAGCAGCCGCCTGTTTCAGGTCGAGGAGCTGAGCCTGCGCTTTTCCAATGGCGCCGAACGGATCTATGAACGCCTGGCCACCCGCGGCCACGGTGCGGTGATGATCGTGCCGATTACCGCCGACGGCAACGTGTTGCTGATCCGCGAATACGCCGCCGGTCTGGAAGACTACACCCTCACCCTGCCCAAGGGCCTGATCGACCCGGGTGAGACCGCCCACCAGGCCGCCGACCGTGAGCTGAAAGAGGAAGCGGGTTTCGGTGCCGAGCGCCTGAACAGCCTCAAAGTGATGTCATCCGCCCCCAACTATATGGGACACACCATCAACGTGATCATCGCCCGTGACCTCTATCCATGCCGCCTGGAAGGTGACGAACCGGAAGAGCTGGAAGTGGTGAGCTGGCCGCTGGACGATCTGGAGAACCTGGTGCTGCAGGAGGAGTTCAGTGAAGGCCGTGCCATCGCCGCCCTTTATATGACCCGCACCTTCCTGGCCAACGAGAGTAACCGCTGATGGATATAGATCTGTTTATCCCCGACCTACGCCGCATCTGCCGAGAGGCGGGCGAAGCGATCATGGAGGTCTACCAGCGCGACGACTTTGATGTACAGGCCAAGGGCGACGACTCGCCGGTCACCGCCGCCGACCTGGCGGCCCATCGGGTGATTGAGAAGGGCCTGAACCAGCTCAACCCCACCATCCCACAGCTGAGCGAAGAAGCCGACGATATCAGCTTTGCCACCCGCAGCCACTGGGAGCTGTTCTGGTGTATCGATCCACTCGACGGCACCAAGGAGTTCATCCGCCGTAACGACGAGTTCACCGTTAACATCGCCCTGATTCAGGACGGCACGCCGATTCTCGGCATTATCCATCTGCCACCAACCCGCGAAACTTACTGGGGCGGTTCCCGCATCGGTGCCTGGAAACAGGAAGCGGACAGCAGCGTACACTCGATTCAGAGTCGCCCTTTGGGCAATACCCTGGTGGTCACCGCCAGCCGACGCCACGGTCAGGAGCAGAACGACAAGCTGCTGGACAAGCTGGCCGGGGATTTTGATCAGGTCGAGAGCCTCGCCAGCGGCAGCTCACTGAAGATGTGTCTGATCGCTGAAGGCAAGGCCGACCTATACCCGCGTCTATTCCCGACTTCGGAGTGGGATACGGCAGCGGCTCAGGCCATTGTGGAAGCAGCAGGCGGGAAACTGGTGAATGCGGACACATTGGAACCGCTGAGATACAACCAGCGGGAAGACCTGACCAACCCGTTCTTTTACGTGGTGGGTGACCCGAACTTCCCGCTGCACGCGCTGAACAGCGCAATCTGAAGGCTAAAGTAAAAGGTTAAGGATTCAAACAGGCCTGGGAACCTGCCGCCACCACCTCTTTTACTTTCTCACCAAACGCACCTTCCAGACGTTGTGCCATAATGGCGCGGACTTCATTATCGCTGAAGTGCTTGTGTACATATTTACCCAGGCACTCACAACGCTCCTGTGTCACATTTTCACCGGTCATACACGCCTCAACAAAAGGTCCGTACGTCTTGGACGACCACAGCTGAGTTTTGACCAGGTAAATTGCCAGTGATACCGCTCCGATCCAGAGAAAAATCTTACCCATTTTTTTGTAAACACTTTGTTCTGATTATTGTTATGAAGCCCCATTCTAGGCCTTCACCACAGGTCTTACAGCTGACTTTAGTCGCAACCAGCGTATTTCCATTCAAAAAAACCTTACGTTTTGTCCCATGAAAACCCCGAAAGGCGGTGCTATTCTCAAAGCACTTACGCAGCTGTACTGCGCTGAGGTCACAGGAAAGATCGCAGTATGGTTGTAACTACTATGGAGGTAAATACTCATGAGCTTTGAATTGCCAGCACTGCCTTACGCGCGTGATGCGCTGGAACCGCACATCTCTGCTGAAACCCTGGATTACCACCACGGTAAACACCACAACACTTATGTGGTGAAACTGAACGGTCTGGTCCCAGGCTCCGAATTTGAAGGTAAAACGCTGGAAGAGATCATCATGTCTGCCCCTGCAGGCGGCGTGTTCAACAACGCAGCTCAGATCTGGAACCACACTTTCTACTGGCACTCCCTGTCACCGAACGGTGGCGGTGCACCAAGCGGCGCAATTGCGGATGCGATCAACGCGAAATGGGGATCATTCGAAGCGTTCAAGGAAGAGTGGAACGATAAAGCGGTTAACAACTTCGGCTCCAGCTGGACCTGGTTGGTGAAAAACCCTGACGGCTCCCTGGAGATCGTAAACACCAGCAACGCCGGTACTCCAATGACCGCGGGCCAGACCGCACTGCTGACCGTCGATCTGTGGGAACACGCCTACTACATCGACTACCGCAACGTACGCCCGGACTACCTGGCAGCGTTCTGGAACCTGGTAAACTGGGACTTCGTTAACGAAAACCTGGCAGGCTGATTCACACGGAATCAACCGACATCTTGATCAGGGCACCCCACGGGGTGCCTTGTGCTTTCCCCGGATGGAACCCGCGGAGGGCGGGCTCGTCAAATTCCAGCGAATAGAGTAATATTTGACCAACTCATCAAGATCGATCGCCCACTAACCCAAAGACAGGATGTCTGACAGTGAAAACCACACTGAACAAATGGACGTTGCCCGCTCTGTGGCTCATCCTGGCTGGCTGCCTCCAGCTGGTTCTGATCAATCTCGACTATAACCGTATTCAGCAACAGGTCAGCGAAGAGGCCAGCTACCTCTATGACAACATCTACGACCGTACCCGCCTGAACGAACTGCTGCTGCAGAGTTTTACCACCCTGGTGGATGCCCAACCGGACGATCATCAGGCCCTGCGCCGTTTTGCCACCAGTATGCGTGCGCGTAATCCTCACATCGCCCGGCTGCAGTTGCAGGAGCGGGTCTCCGTCAGCCAACAAAGCCGATTTGAGCAGAGCATGCACGGCCGCGGCTACACCTATTTCAGTATCCGCCTGAACAACGACCGTCCTGAACTGATTGGCAGCAACGGTGAGCGGGTCTATTTCCCGTTTACCTTTCTCGAACCCTTCAATTCGGAAACGCGCCGTTTTCTGGGTCTGGATATGAGCACCGACGCCCAGTTCGCATCGTCGTTTTTGGATAGCGTGTACTACCGCCGCCCAGTCGCGACAGCACCGTTCACCCTGGATGATGGCCGCGCCGCGTATACCCTCTATCAGGCGGTTGTACCTCACAGTAGCAACGACTCACTGGATAACCTCCAGGTCGCCTCGCTGGTTATTACCTACGAGGGTCTGCTGCCGACCGCGCCCGCCAAGGACAGCTACACCAAGGTGGCGCTGCTGGATGCCCACGGTAACCTGCTGGTCCAGAGCGGTCAGCTTGCCGAAAACAGCTGGCTGCCAACCCTGTCGGTGACCCAGAGGCTCAACCGTTTTGGTCAGCCCCTGCAGGTGCAGCTCTCCCGCAGTATGGTCTGGAGTGACATCAACTGGATGCTGATGCTGGGGGCGATGCTGTTCTCACTGGCATTACTGAAACTGGCCCAGGCCTACCACGAGCAGAAATCCGCCAGTCAGCGCCAGCGCGAAGAAGTACTGCAGCAGCTGGAAAGTGAACGTAACCAGCTGGAAGAACGCGTATCCCAGCGCACCCGCGAATTGAACGCACAGCTGTGGGAAAATCAGCGTCTGGCCCATAAGGTGATGGAGGTGCAGGAAACCGAGCGCCGCCACCTGGCGCGGGAACTGCACGACGAGTTGGGCCAGTCCCTCACCGCCATCCGTACCGATGCCAGCATGCTCAAGCGCTTGCACCCCAATGAGACCAGTGCCGTGCACCAGAGCGCCGATTCCATCGATGCCATCGCGCGCCATATCTACGCGGTCACCTACGACCTGATGCGCTACCTGCGCCCCACCTCGCTGGATGACCTTGGCCTGGTGGATGCCCTGCACGAATGTATCTCCAACCTACGTTTGCATGAGCAAGGCCTGCATCTTGAGACGCGCTTCAGCGGCCCGCTCAACGAGATGACCGAAACCTACAACATCACCCTCTACCGCTTGGTACAGGAGTCCCTCACCAACATCGTGCGCCACGCCTCGGCCAGCCATATCACGCTGGAATTGCACCGCCGGCAGCAGGAAGATGAGGATTATCTGGAACTTTCCATCCGCGATAACGGTCATGGTTTTAGCCAGCATGGAGAAAGTAAAGGTGGCTTTGGCCTGATCGGCATGCGCGAACGCGTGAACGCACTCGGCGGCCAGTTCCAGATTCAGAGCGCCCCCGGCTCAGGCACCTGGGTGGATGTGACCATCCCGCTGCCGGTTACGGCTGAGGCAGCAACGGTACTAACGCCGGCCACACCGTATCCAGCAGAAAAGGCTGTCCAGCTGCATTAGGGTGCAGGCCGTCGCTCTGCATCAGTGACGGCTCCAGCGCCACCTTCTCCATAAAGAACGGTACCAGGGCGGTATCATGGGTTTCAGCAACCCCACTGAACACCTCCGCAAAGCGGCGGGTGTAGGCGGGACCGTAATTCGGCGGCAGCTGCATACCCAGCACCAGCACCCGGGCACCTTGCTGTTTCGAGAGCTGGGTCAGACGATCCAGATTGCTCCGAATCACCGGCGGAAACGTACCACGTAAACCGTCGTTGGCCCCCAACTCCAGCAATACGATGTCCGGTTGGTGCTGTTCCAGCAACCGCGGCAGGCGGCTCAAGCCACCTTGGGTGGTTTCACCGCTGATGCTGGCGTTAACCACGGACACAGCGTACCCCTGCTGCTGCAGGCGCTTATCCAGCAACGCCACCCAACCGTTTTCGGGGGCGATACCGTAGGCAGCGGAAAGGCTGTCCCCCAGTACCAGCAGCGTGGTCGCCTGGCTGAGCGGGGCAAAAATGAAGAGCCATGTAAGGACGAGAATACGTAACATGAATGGGCCTGTTTCAGAGATCATATTATCTGCTCAAGATGTCGCAAAACGATTCGACACGCAAGCCGGGATGCTGGAGCTGTTCAGCAACATCAGTCTGCAGATCCAAAGAGGCGAGACCGTGGCCATCACCGGTCCATCCGGTGCAGGTAAGTCCACCCTGCTGAGCCTGCTCGCCGGGCTGGACCTCGCCAGTGCGGGCAGCATCAACATTGCCGGCCAGCCCACCCACCAGCTGGATGAGAAGGCACGGGCCGAGCTGCGTTCTCGCCATATCAGCTTTGTGTTCCAGACCTTCCACCTGCTGCCGGAGCTGAATGCGCTGGAAAACGTCATTCTGCCGCTGGAGATCCGTGGCACCACCGACGCAACTGACAAGGCGCGCAGCTGGTTACAGCAGGTTGGCCTGGGTGAACGGCTCGATCACCACCCGGCGGAACTGTCCGGCGGTGAGCAACAGCGTGTCGCCATCGCCCGTGCCTTCGCCACCGAACCCGACCTATTGTTTGCCGACGAACCCACCGGCAACCTGGACGAGCACACCGGCGAGGCGATCATTGAACAGCTGTTCCAGCTCAACCGCGACCAGAACACCACCCTGGTGCTGATCACCCACGACAATCACCTGGCTTCCCGTTGTGACCGTCGCCTGCACCTGCACAACGGCGAGCTGACCGAGTGGAGCACAGCAGGAGTGGCCCATGACTAACCACAGCCTGCTCAAGCTGGCGTGGCAGCAAACCCTCGCCGCCAACCGCTTGCCGATCTGGCGCGCCCTGCTGCTGGCCCTGACCGTGGCGATCAGCATCGCCACCCTGTTGGCCGTGCTGGGTGATCGCCTGGAGCAGAGCCTGGGACGCCAGACCGCCGAACTGCTGGGCGCCGACATGACCCTGCGCGGTGGCCGCCCGATCGACCCGGCGATCGCTGAGAGTGCGCGCTCACTGGGATTGGAAACCTCCGGCGTCACACAGTTCCCTACGATGATCGAAGCGGGGGAAAATCTGCTGTTGATCTCCCTGCGGGTGGTGGAAGCGCCTTATCCGCTACGCGGCAAGATCGTCACCCAACCACCTCTGGAGCGCATACCCGAACCGGGCACCCTGTGGGCTGAGCCCGCTGCACTGGAGCGGCTGAACCTGAAGATCGGCGATCAGATCGAGCTGGGCTACGCCACCTTTACCGTGGCGGCACAGCTCAACAGCACGCCGGACCGGGGTAACGGTTTCAGCACTTTCAGTCCACAGGTGATCATCAATCAACAGGACCTGGAAGCCACACAATTGCTCGGGGTTGGTTCCCGCGCCCGATACCGCCAGCTGTTTGCCGGCGATCCGGCAGCCCTGAAACAGCTGGAGGCCCAGATCCGCGCCAGCATGGCCAGCGATGAACGGCTGATCACCCTCGATAACAGCAATAACAACATCAACAGCAGTGCGCTGAACAACGCCTCACGTTACCTGCGCCTGGGCGCACTGCTGACCCTGCTGATCTCGGCCCTGACCATCGCCCTCAGCCTGCGTCGTTACACCCTCAATTCACGCGATCGAGCTGCCGTGCTGCTCAGCCTCGGCATGACTGCCCGTCAGTTGCAGGTGCTGTTCCTGCTGCAATTGTTGCTGGCCTGGGTCGCCTGCGCGTTGGTGGGTACCGGCCTCGCCCTGCTGCTGGAGCAGTTTGCTCTCTTTATGCTTGGCGACCTGTTGCCACAGCCGGTGCCGCTGGCGCAGCCGGTATTCTATGGCCTCGGTGCGGCTTTGGGTCTGGTCAGTCTGATCACCCTGGGGTTGCCGCCGATGGTGGCGATGAGCCAGGTCTCCGTGATGCACCTGTTCCGCCGTACGGCTGCACCGACCACCTTGGGCGGACGTGTGCTGCAGCTGGTCGCGGGCGTGCTGCTGACCGGCTTGCTGATGCTCTATCTGGATGATCTGCAGCTGACCCTGATCCTAATCGCTTCGCTGCTGTTCACCGCCTGGCTATTGGGCAAGTTTGGCGCTTGGCTGCTGCGCGTCTGCGCCTTTGCCCTGGCCGGTAAGCACACGCTGGTACGCCTGCTGCGCCTACGCCTGCAACAACAGCAACGCTGGCACCGTATGCAGATCCCGGTGATCAGCCTGTTGCTGGCCCTGATGGCGATCAGCCTCTGGGCTCGCTCCGACCTGATGGACCGCTGGCAGAACCAGCTGCCGGAGGATGCGCCAAATCACTTCCTGATCAACATCCAGCCCCATGAGCGCGACGGGGTGGATCAGGTGTTGGGCAAATACCAGCTCAACAGCAACCTCTACCCGATGATCCGCGGTCGTATCGTGGCGCTGAACGGTGAACCGGTCGCCAACGCGTTTACTCCGGAACAGCGTCAACACAATGCCCTGAACCGGGAACTGAACCTGAGCTGGACCTCTGAGATGCCGGGCCATAACCGCTTGGTGGAAGGCAGTTGGTCATCCCAGGCGGACGGCAATACCGCCCATATCTCGGTGGAGCAGGAGTTTGCCAATACCCTGGGCCTGAAGCTGGGTGACACGCTGAGCTTTACCGTGGGCAGTATTCCGGTGGATGGTGTGATCACCTCGGTAAGGGCTGTGCAGTGGGAATCGTTCCAGCCCAACTTCTACGTGATCTTCACGCCGGGTGCGCTGGACAATATGCCGATGAGCTACATTACCAGCTTCCACGCCAACGGCGAGCAACGTAAGGTCTCCGCTGCCCTGCTGCAGCAGTTCCCAACCATTACGCTGATCGATATCGAACAGCTGCTGGCACAGGCGCGCAGCCTGATCGGCAAGCTCAGCGATACCTCCGGGATGGTGATGCTGCTGACCCTGTTGGCGGGCCTGATTCTGGTGTTCACCACCCTCAGCCAGGAGCTGGATCAGCGCCGCTACGAGAACGCCCTGCTGCATACGCTGGGCGCCACGCCACAGCAGTGCCGTCAATTGGATTTGTTGGAGTTTGCCCTGCTGGGTCTGGTGTGTGGCGGGCTGGCCGCCGCGCTGGGCGAGATTGCCCTGTGGTTTATCCACCAGCGCCTGGTACTGATCGAGCCGGTGCTGCACCCAAGCAACTGGATTCTTCTGCCGCTCACTGCCACCGCCCTGTTCACCCTGACCGGCCTGCTGGCGCGGCGCCGGGTGGATGAGAGCAACAGTTACCGCCTGCTGCGTACGCTCAGTTAAGCCACGCAGTTTAGACATTCTCTCAAGTGAAAGGGGGCTCTGATCAGAGCCCCAGTTCCACCCTCGGTTTGGCGTCGTTGGCCTTATCCACCTGTGCAAAGCAGAGGAACAGACGACCGCTGTCTACACTGCCCGCCATCTGCTCTTTAACAGCTGCAGCGCGCTGACCGGCCAGCTCCTGCAGCTTAGCCTGCAGTTCTTGCTGCAACGCTTCCGGTGGCAGCGGCTTCTTACGTTTTTTGTTAGCCGCTTCGATCGCAGGCATCAACTGCGGTGCATCCGCCGGTACTGCCCGGCCACAGATATTCAGGCGCATTGCCTTACGCTGATTGAGCATCTCGGCCAGCTTACCCAGATACCCTTTGGAGTTGCTGTTCAGAGCAGCACTGCCCGGTGCAAACTCCACCGGGTTCAGGGTGACAAAGGCACCTTTCTCGGAGGCCTCAATGGCACTGTTGGCTAGTGAGATCAGAGTTGCGTACGGCTGCAACGACTTGGTGAGGAAGCTCAGCGCGGCGGTCTTCAGGCCACGTCCGGCCAGATCGTTGATCACACTCTGGTAACCAAAGGACGGGTCATCCAGGGAACCGCTTACCGGAATCTCCAGATCGATATTGTTGTCGTTGTCCTCCAGTACCATGATCGCGGTTTCCAGCGGCATGGTGATCTTCTGACTGAACTCCGCCACTTTATCTTTATCACGCTGATCCACCGTCAGGCGGTTGATACGGATCTTGTTTTCGCCCTCCAACTGACCTTTTTTCAGGGTACCCTGAGCATCCAGGTTGAGCTGGCCACTGTTCAGGTAGTAGCCGGTGTAGCGCTCGGCATAGGGGCTCAGCGGAGGTAGTTCCAGGCCGGTCAGGTCCAGTTTCCAGTGGCCATTGTGTTCGCTGCCGGCCAGTTCCGCTTCCCCCTGCAGGTTCAGCTTGGCAAACTGGTTAATGGTGGCTTGCAACTCAAGCGGCGTTGCTGCCGTACCCTGGGTATCCACCTTACCCACACTCAGGGTGTTCAGGTCGATGGTGCTCTTATACGGTGGTTCGGTGCTCTGGTCGGTAAAGCGGATCTGGTTCTTACCCACCAGATCCAGGCTGTTCAGGCTAATCCGTAGCGCATCTCCGCTCGCTTTTACCGGCTCGCTTTCTGCGTCACTTGCGGCCTGACCATCCGCTGGTGCCAGCTGCGCCTGCAACCACTCCACGTCATGCAACTTGCCCTCTTTGGACAGGGTTACGTTGGCATCCAACCCCGCCAGACGCAGTCCACCCAGGATAGCCGCCTGCTCCGGCTCAAACTGCAGCGACGCCAGTCGGGTACGGGACAGTTTCAGCAGGTGCTGCTCTTCACCCAGTACCAACAGGTCGTCCAGTGCCACCGCACCTGTTTTCACACTCAGCGGCAGAGCCACCTGCGCCTGCTCGACCTGCAGTTTCTGCGCCGCGACCAGCGGATTGTCACCCATGGAGAGGCTGAACTGATTCAGAGCCGTGCTCGGCAGGCGGATATCGAAGTTGGTCATATCAGCGCTGTTTACCTGCGCCTGTACTGCATAGTCGGCAAGCTTGATCTGCTGTTTCAGCTGCTGCAGTACCAGACCGTCACCGTTGAGCGCGCCGTCAACTTTCAGGTCGGAGGGTTTACCCTGGTTCAGTGCCAGCCCCAGCGATCCATCCCAGTTCACCTGGGCATGCTGCAGTTGCAGATCACCCATCTGCAGATCCAGTCCGGACAGCGTCAGCGGGCCGCTCTGGCTGAGGATCTGCTGCGCGCCCTGCATCATCGCATCCAGTCCCAGAGCATAGCTGTTAAGGCCAATGGTTTGTTCGGCTTGCTGCAACCCCAGCCCTGCCCCTTTCAGCTGCCCCTTCGCAGTCACGTTATCCGGCTGGCCATCTTTCAGCACTACAGCCAGATCGCCGTTCCAGGTGAGATCGGATTGTTTGAGCTCCAGCGCCTCCTGCTTCAGCTGCAGATCCTGGATCCGAATGGAACCACTCTGCTGCACCTGACCGCTTTCGCCTTTCAGCGCGGCACTGATCTTCAGATCCAGATCCACGGTGGCTTTTAGGCCGGGTTCAATCAGCGCCGTGATACTGTGCAGCGGGAATCGCTGGATATTGATGCTGAGGGTGCTGCGTTTCTCTTCCGGCAGCGGGGTGCTTTCGGTTTTCAGCACCAGAGGTGCGCCATTCACGCTTCCCTCAAGGTTCAGGGCGGTGGGTTGTTCTTTGTCCCAGAAGTGGAAGTCGCTCAGCTCACCCTGACTAATATTGAGCTGGTGTTTCTGGCCAGCAACGGCGGTATACCAGCGGATGTCGTCCAGACGGATATTGTCCACCCCGGGCAACCAGGCAGAGCCGGAGCTGTCTTCATTTTTATCGGTCTGTTCGTCACTGGACGCCAAAGCGTTCAGATCCAACGGTCCCAACCAGAGCGACGATTCTTGCTCAACAATGCCGGAATTGAGGCCTTTAATATCGATGCTATTCAGCAGCAAATGCTTCTCGGTCAGGGCGGCATAATCCAGCTGAACGTAGAGGCGATCCAGATTGAGCGGTTTGTGTCCCTCACGCTCGGCGCGCAGCTCAACGATTTCGATTTCACCGCTAAACCAATGTACGTTCAGCGCTTTCAGCGCCGCATGTTCAACCCCCTGGGATCGCAACCAGATCACCACCTGGTCACGTACCAGGTAGGGAAGGTTGTGCAACAGCAACGCAAAAATAACCAGCAGACTCAGTAACCAGCGCATCCGATCTATCCCTTTGCAGACAACTTTTCCTATCATACCCTCTATCACAAAAAATACAGGGATGTGGCGCGGAAAAATCATCACACGTCTGCTGCACTGCCGCCGATACCCATCACCTGCCCCCTTCAAGAATCGAGTCGCTCACCCCAATCCAACAACCATGATGCCGCGCAAAATGTCAGGCAACTGGCGCCACACCAATAGCGCCTGATCCGGCAGTATTTCCGGAGCACTCACTCAATAATAAGTATTACTACTTATATATCATTATAAAAATCATGGGTTTAGCAGGGCTACTCAAAGGAAATCGGTCCTGCTAGAATCGCGCTGCAAGACAGTTCTGTGCAATTTATAAGCACTAAAAAGACGAATGACTCCGGCAAACCGGAGCGACTATTTTGGCAGCTCACCGTCGTGCACGACCGACAGTTGAGATGACCAGTGATAACAGCACAGGCGTAGAGAGAAGGCAGCATAGTCTTCCCGTCGCCAACAAAGGACGACTCATTCTATGCGGGGCGTCCAACCTGTACTGCGATACAGATCTTCCGACTTCAACATTTGAAAGGGTGAACTCAATGGCACATCACGACGAAAACTTCCGCGACGGCTCTGGTTTTGGCTGGATTCTGGTTAACCTGGTAGCTCTGGTATGGATCACAATGCCGGCAAGCATCGCCGTATCTAACCTGCAGTTCTAAGCGACTGTTGCATAAGCTGCCCGAACCGTTGCAGTCCGGGCAGTGACTTCAGACTATCAGCTGTCCAGCTTGATAGTCTTCACACCTTCTTCGGTACCCATCAGCACCACATCCGCGCCACGCTGGGCAAACAGACCGTTGGTCACCACGCCGACGATGTTGTTCAGGTCCTCTTCCAGGCCTTTCGGGTCAGTAATTTCCAGATCGTACACATCCAGAATCACGTTGCCGTTGTCGGTGACGAAATTTTCACGCCACTCCGGCGCGCCGTCCAGCTTCACCAGTTCACGGGCCACCTGAGAGCGTGCCATCGGAATCACTTCCACCGGTAGCGGGAAAGCGCCCAACACGTCTACGTGCTTGGTGCTGTCCACGATGCAGACAAACTCTTTGGCTACCGCCGCAACGATCTTCTCGCGGGTCAGGGCACCACCGCCCCCTTTCACCAGGTGCAGGCCGTTGTCGAACTCATCCGCACCATCCACATAGACTTCCATTTCTGACACGTTATTCAGGTCGTATACCGGAATGCCGTGTGCCTGTAGACGCTCGGCAGTCGCTTCGGAGCTTGCCACCGCACCGTCGAACAAGTGCTTGATCTCAGCCAGTGCGTCGATAAAGCAGTTCGCAGTAGAGCCGGTACCTACACCCACAATGCTGTCTTTCTCCAGGCGAGGCTTGATGTAATCAACTGCCGCCTGGCCAACCGCTTTCTTCATTTCGTCTTGTGTCATGCGTTACGCATCCCCGGTCATTTAAGAAGGTCATTTAAGAAGCAAATTTGCGCAAATTATACGCACAGAACCGGTCCGCTTGTAGACGGCTTTAGCGCTAATTCTGCCCCCGTTCAGACCGGCATAAATTGCCGCGCAAAAGTCCCCATTTACAACAGCTTCCCACTGCGGGAGCAAAATCAGATAGAAATGGCCTGAATTGGCTGGTTTTGCCCGGTTTATTGCTTGTTCATGGCTAATATAGCCTTTAACATGTTCTGTTTATCCGGTCTCAAATCCCCGCAAGAAAGCAATCTCTATGGCACACCGATATATCAAGAAAATTCTGGAAGCCCGCGTGTACGATGTGGCTGTTGAAACGCCACTGGAAAACGCACCGACGTTGTCCGCCCGTCTGGGCAACCGCGTGCTTCTGAAGCGCGAGGACGAACAGCCGGTGTTCTCTTTCAAGCTGCGCGGCGCCTACAACAAGATGAACCAGCTGACCGCTGAAGAGCGGGCGCGCGGTGTTGTGGCAGCCTCCGCCGGTAACCACGCTCAGGGCCTGGCAATGGCAGCCAACAAGATGGGTGTAAAAGCCACCATCGTGATGCCAAAAACCACCCCGGAAATCAAAGTTAACAACGTCCGCGCCTGGGGCGGCAATGTAGTGCTGCACGGTGACGCGTTTGATGAAGCACTGGCCTACTCACAGCAGTTGGTTGAAGAACACGGCTACGTTTATGTTCATCCCTACGACGATCCCGATGTGATCGCCGGTCAGGGCACCATTGCGATGGAGATTCTGCGCCAGGAGAGTGGTCCGATTGATGCAGTGTTTGTACCTGTGGGCGGCGGTGGTCTGATTGCCGGTATCGCGGTGTACATCAAATACCTGCGCCCGGAAGTCAAAGTGATCGGCGTTGAGTATGAAGACTCCGCCTGTCTGAAAGCGGCTCTGGACGCCAACGAGCGTGTGGTTCTGTCCCAGGTGGGCATCTTCGCCGAAGGCGTTGCGGTTGCCCAGATCGGCGAATACACCTTCGACATCGCCAGCCAGTACGTGGACGAGGTGATCACCGTGAACACCGATGAGATCTGTGCAGCGATCAAGGACATCTTCGACGACACCCGTTCAATCTGCGAACCGGCAGGTGCATTGGGTGTTGCGGGTCTGAAGAAATACGTGGCGCGCGAGAATTGCAGCGATGAAACCCTGATCGCTATCGACTCCGGTGCCAACGTTAACTTCGACCGTCTGCGCCACGTGTCAGAACGTGCCGAGCTGGGTGAGAAACGCGAAGCGATTGTTGCGGCGAAGATTCCGGAACGTCCGGGCAGCTTTAAAGGTTTCTGTGCCGCGCTGGGTCAGCGCAACATTACTGAATTCAACTACCGCTACAGCGATGACAACGAAGCAGTTGTGTTTGCGGGTATCCAGACCCGTCCGGGTGGTGATGGCCGAGAAGAGCTGCTTAACGACCTGCGTGAAAATGTCTATGAGGTGGAGGACCTGACCGACAACGAGATTGCCAAGCTGCACATCCGTTACATGGTCGGCGGTCACGCACCGGGCACACTGAAAAACGAAGTGGTGTACCGTTTTGAATTCCCGGAACGTCCAGGCGCCCTGATGAAGTTCCTCAGCACCCTGGGTGGTCGCTGGAACATCTCCATGTTCCACTACCGTAACCACGGTGCGGCATACGGCCGTGTTCTGGTGGGTATGCAGGTACCACCTGCCGAGCGCGGAGACGTGGAGGATTTCCTGAAAGAGATCGGCTACAACTACTGGGACGAAACCGACAACCACGCCTACCAGCTGTTCCTCGGCTAACGGCCTGGCCCGGATTTTATCCAATAAAAAAGCTCCTGCGGGAGCTTTTTTATTGCTTCTTTAATAAGACAGATCGTTAAGGTGTTTCCGGTGAATGGTTAAAGCCTTTGCCAAAGAACGCCTTGAGGGTAAACAACGCAATCGACAACAGCCCCCAGGTCAGGCCGACAACCACCCCCGCATCCACAATCCCACGCCACGGCTGTTCCAGCATATGCACAAACTGCACCAGCACAATAATACCCAGCGTCAGGCAGATGGTGACAATCTGGCGCTTGCGACGCACATGGAAGTAGCCCATGCAGAACAGCGGTGCCAGCAATGCACGCATCGGTGTCACATGCTGGGACAGGTAATAGGTACGTGCCGCCACACGGGGTGAAAACGCCTTCTGGAAACCGCGGTAGCCCTCAGCAAATCCCATAAATGCCACACTGAACGCCAGTGCCGCCCAGTGATACCAGCTTAGCGGTTGCTCAAACATCTGCCAGGCAATTTCGCTCAGGCGATAGATCGCACTGCCCAGAATCAGGCAGATACCGGTAAAGCCCCACAATGCTGCAACAGAACCTAACACCCTAATACTCCAGAAAAAGATCAGCGGCGTATTATACGTAACTGTGGGCGGGGATTCGATAGAGCGGAGGTACAGGTGGATTAGATTACCTGCTGTCTAACTTGCGGCCGTTCAGGTCATTCACATGAAATTGCATTTTGGGTTTATTGTTCGCCCTTATTAGGGCGAGATAAGGGGAGTCTCTGAACTCCCCTTATCAATCCCCGTCAGCCCCGCTACTTGCCCGCTTCGCGGGTACCCTGTGCGTTTCGCAATAAAACGAAGCAAATAAACTCGTCGCTACGCTCCTCAAACAGAATTTGCTTTTAGCCGTTTTATTTCTGCAATGCTCGGCGGCGTAGAGGGGAATTGGATTCAGTGGCAACCTGAAAGCGCGTAAAAGTAGAAAACAACCAAATTCGAAGTCAGACGTGTAACTTAGGCACGGGCGCTACTCCCTTCTACGCAGCCGAGCATTGCAGAATTCACGTGATGAAGGCCGAGGACTGTTTGAGGAGCGAAGCGACGAGTTCCGCAGGCCCACGTGAAGTCGAAACGCACAGGGTACCGGACGTAGTCCGGCAAGTAGTAGGGTTGGCAGGGATTGGTAAGGGAGGGCCAACCCCCTCCCTTACCTCGCCCTGAGAGGGCGATAATAAAAGCAAAGGCATTCCCCCACAGAACCAACCAGGCATTCCTAATGTCAGTATGAGAGTTATGGATTTCGATGGTATGAGGCTTGCGTCAAACAGACATAAAAAAGCCACCGAGGAAGCCTCGGTGGCAACTGCACTAACCAATCGGTACAGATAGGAGCAAACCGGAACCCCGCCAGGAGGGAAGGGTTCCGTACGTTTCCGGATTGGGGTTCGGAAATCAGTACCCGCGCATGGAATCGATCAGTTCCGGCAGGAACAGAGAGATCTGCGGGATGTATGTGATCAGGATCAGGAAGAACAGCAGCAGGCTGAGCCAAGGCAGACACGCCTTGATAACCCAGACCATGTTCCTTCCGGTGATACCGGCCGTTACGAACAGGTTCAGACCCACCGGCGGTGTCAGCATGCCGATCTCCATGTTCACCACCATGATGATACCCAGGTGGATCGGATCGATACCCAGCTGTGTTGCGATCGGGAACAGGATTGGCGCCATGATCAGCAGGATCGCCGATGGCTCCATGAAGTTACCCGCAATCAGCAGCAGGATATTCACAACGATCAGGAAGCCCCACGCTGGCAGACCCCATTCGATGATGGATTCCGCGATGGTGTGAGGGATACGCTCGGTAGTCAGTACGTGTGCGAACAGCATCGCGTTGGCGATGATGAACAGCAGCATCAGGGATACCTTGGAGGCATCCAGGATTACCTTGCGTACTTCCGGGTGAGTCACGGACTTAGGCAGCGCAACCAGCATATGAGCCACGTTACGGGCAGTCGCCGTACCAACAGCTTCGCCATCTTTACGCCACAGCACACCTTTCATCGGGCCGATGTCACGGTAGCCGAATACAGCGATCAGGTAAGCGTATACCGCAGCTACAGACGCCGCTTCGGTCGGAGACGCTACACCACCGTAGATGGAACCCAGTACGATGACGATCAGCATCAGACCACCCATCGCAATAGCACCGGATTTACCCAGCTGGCGGATACCCGGGAACGGCTGCGCCGGCAGATTCTTAACCCGCGCCACGATGTAAATCGCAATCATCAGAATACCGCCCATCATGATGCCCGGGATGAAACCGGCCATGAACATTCGGGATGCAGATACCTCAGTCGCCGCTGCGTATACCAGCATTACGATCGATGGTGGGATCAGGATACCCAGGGTACCGGCGTTAGCGATTACACCTGCCGCGAAGGACTGTGGGTAACCCGCACGCACCATACCGGCGATTACGATGGTACCGATCGCCGCCACAGTTGCCGGAGAGGAACCGGATACCGCCGCGAACAGCATACACGCCAGAACGGACGCCATCGCCAGACCACCACGGATATGGCCCACACTGTCGATTGCAAAGTTGATCAGACGTTTCGCCACACCACCGGTGGACAGGAACGCAGAGGACAGAATAAAGAACGGGATCGCCAGCAGCGTGTAGTGCTCGGATGTTGCTTCAAACAGCTTCAGCGCAATCGATGGCAGCGAGTCGTTCGAGAACAACAGAATTGTGGTCACCGAGGAGAAACCCAGGGCGATCGCAATCGGCATCCCCATAAAGATGAAGCCGAACAACATAAGGAACAATGCAGCAATAGTCATTTATTTGGCCTCCTTCACAGTGTCGGTCGCTTCAGCTACAGCCACATCCGCTTCGGTGTACTCTTTCAGCTCTTCAGCGATCTCCATGGATTCTTTGGCTTCATCCACAAAGTGGAAGCCTTCCACGTCGCCTTTTAACACTTTCCAGCCCAGCTCCAGGAAGCGCAGCGCCAGCAGCGCAAAACCGATCACCAGAACACTCATCGGAATCCATTTAGGCACCGGCAGGTCTTCCAGCTCGATACCGATCATCTTCATCTTCGCCAGGTAGATCCAAGAGCCGTACAGGAACATGCCGCAGTACACCAGCGCCAGGACAATCGCCAGCAGGGTCAGGAAACGGTGAATCGGGCTTGGCAGCAGTTTCACAAACACATCCACACCGATGTGAGCGCCCACTTTCACGCCGTAGCTTGCGCCGTAAAGCACAAACCAGGCGGCAATCAGCAGGGTGACTTCCTGCGCCCAGTGGATACCGGTGTTAAAACCGAAGCGCAGAACCACCTCAGCAAACACCAACAGTGTCATCGACACCATCAGCAGGGAGAGAAAACTCTCCTCAAAATGATCAATTATTCTTTTCACCATGACGGCCCCCTTATCGCGCGGCACTCACCCACGCCTGTTATCGTTATCGCCGAAGGAACATAGACCCACAGGACAGCTCACATGCAACGCACGTGTGTAAAGCTCTCCTCTGAGCATGAGGGTATGAAATGTGGTAATTGCAGAGGAGACGGGCAGGCTAGCCCGCCTCCGTTACCAGGACAGAAACTTAGTTGGCAGCTTCTGCAGCGCTGATTACGTCAGCACCGATCTGGTCTTCGAATTTCTTCCAAACTGGCTTCATCGCTTTAACCCACTGCTCGCGCTCAGCGTCAGTCAGAGTAACGATTTCAGAACGCTTGGACTCGATGATCGCCTGCTTGTCAGCGTCCGCTTTCTCAGCAGCAATCTTGTTACCGTGTGCGATCGCTTCGTTCAGGGCAGCCTGGATATCAGCACGCAGGTCGTCATCCAGACCCATCCAGAACTCAGCAGAGGTTACAACCAGGTAGTCCAGAACACCGTGGTTAGACTCGGTGATGTATGGCTGAACTTCGAAGAACTTCTTGGAGTAGATGTTGGACCAGGTGTTTTCCTGACCGTCGATCGCTTTAGTCTGCAGCAGGGTGAATACTTCAGAGAAAGGCTTTTTCAGAGGTACCGCGTCAACCGCTTCGAACTGCGCCTGCAGTACGTCAGAGGTCATGATGCGGAATTTTTTACCGGCAGCATCAGCAGGCACTTTCAGCGGTGCAGATGCGGACAGCTGCTTCAGACCGTTGTGCAGGTAACCCAGACCGACCAGGCCTTTCTTCTGCAGGGAGCCCAGCAGCTGCTGACCTTCAGGACCGTTCTGGAAACGCTCTACAGCTTCCATGTCCTTGAACAGGAACGGCAGATCGAAAACCTGCAGCTTCTTGGTGTATTTCTGGAATTTGGACAGAGATGGTGCAGCCATCTGCACATCGCCCAGGATCATCGCTTCCAGAACCTTGTTGTCACCGAACAGCTGAGAGTTAGGGAAAACTTTTACTTCTACTTTGCCAGCCAGGCGCTCGTCTACCAGTTCCTTGAACTTGATAGCCATCTGACCTTTCGGGGTGTTTTCAGCTACTACGTGGGAGAACTTGATCTCAACCGGTGCAGCCGAAGCTGTCTGAGCACCAACCATCAGAGCCAATGAAGCTACTGCAGCAGTAAGTAAACGCATAACGCATCTCCTGTTTTTTGATTTATTTGGCGTTGCTTTGTTTGGACAGAGTCATCCGCGACACCTGAAATTGATGTGCGCGGTGATTACCCATGTATTCAGCAAACAGGGTGCCAAGTTGCGTTTATTGGCAAAAAATAAAAATTATTCCCTTTAATTTCATTGAGTTGAGAGACCCAGTTGTTGAGCACCCCCTAAAAAATCCGTTCCGGTTATGGATGGAAATCCACCCATTTAGCCTTTTTAAGCTGGCGACAAACCACCCATCCATCGCTTGTCATATATCAAGTGCACTGTAAGAAAATGTACTAAATATTGATCTGCGTTCGCCGATAATCTCCAAAGTCACTATGCTTTTGGGCGCTTTCCAGCCTAAACTGTGCGCTTTGCACACAGATCGCGTCGGGCTCAAATTATCCGGTAATCACAGGTGGTAGAAACGTGAAATTCACAGGCAGTTCAATCCAGACAAAGGTGAACCTTTCTCTGGCCGTTGTTTTTTTACTTGTTCTGATCAGCTCTCTCACCACCATCTACAACAGTGAAACCGACCTGGCGAAACATGTAGCCCGCAAGACAACCACTGACACCGCGAGCTCCTATTTCGACAGCATCAACATCCTGATGCTGAGTGGCGCAATGGCCAATCGCCAGTCACTGCAGGAAAAAATTCTCACCAACGAAGACCTGAGCGAAGCCCGCATTATCCGTGGTGATGCCGTCACCAGCGTGTACGGTCCGGGTTCTGCCGACTCCCGCATCATCGACGATCTGGATCGTCGTGCCATGAAGGGTGAATCCATCATCGAAGAGATCAACAACGACAAGGGGCACTTCCTGACTGTCGTTACCCCGATGAAGGCGCTTTCGTCCTATAAAGGCACCAACTGTCTGCTCTGCCACCAGGTACCGGAAGGCACTGTGCTGGGTGCGGTCCGCGTCACCTACGACTACGCCAACCTGGACGAGCAGATCAACAGCAACGTAATGAAAGTGGCCTTTGTTGAGCTGGCGCTGTTTATCGCCGGTCTGATCGTCATGGGCGGTCTGCTGCGCAAGATCGTGGTAACACCGGTTAAACGCCTGAGCCAAACCATCGCCACCATCGACCAGAACGCCGACCTGAGCCAGCGCATTGCGGTAACCTCGAATGACGAAATTGGCGAGATGTCCACCGCATTTAACTCCATGCTGCACAGCTTCCACGACAGCCTGAACAAGGTCAGCACCACCATTCATAAGCTGGGCACCTCCAGCCACCAGATCAACGACATTGCCACCATGGCCAACGAAGCGGTACGCAACCAGCAGGTACAGACCAGCGCCGTAGCCGCAGCCATGGAACAGATGGAGGTGGCCACCCGCAGTGTGGAAGCCAGTGCCGAAAGCACCGTCTCCGCCTCCGAACTGGCGCTGAAAGAGAGCACCAACGGTACCACCATCACCACCACTGCAATCAGTGCCATCGAAACCCTGAAACAGGAGATCGACGGTGCGACAACCGTAATTCACAAGCTGGATGAGCAGAGCCAGAACGTCGGCACCGTACTGGAAGTGATCCAGAAGATCGCCGAGCAGACCAACCTGCTGGCACTGAACGCGGCGATCGAGGCTGCGCGTGCCGGTGAGCAGGGTCGTGGTTTTGCCGTGGTAGCCGACGAGGTACGTACCCTGGCAAGCCGCACCCGTAACTCCACTGAAGAGATCAACGCCATTATCGAGGCACTGCAGCAGGATGCCCGTGACGCGGTGAATGTGATGCAGCGTGCGCACCAGAGCGCCGAGGAAGGGGTCGAGCAGGTACAGAGCACGTCCAAAGCCCTGACCAACATCGCCGAAGAGGTCCGTGTCATCAACGACATGAACCACCAGGTGGCGTCTTCTGTGAAAGAGCAGACCCAGATGGCCTCCAGCGTAGAAGCCAGCGTCACCGAAATTGCTCAAACCGCCGAGCACACCTCCAGCCGTGCGGGCAAACTGAACCAGGTGGCCAGCGAACTGGGCGGTTTGGCCAACGAACTGGAAGGTCTGGTACAGCGCTTTAAGCTCTAAGCCAACCGCCAAACATAATCCAAGCACAAAAAAGGCCGCATTCAGCGGCCTTTTTTATTGTCTTAGTGTTGGGCATCGCGTGGCGATGACCAACCTACGACGTAGCTTCTTGCCGGTAGGTTGGCCATTGCACAGCAATGCCCAACATCACCATATTCAATACATCAGTTCTTGTAGTCGTTCTTATCCAGACCGTACTTCTTCATCTTGTCGTACAAGGTCTTACGCGGCAGCCCCAGGCTCACCAGGGTATCCTTGATCGATCCTCCGTGCTGTGCCAGCTCCGCCTGAATCAGCATCTTCTCAAAGCGCTCCACCTGCTCCGGCAGCGTCATGGTGCCGCTCTGCTCACCGCTGGTGATCGGGCGGTTGTCGAAGTCGAAGGTACAAGACTCACCCAACAGCACATACCGCTCCGCCAGGTTGCGCAGCTCACGTACGTTACCCGGCCAGTCGTGCATCATCAGGCTGTGCATGCGCTCGGCTGACAGCGGCGTAATCGGTCGCCCGTATTGGTTGGAGGCCAATAACGCAAAGTGCTGGAACAACATCGGGATATCGTCACGGCGCTGACGCAGGGACGGAATATCCAGCTTCACCACGTTAAGGCGGTAGTAGAGGTCTTCACGGAACTCACCCTGTGCGGCCAGCTCTTTCAGGTCCGCCTTGGTGGCAGCAATGATGCGGATATCCAGCGGGATCAATTCATTGGAGCCCAGACGTTCGATCGCCCGCTCCTCCAATACGCGCAGCAGTTTGATCTGCAGCGTCATCGGCATGCTCTCGATCTCGTCGAGGAACAGGGTGCCGCCGTTGGCGTGCTCGAACTTACCGATACGGCGCGCCTTGGCGTCGGTGAAGGCCCCCTTCTCGTGGCCGAACAGCTCCGACTCGATCAGGTTTTCCGGCACCGCACCGCAGTTGATCGCCACAAAGTTGTGGTCACGACGCACACTGTGGTCGTGGATATACCGCGCCGTCAGGTCTTTACCGGTGCCGGTCTCACCCATGATCAGGATGTCCGCCGGGGTATCAGCGATGGTCTGGATCATGCGGCGCATCTGGGCCACGGACTGTGTATTGCCGATGATGCGTGGGCCGGGTGAACTCTGCAGTTCCAGCTCGTCACGCAGGCGGCGGTTTTCGATGGTCAGGCGGCGTTTCTCCACCGCACGGCGTACCACGTCCAGCAGCCACTCGGAGGAGAACGGCTTCTCGATAAAGTCATAGGCACCGTCACGCATCGCGCTCACCGCCATGGAGATATCTCCATGCCCGGTGATCAGGATCACCGGCAGGTCCCGGTCACGTGCCTGCACCCGGCGCATCAGCTCCAGGCCGTCGATGCCCGGCAGGTTGATGTCGGTGACCAATACCCCCGGCCAGTCGTCACTGATCAGGTCCTGCACCTGTTCGGCACTCTCCAGCACGGTCACGTCGTAACCGCCCAGTTCCAGCGTTTGCCCCGCCGCAAGACGGATATGTTTTTCGTCATCCACCAGGATGATGGGAAGACTCTCTTCGGTTTGCATCTGAGGCCCTGCTGTCATATCACTCGATCCCTGCGACCTGCGCCAGTGGTAGTTCGATTATAAAGATTGCCCCGCCGTCCCGGTGGTTTTCCACACTGAGACGGCCGTTGAGGTTTTCGATGATCCGGTGAGAGATCGACAAGCCCAGGCCCAGTCCCTGCCCGGCCTGCTTGGTGGTGAAGAACGGTTCGAAAACCCGTCCCAGTTCACTGGACGGTATCCCCGGACCGTAATCCCGCACGCGGATGATCAGGGATTCCTCCTGCTGCTGCAAGCTGATCTCAATCCGTTTCCGCTCCACCTCTTCCATCGCCTGCAATGCGTTGCTGATCAGGTTTACCATCACCTGCTCCAGCCGCACCATATCCGCCATTACGTAGATCCGGGACAGGTCCTCCGGCCAGGAGATCTCAGCCCCTTGTTTACTGAGACGGCCATACATAATCGACATGGCGCCGTCACGCACCGCCTGCAGGCAGACCGGTTCCGGCTGACCGGAACTCTTGCGGGAGAACTCCTTCAGCGGGTGGATAATCTTGGCCATACGTTCGGTGAGGCCACCGATCTCGTCCAGGTTGCTGGCCGCCACCTCGGTTTTACCCATGCCCAGAAACGCACGGGCATTATCCGCATAAGCGCGGATCGCCGTCAGCGGCTGGTTCAGTTCGTGGTTGATACCCGCCGACATCTGTCCCAGCACCGCCAGCTTGGCGGTCTGGATCAGTTCGTTCTGGGTGTTACGGTGCTGGGTAACCTCTTCCAGCAGTTTTTCGTTAGCCCGGGTCAGATCCGCGGTACGCGACTCAACACGGGATTCCAGTTCGTCCCGCGCCTGTTGCAGCTCCTGCTCGTAGAGTTTACGTTCGGTGATATCGTGGATGGTAACGATAAAGCGGTTTACCCCCGCCACCCGCATCTGGCCGATCACCAATTCGATCGGGAACAGGCTGCCATCCTGACGACAGCCACTGGCTTCGATAAACAGTTCCTGCGGACGTTCCTCGTCAGCAGCGGTGATATGGTCCCAGCACACCCGACGATCCTGATACCCCACCAGAATGCTGAAATACTGCTCGCGGATATTTTCCTCATCGTACCTAAACAGCCGCTCAGCGGTGGTGTTGAACGACTCGATCCGCCCCTGGGCGTCCAGCGTGATCAGGCCCGCCTGGGTATTATCGATGATGGCGCGGATACGGGCTTCGTTCTCCTCCAGCGCTTCGGTGCGCTGCTGCTTGAAGCGCTCGCGCTCACGCTTGATACGGTCCCGCGCCATCAGGAACATCACCAGCAACCCGACTGCCACATACACAAAGGACGCCAGGATCACCGCGTTGAAGACCTGCCGGCTCACCTCCCGGGTACTGGCCAGGATCACCACGTTAAGGCCGCTGTCCGCCATCATCCGGCTCTGCATCAGGTATTGGGTGGCCGCAATGCCATCCAGCGCGGCGTTATCGATCCGTTTGCCGTCGATCAGGGTGATCAATTGACTGCCGTCATCCCGCCGCTTGCGCTCGACAATCTCCAAGGCGTGCAACTCCCGATCGCCATAACGCAGGCTTTCCACAATACGCTGCATATCCTGCGGCGACAGCGGATGCAGGGTGCGGAATTTCCAGTCCTCTTCGGTGGAGATAAACACCACCCCATCTTCATCGGTCACCAGGATGTGGCGGTTGGGGTCGCTCCAGTCCGACTCGATCTCGTTCAGGTCGATCTTCACCACCACAACACCCAGAATCTCATCGCGCACGGTCACCGGGTAGGAGAAGTAGTAACCACGCCGCTGGGACATGGTCCCAAGGGCAAAATACCGCCCCGGCTTACCCACAATGGCATCCTGGAAGTAGGGCCGGAAACTGTAGTTCTGCCCGACAAACGAACGCGGTTCTGCCCAGTTGCTGGCGGCGGCCGTCGTCCCCTCCTTGTCCATCAGATACACGTCGGCGGCTTCCACCGTATTGGTGACGTACTCCAGATACACATTGGCCGCGCTGCGTGCAGCGGCGCTATCGGGATTTTTCAGGGCATCGTGCAACAGGGAGTGGGTGGAGAGCAGGCTGGGCAGTTTGTTATAGCGATCCAGCTTCTGCTGCAAACTGAGGATGTAACGGTTGAGGTCGGCATGCGCGCGGCTTTGCAGCGCATCCATCCCCTGACTGCGGCTCAGCGACGCGGTCTGACCGGTAATCAGCGCGTAGGCGATGATCGCCATCACCGAAACCAGAATCCGGTGTTTGCGCCAGGGCTGGATAAGGGAGCCTAAGCTAATCATGACCTTTTCATTATACGATGCCGCCTGCACAACGCAGGCACATAAGGTAACCAGCCGTAAACCGGCGCGGGGAATATTTGTCTGTCACAGACGCTTCTTATTATGCGCGGAACGGCAAGAACTTGAAATACTGGGTGCGGAGCCCTATGTTGTTCCCTATTGATGAGCCTCAGCAACGCACGCGGCTTCGTGCTGCCAACAATAAGACCGGATAACCGGCCAAAGGAAGGTGCGAATAAGTCCTGTTAGTGCTCTGCAAGTCCTTAAGCCTGCAGATGCGAGGCGCAGTTTGCCGTTAATGGCCTTAGTCCTTAACAAGAACTGCAACACGGCAGATGCAGGCTTAAGGGCTTGCCCTTCGGGGCTTTCGGGAAGATCCACACTCGGTGTCAGCGCTTTTTGCAAGGTTTCAACATTCCTGCAAAGCGCTTTCTTGATTGTGAACCTTCCCGAAAGCCAGAGTGCCTACAGGACTTGTTCGTACCTTCCTCTACAGTCATCTATTAGCGAGTGAGCCTAATGCTTAAACGTACCAAAATTGTAGCTACCCTTGGTCCGGCGACGGATAAACCCGGTGTCCTGCTGGAGCTGCTGCGTAACGGTGTCAACACTGTGCGCCTGAACTTCTCCCACGGCAGCGCCGACGATCACCGTAACCGTGCTCAGGCCGTGCGCGAGTGCTCACGCAGCCTTGGCTTGCCAGTTGCCATCCTCGGCGACCTGCAGGGCCCCAAGATCCGTATCGCCCGTTTCCAGAACGACAAGATCCAGCTCAGCGCCGGTGACAGTTTCGCCCTGGATGCCGCACTGGATACCAACGCCGGTGACCAGGCCCAGGTGGGTATCGACTACAAACAGCTGCCGCAAGATTGCGAAACCGGTGACGTTCTGCTGTTGGACGACGGCCGTGTGCAGCTGGAAGTAACCGGTATTGAAGGCAGCCGCGTCGACACCAAGGTGCTGATCGGTGGCCCACTGTCCAACAACAAGGGCATCAACCGTCAGGGTGGCGGCCTTTCTGCAGCAGCCCTGACCGACAAGGACAAACGTGATATCAAAGTCGCGGCCGAGATCGGCATGGACTACGTGGCCGTATCCTTCCCGCGTTCCAGCGCCGACCTGCGCGAAGCGCGCGAACTGCTGGATGCAGCCGGTTCCAAGGCAGAGATCATCGCCAAGGTAGAACGTGCCGAAACTGTGGCCAGCACTGAAGCACTGGACGACATTATCCTCGCCTGCGACGGCGTGATGGTGGCCCGTGGTGACCTGGGTGTGGAGATCGGTGATGCCGAGCTGATCGGCGTGCAGAAACACATCATCCAGCGTGCCCGCGAACTGAACCGCGTAGTAATCACCGCCACCCAGATGATGGAAACCATGATCGAAAACCCGATGCCAACCCGTGCCGAGGTGTTCGACGTGGCTAACGCCATCCTGGACGGTACCGATGCGGTGATGCTGTCGGCGGAAACCGCGGCGGGCAACAACCCGATCGAGGTGGTGAAGGCGATGACCCAGATCTGCCAGGGCGCGGAGAAGCACCAGCTGTCCCGTCCGGCACCGACCGGCATCACCCAGCGTTGTGAGCGTTTCGACGAAACCATCGCCCGCTCTGCCATGTACACCGCCAACCACCTGGTGGGCGCGAAGGCGATCATCTGCCTGACCGAATCCGGCTCCACCCCGCTGTGGATGTCCCGTATCCGTTCCGGCCTGCCGATCTACGCGCTGACCCGCAACGACCGTACTCTGCGCCGTATGGCCCTGTACCGCGGTGTGGATCCGATGTTCTTTGACGCCACGGCGGTGAGCGAAGACCAGCTGAACCACGAAATTCTGGAAGGCCTGAAAGCCAAAGGCCAGCTGCAGCCGGGTGATCTGGTAATCCTGACCCGCGGCGCCCAGCTGGGCCAGGACGGCGGCACCAACTCCATGCAGGTGCTGAAGGTTTCCTGATCCGCATCACCCACGCAGCAACTGCTGCGTGGGTGTCTCTCCGCTCCGTACCCTCTGTTTTCCGCTACGAGATCCCCCATGCAAGTCGCTCAATTGATCGCCCAAGAACTCCAGGTCCGCCCACAGCAGGTGGCAGCCACCATCAAACTGCTCGAGGAAGGCGCCACTGTGCCCTTTATCGCCCGTTACCGTAAGGAGGTCACCGGCGCCCTCGACGACGGCCAGCTACGCCAGCTGTCCCAGCGCTTGGGTTACCTGCGCGAGTTGAACGACCGCAAACAGACGATCCTTGGCAGCATCCGCGAACAGGGCAAGCTGAGCGATACCCTGGAGAAGCAGATCCAGGCATGTGACAGCAAAAGTACCCTGGAAGACCTCTACCTGCCCTACCGCCCCAAACGCCGCACTAAGGCGCAGAAAGCGCGTGAAGCCGGTCTTGAACCACTGGCACAACAACTGCTCAAGGGCAGTAACAACAGCCCGCAAAGCCTGGCAGCACCCTTTGTCGATACCAGCAAGGGGATAGAAACCGCCGAGCAGGCGCTGGACGGCGCCCGCAATATCCTGATCGAGCAGTTCGCCGAACAGGCCATCCTGGTGGGCAAACTGCGTGAATGGTTCTGGCAGCAAGGTGTTCTGCGCAGCAAGCTGGTAAAGGGCAAGGAGCAGGAGGGCGCTAAGTTCCGCGACTATTTTAAGTACAGCGAAGGAATCCGCAAGGTGCCATCCCACCGCGCGCTGGCACTGATGCGCGGCAGCAACGAAGGTATTCTGCGCCTGCAGCTGGCGTTGGAGGATGGTGACAGCCAGTACCCGGCCGAGCAGATCCGCCGCGCCCACCAGCTCAATCCAGGCCAGAACAGTGCTGGCCTTTGGCTAAGCGAAACCATCAACCAGTGCTGGAAACAGAAACTGCAGTCCTCACTGGAAAACGACCTGCTCAAGCGCCTGCGTGAACAGGCCGAAGCGGAGGCGATCCGCGTCTTCGGCCGTAATTTGCACGATCTGCTGCTGGCCGCCCCGGCGGGCCCACGCGCCACCATCGGCCTCGATCCGGGTTTGCGTACCGGCGTCAAAGTGGCGGTAGTCGACAGCACCGGTAAACTGCTGGAGCACTGCGCCATCTATCCACACGCACCGAAAAACCAATGGGATCAGTCGCTGGCCACGCTCGCCAAACTGGCGCAGAAACACAATGCCGAGCTGATCAGCATCGGCAACGGCACCGCTTCCCGTGAAACAGAGCAGCTCGCGAAGGAGCTGATCAGCAAGCACCCGGTGCTGGACCTGACCGCGGTGATGGTCAACGAAGCGGGTGCCTCGATCTATTCAGCCTCCGAGCAGGCCGCCAAGGAGTTTCCGGACCTGGATGTGACCATCCGTGGCGCGGTCTCCATCGCCCGCCGCCTGCAGGACCCGCTCGCCGAGCTGGTGAAAATTGAACCCAAGGCAATTGGTGTCGGCCAGTACCAGCACGATGTGGATCAGAACCAGCTGGGGCAACAGCTGGATGCGGTCGTGGAAGACTGTGTAAACAGCGTGGGTGTGGACATCAACACCGCCTCGGTGGAGCTGCTCACCCAAGTGGCCGGTCTGAATGCCACCACGGCGCGCAACATCGTTGCCTACCGCGACGAACAGGGTCGCTTTAACAACCGCAGCCAGCTGAAGAAGGTTGCCCGTCTGGGGCCCAAAGCCTTTGAACAGTGCGCGGGTTTCCTGCGTATCCGCGAAGGCGACAACCCGCTGGACAACTCCGCGGTGCACCCGGAGGCCTATACCCTGGTGAAACAGATCGCCAGCGTTCTAAACTGCAAACAGGATACGCTGATCGGCAACAGCGAACAGTTGGCGTCGCTCAACCCGCAACAGTTTGTCTCGGAGCAGTTCGGTGAATACACGGTGAAGGATGTGCTGCAGGAGCTGGAGAAACCGGGCCGCGACCCTCGCCCGGAGTTCCGCACCGCGCAGTTCAGCGAAGGAGTGGAAACCCTGAACGACCTGGAACCGGGCATGAAGCTCGAAGGTGTGATCACCAACGTCACCAACTTCGGTGCTTTTGTAGATATTGGTGTGCACCAGGACGGTCTGGTGCACATCTCACAACTGGCCAACCGTTTTGTTAAGGACCCGCACGAGTTGGTTAAAGCCGGGGATATCGTGCAGGTACGGGTGGTCGAAGTGGATATCGCCCGCAAGCGGATCGGGCTGTCGATGAAGGATGAAGCGGCACCAACGGCGCCAAATAAGGTTAAGAAACCGCAGAAAGCGAATCGGGCAGAAAAGAGCAGCCCACAAGGCAGCCTGGCGGACAAATTCCGTGCGGCAGGCTGGAAAGCTTAAATACCTAGCTATAAATCCGAAAGCGCCGTGCGGACTGGATTTCTGAGTTGCTTCGCTGTGAAGCGGAATTGTCACAAAGCGACAAACAGACTGTTTCGCTACGGCATTTTACGAACAGCTCATCTATAATGGGCAACCTTTTTACACTTTTGACGGAAGGACAGCACCTTGGCTGCAGCATTTGAACAGAAGCTGGAATGGCTGAAAAATCAGGGCCATGCACCACTGCTGAAAGGAATTCTCCACGGCATCGAGAAAGAGGGCCTGCGTGTTGATCTGCAGGGCCAGCTAGCGGAGACCGACCACCCGACGGCGCTGGGCTCAGCACTGACGCACAGCCACATCACCACCGACTACTCGGAAGCCCTGCTGGAGTTCATCACCCCGGTGTTCAAGCAGAGCGGTGACGCGCTGACCTTCCTGGCCGACCTGCACCAGTTCACCTACGCCAACATGAACGGCGAGCTGATCTGGTCTGCCAGCATGCCATGCCACCTGCCGGACGAGAGTGCGATCCCGGTCGCGCGCTACGGCAGTTCCAACGTCGGCACGCTGAAATCGGTCTACCGTGAAGGCCTGAACTTCCGTTACGGCAAGATGATGCAGACCATCGCCGGTATCCACTACAACTTCTCCCTGCCGGAGGCGCTGTGGCCGGAGTACCAGGCGTTCTGTGAAAACCAGGACCGCGTACAGGACTTCCGTTCGGCGCAATACTTCACCCTGATCCGTAACTTCCGTCGCTACTCCTGGTTGCTGTTGTACCTGTTTGGTGCCTCCCCGGCCCTGTCCAAGACTTTCATGAAGGACAAGCCCCACGCACTGGAATCGCTGGACGACGATACCCTCTACCTGCCGTACGCCACCTCCCTGCGTATGAGCGACCTGGGTTACTCCAACAAGGCACAGGCCTCCCTGAACATCTGCTTCAACCATCTGGCGACCTACGCCGACTCGCTGCATCAGGCGATCAACACCCCGTACGGTGCGTACGAGAAGATCGGCGTGAAGGTGGATGGCGCATACCGCCAGCTGAACACCAACATCCTGCAGATCGAGAACGAATACTACAGCGACATCCGTCCGAAACGTGTGACCCACTCCGGCGAGAAGCCACTGCACGCCTTGCGCGAGCGCGGCGTGGAGTACATCGAGGTGCGCAACACCGATATCAACCCGTTCCTGCCGCTGGGTATCGATCAGACCCAGGCCGACTTTATCGACCTGTTCCTGATCACCTGCCTGCTGGCGGATGATTCCGAGATCAGCAATTGTGAATGCGAGCGCATCCACGCCAACCACGACCTGGTGGTAACCCGTGGTCGTGAGCCGGGCCTGGTGCTGCAGCGTAAGGACGACGAGATCGAACTGACCCGCTGGGGACACGAACTGCTGGATAAGATCCAGCTGACCGCCGACATGATGGATCAGGTGGATGGCTCCAGCCGCTACAGCGACAGCTTGAGCGCACAGCGCAGCAAGCTGGACGACCCATCACTGACACCATCTGCCCAGGTTCTGAAAGCTCTGCAGGATGACAAGCTCAGTTATGAGCAGTTTGTCCTGCAGCAGAGCGCCGCGCACCGTGAAACCCTGCTGCAGCACAAGCTGAGCGACGCTGCCGGCAGCTACCTGCAGCGTCAGGCGGAGGAATCCCTGCAGGAGCAGGCCGAGATCGAAGCGCGTGATAACCAGGACTTCGATCAGTTCCTGGCAGAATACCTGGCGGGATAATCCCAGCGCCTACACAACAGACACAAAAAAGGCCTCCATCTGGAGGCCTTTTTAATTTTGCTGTCCCGTTTACTGGGTGATAAAGCTGGTAAAGAACAGGTCGGTCACGAAGGCTTCACCCTCCTCCTCAACCAGAATGTTCTGCACCAGTTTCAACGCTTTCTGTGCCAGCACCGACTGCGCTTCAATGGAATTCATCTCCGCCTCGGTCTGGTCACTGAGCAGGAACACAATGTCGTTGCGGATCTGCGGCATATGGAAGTTCACCGCATGGTGTGCTGCCGGTGTTGAGACCTGAATGGTGATCTCACACTTCACAAAGCTAACCTTACCCGGCTCACCAAAGTTGGTCAGGAACGGTTTCAGTTCGATGTAGTTTACGTAGTTCTCTGATGTTTCTTCATCTGCCGCCCAGGCAGTTTGCATGAATAACCCCAGCACCAACGCCAAAAAAATATGTTTCAAAATCGTTCTCCCCGCTATCGGTTCAGTCAGCTCGGCAGTTGTGCTCCAGTATAACCCGCTCTAACCGGTTATCGCTATGTTGCACCGCTGTTCCTGTTGGGCATATTATTGAGTCTCTGCCAGACAAAATAATGTAAAGGAGGCGCACGATGTTGGAAAAATGCCGCAACGCCAAAGAACGTTGGGGTGGTGTCAGCGACATCATTGATCACTGGTTGGAAGAGCGCCAGCAACTGATCAGCGCATTTGTACACCTGCCGGAAACACCGGTTGAAAACGGTCTGAGTGAGCAGGTAGAGAAATTCTGTGAACTCCTCGTCGATTATCTCTCCTCTGGGCACTTCGAAGTGTATGAACAGTTGCTACGCGAAGGCAGCGAGTTCAACGATGGCAGTGTTGAAGAGGCCCAGAAACTGTTTCCACGCATCCAGCTCAGCACCGACGCCGCTCTGGACTTCAACGATACCTATGCAACCACCGAGCTGTTTAGCGTACGTGTCGTGAAAGAGATGGCCAACGACCTGTCCAGCCTGGGCGAGCTGCTGGAAGAACGATTTGAACTGGAAGACCAGATGATCGAAGTGCTGCACACGTCACACTCCGCTCTGGTTGCCGAAACCGAATAACATCAGATCTACAAGGCGGTACTGATGCGCAACGCGCACCGTGTTCTGACGGGCATTTCGCTTGCCCTGATACTCTCGGGCTGCAACACCGGCAGTCCACCCGCGGATTGGAAAGAGTACGCGGTTACAGGTGCGTACTCTGCGGCTATCTCGGAGTCGGGAAACTTCGCGACGCTGGGTTCTTTTAACCACGGCGGCAGCCTGTGGGATCTGCGTAAGCACGCCCGCGAGTACAACTGGAACCACAAGGCGAAGGAATTTAGCCTGATCGCAGCGACGGCGATCTCCCCGGATGAAACCTACGCCGCCACCGCCAACCAGCAGGACCTGGTGCTGTGGAACGTCAACAACGGCCAACCGGCGGGCTTCTGGAGCTCCCCGGCCGAGATCCTGCAGATGGATCTCTCGCCGAACGGCGATTTCGCGCTGTTGGGTCTGGCCAACCATACCGCGGTCTATTTTGACGCCAAGAATGGCGGCGAGCGCCGCGTCTTCCGTCACGACGGCCGTGTGCGCAGTGTTGATCTCAGCCCGGATGCACAACTGGCCATTACTGGCTCCGACGCCTATAAAGCCAAGCTCTGGAACGTGGAAAGCGGTGAGCTTCTGCAAGAGCTGGAGTTTGGCAACGTGGTCGACACGGTGGCGATCTCTCCCAACGGTCAGTGGGCCTTCAGCTCCGGCAGCCTGGATAAGGCGGTGATCTGGAACGCCAACACCGGCCAGGTGAAACACTCCCTCAGTACCTCGGCGGATTTCTTCCGCAAGCGTGTCAGCTACCTCAGCGCCCGCTTCTCCAAAAACAGCGACCGCCTGCTCACCGGCACCGCGGCTGGCCTTGTGCAATTGTGGGACGTACGCACCGGTAAGGAGCTGAAAGCCTGGCGAATCCACCACCGTGATCCGTACGGTCCGGTTCACGCCGGTGTCTATGCGGTTGGCTTTGGCGCGGGTCAGTACTACGCGCTGGCATCCAACGGCATCATGAACGTGCTGCGTTAAGCCCTTTCAGATAACAGACAACAAAAAGGCCGCGAACCTTTCGGAACGCGGCCTTTTTTGTATTTGTGGTGCGTGCTTACTGAGCCGCAGCTTCAGTTGCAGGCAGGATCTTCAGCAGTTCGATCTCGAATACCAGTGTTTCGTTAGGGCCGATTGCGTTGCCCATGCCACCCGGGCCGTAAGCCAGTTCGGATGGGATCACCAGACGTGCTTTACTGCCTTCGTCCATCAGCTGTACACCTTCGGTCCAGCCAGGGATCACGCCGTTCAGTGGGAAGGTTACCGGCTCGCCACGGGCGTAGGAGCTGTCAAACTCGGTACCGTCAACCAATGTGCCACGGTAGTGCACTTCCACGTTGTCAGTCGCCGCTGGCTTCTTACCGTTACCTGCTTGCAGCTGCTGGTACTGCAGACCGGATTCGGTGGTGGTCACACCGTCTTTTTTGCCGTTCTCAGCCATGTAGGCCTGGCCTTTTTCCAGGTTTTCCTGGGCCAGTTTGGCAATGGCCTGACGCTGCTCTTCCATCTTGCGCTGCTGGAACGCCTGCATCACCTGATTCACCTGTTCCGGCGTCAGCAGTGGCTCACCATCCTTATAGATCGTCTGAACGCCCTCCTGGAACGCTTCCAGATCCACGTCCTGAACGTCCTGTTTCAGCTGTCCACCAACAATCAGGCCCAGGCTGTAGCTCAGTTTCTGCTGTTCGGTCGTCAGTTCAAATGCAAACGCCGAAGGCGCAGTTAGCGCTGTCGCAAGCGCGGCAGCCAGCCAAGTTTTTTTCATCATTGTATCCTTATTGTGTTTTCCACATGGATGGTTAGTGGGGTCAGGCACTGAAAAGTTCAATTCCCTACACGCCATACGCCCTTGTTGCCTCAATGCAGTGGCAGTCCCGTCTTCCAGTTTTCCGGTAGCGCCGGATATACCGTCCGGAGCACCGTTTCCAGTGCATCCAGCGTCGGGATCGTCTGCTTCAGTGTACAAGCATTCAGGTAGCAGGCAAGGTTTTCCAGCAACAGATCCACACCGGTCTCGGCCTGCTCCATGGTTTCGGCAGCGTCACACATCAAGGCAAGCTCCACTTGCTCGCAGGCCAACTCCGCTTTGCGCATCGCCGCGTACACAGCCTGATAGCTGTCATCTTGCTGTTTGTGGGGACGCACCGCATAGCGCAGGGCTCGCATCGGGTGGGTGATATCGGTCTGCCAGGTTGTGGCTGCTTCCAGTTGATCCAGTGCCAACTTACGACCCGCTTCCTGTCCCAGCCAGCAACAGAGCAACAGCCGGTTAATGCTGAGTCCCGCCGCTTGCAGGGTCAGACAGGCCTGCTCCACCCCATCCTGGCGATAAAGCCGCAAGGCATAGTGCCAAAGAGCGTTTTCGAGTTTCATTGCTATGCTACAATCCGCGCCCATGATCCAGTTACAAGACATCAGCTTACACCGCGGCACTCAGTTTCTGCTAGAGGATGCCACTCTTACTATCCACAGCGGCTGGAAGGTCGGCCTGATCGGCGCCAACGGCGTTGGCAAGTCCTCCCTGTTTAAACTGCTGCTGGGCGAACTGCACGCCGACAAAGGTGACCTGTACCTGCCCGGCCAGCTGCGTATCGCCCATATGGCCCAGGAGGTCTCCGCCACCGACCGCAGCGCGCTGGAATACGTGCTGGACGGTGACCCGGAACTGCGCCGCGTTCAGCAGGCGCTGGCCAAAGCGGAAGCGGAACACGACAACCACCGCATCGCTGAGCTGCACGCCGAACTGGAAACCCTGGAGGGTTACACCGCCGAATCCCGCGCCTACCAGTTGCTCGCCGGTCTGGGTTTCAGCACCGGCGATGCCCAGCGTTCCGTGAAGGACTTCTCCGGTGGCTGGCGTATCCGCCTGAATCTGGCCCAAGCATTGATGTGCCGCTCCGATCTGCTGTTGCTGGACGAACCGACCAACCACTTGGATCTGGACGCCACCATCTGGCTGGAACAGTGGCTGCGCCAGTATCAGGGCTCGATCATCCTAATCTCCCACGACCGCGACTTCCTGGATAACGTGGTGGGTCATATCGCCCACCTCTACAACCAGAAACTGGAGCTGTACAAGGGCAACTACAGCCAGTTCGAAGTCCTGCGTGCCAGCAAGCTGGCCCAGCAGCAGGCGGCGTTTGAGAAGCAACAAGCCCGTATCCACGAGATTGAGGACTTCGTCCGTCGCTTCCGCGCCAAGGCCACCAAGGCCAAGCAGGCACAAAGCCGTATCAAAGAGCTGGAGCGGATGGAAAAGATCGCCCCGGCCCACGTGGACAGCCCGTTTAACTTCAGCTTCCGCGAATCCGACAAGATCTCCCACCCCCTGATGGGGCTGCGCGAAGCACAGTGTGGCTACAGCGATAAGGTGATCCTCAACAATGTGGGTCTGACATTGCAGCCGGGGGCTCGTATCGGCCTGCTCGGTCCAAACGGGGCCGGTAAATCCACCCTGATCAAAACCCTGGTGGGTGACATCAAGCTCGTGAGCGGTGATACCCAGACCGGAGAGCATCTGAAGATCGGTTACTTCGCCCAGCACCAGCTGGAAGCACTGGATCTGGAAGCCTCCCCGCTGCTGCACATCAAGCGTAATTCGCCAAACGCCTCCGACCAGGAGATCCGTGACTTCCTCGGCTCGTTTGGTTTTCTGGGCGATGATGCCCTGGAGCCGGTGAAACGTTTCTCCGGCGGTGAAAAGGCGCGTGTAGCACTGGCCCTGATCGCTTGGCAGAAACCCAACCTGCTGCTGATGGACGAACCGACCAACCACCTGGACCTGGAAGTCCGTCACGCCCTGACCCTGGCGCTGCAAACCTTCAACGGCGCCCTGATCCTGGTGTCCCACGACCGCCACCTGCTGCGCAACACTGTTGACGAGTTCCTGTTGGTCGCCGATGGCGTGGTGACCGAATTCAAGGGCGACCTGGACGACTACCAACGCTGGTTGACCGAGAACAAACGTCAGCAGCAGAGCAACGAACCAGTAGTCGAGCGCGAGAACCGCTCCCTCAGCGCTGCCGAGAAGAAAGAGCAGAAACGCCTGGAGGCGGAGAAGCGCAAGAAGCTCAGCCCGCTGAAGAAGCAGTTGGAGAAGCTGGAGCAGGCTCTGGACAAGTACCAGAGCGAACTGGCCGAGGTAGAGACCGCACTGGCCGACCCTGCGATCTACGAAGACAGCCGCAAGGACGAGCTGAAAACCCTACTGCAGCAACAGGCGGATCTAAAGCGCAACGCGGAAGAGACCGAGGAGCAGTGGATGGAACAGCAGGAAGCGCTGGAAATGCTGGAAGCAGAACTCAACGGCTAGGGCCTGTTAATACTCATTGAATTGTCACTGTTGTGACTAAAAAAGCAGCCATCAAGGCGCGAGGAACGTAGTTTGGTTACTCCAAATAAGTGACGAGCAACACCGAGGGATGCTTTTTTAGCCTCAACCCGAAGGGCTGGGGCCATTTTCATCTCCTGCTGCGTTGAAATTCGCTTATTTAGAACAACTAAAATTCACTCATTTCGCCTGGCCGGAGATAAAAATGACCTCCAGCAGTAACTAATCAATGAGTGTTAAAAGGCCCTAAACAAGCAGCAGTCCGATTGCCGCCTGAGGTTTTATCTCTAAATCAACGAGGGATGAAGCGGAGGGCGGTGGCCGGTGCAATCAGCTCCGACCACCTTCAAGTAGTTTAGTCAGTTCGCGGATCGCCGCGTCGTCGTTCAACAGCTCTTTCAGCGTGTCATTGGCCACCTTACGACTCAGTCCCAGATCAGCCAACAGCTCATCAGAGACATCCTCCAGCGGTCCATCACTCAGCCCCTGCTGACGCAGCAGACGGTTCGCTACATACAGCAGCTTCACATACGCCGCGTTATCACCCGCATGCTCCAGCTGGTTCTGGTAGCGGATCGCATCACACACCTCGGCTGGCAACGCCCAGCTGGACAGCAACCAACCGCCGATCTGTTCACGGGTGACGTTGATCACCTGCTGCTCGATCGCCTCCAGGCTGAAATGCGGGTTCGCCTCGATGTAACGTGACAGCAGTGCAAACTGTGGCGGGAACAGGTGCGCCAACAGCAGGTAACCGAAGTTATGCAGCAGGCCACTCAGGTAAGCCAGCCCCGGTTTCGGGCGTTTTTCCAGCGGGATCTGCTTACACAGTTTTTCAGACAGCGTCGCACAGTACACCGCCTGCAGCCAGTATGGAGTACCACCGCGTGGACCGTTGGCCGGTACGTTCAGCATCTGACCCATGGCAGTACCCAATGCCATGTTTACCACCAGCTCAAAACCCAGCACACGGGAGACCGCGTCCTCAATGGAGCTGACTTCACCCGGTGCCGCATAGTACGGCGATGCCGCCCAGCTCATCACCTGAGCCGACAGGCTTGGATCGACACGCACCACCTCCACCAGATCCTCAATTTCGGCATCCGGATCGGAGCGCAGCATCAGAATCTTCTGGGTGGTTGGCGACATGGATGGCAGGCCGAGGGTATCCTCCAGGCGCTGCTGGATACGCAGCTTGGTGAACTTCTTCACCGCACTGGTAATCACCTCTTCATCGTCGCCCTGGGGTGCCTGCAGCGCAATCTCGGCGGGTGCAGTGGCCAGCTTACCGTGCTGCGCATCTTTCAGTAGATCGGCACTCACATCCCACTGAGTAGAGGAGAACGGCTCATTCACCTGAAGGGCTGGATACTGCAGACAGCCCTCATCCACCAGCAACGGCAGCTGGGCCAGCTTACGGAAACCATTGGCGGTCTGCACCGCTTCCTGGCCGAAGAAACGCTCTGCATCTGCTCCCTTAACCGGTTGCAGCTGACGTCCCGTCAGTTTCCAGACATTGGCCAGATTAAGCAGGGTTGTGGCCGGCAACAGCGCCAGAACCTTGCCTTCCTTATCATGCATCAGCACCAGACGCGCCAGACTGCCGTCTTGCCCTGCCGGTGCCGCTTGAACGCCTAAAGACAATGTTTTATCTCCAGCTAGGATTTATGTCTTGTAATCCATCCGGCTATTCCTCGCCAGATAGAGCTACGAGTACCGGGAGAACAGGATTCCCGATCTATATATGACAAAGTGTTCGTTAACGCCTAACCTACCGTAAATACATAGCTTTCAGCAACGTATGCTGCGTTTTTTTACCCGTTTCCAGGAGGGAATCATGATCCGTTTGCTCTTTTTCTGCTTTTTGTTTGTTTCCTCCTCGGCCTGGGCGGTAAACGAGGACCTGGCACCGGAATCGGCCACCGGTGAACAACACAGTGAGGCGATTCAGGCGCAACAGTTTATGGCCGTCACTGCGCACCCTCTGGCGACCGAAGTCGGCTATAAGATTCTCAAGAATGGCGGCAGCGCAGCCGACGCCGCTGTGGCAATCCAGGCGATGCTGACCCTGGTCGAACCCCAGTCCTCCGGTATCGGTGGTGGCGCGTTCATGCTCTACTGGGATAACGAAAACAAACAGCTGAACGCCTACGACGGCCGCGAGACCGCGCCGGCCACCGCCGACGAGAACCTGTTTATCAAACCCGACGGCGACCCGATGAACTGGTACGACGCCCTGGTGGGTGGTCGCTCGGTGGGTACGCCGGGGGTGCTGAAGATGCTGGAACTGGCGCATATCAAACACGGCAAAACCCCATGGCACCTGCTCTACGTCGATACAGTGAAACAGGCTCGCAAGGGCTTTGAGGTAGGTCCTCGCCTGCACCAACTGATCAAGTCCCGCATCAATCCAGGCTTGGACCGCTATGCGGCAGCCCGTAAGTATTTCTTCACCGCCGAAGGTGAGCCACTGCCGGTTGGCACCCTGCTGAAAAACCCGGCCCTGGCCAATTCGCTGGCCGGTATCGCCCGCAGTGGCGCCGGTTATTTCTACCTTGGTCCCCTGGCCCGTCAGATCATCAACTCGGTACAGGATGCCGACGACAACCCTGGCCACCTAAGCCTGGATGATCTGGCCGACTACCGCGCCCAGGAACGCGATGCGATCTGCCTGCCCTACCGCAGTTACAAAGTGTGTGGTTTCCCGCCACCGACCTCCGGCGGGGTGACCGTGCTGCAGATCCTGAAACTGTTGGAGAAACAGCCACTGGCTGAACTCGATCCGCAGGGTGCGCAGTTTAATCACCTCTTCACCCAAGCCTCCCGCCTGGCGTACGCCGACCGTGCCCGTTATCTGGCCGATGCAGACTTTGTCGATGTCCCGGTTGAGGGCCTGCTGGACGAAGCCTACCTGCAGCGCCGTCGCCAGCTGATCAACCCAACCATGGACAGCGGTAAAGCCACCGCCGGTAATCCACACGCCGCGCCGGATCGTCAAGACGACCGGTCACCGGAACTGCCCTCCACCAGCCACTTTGTGGTTGTCGATAAGTGGGGGAATGCGGTCTCCATGACCACCAGTATCGAGATGGCATTTGGCTCCACCCTCATGGCGGGTGGCTTCCTGCTCAACAACCAGCTGACCGACTTCTCCTTTGTCGCCGAGAAGGACGGTGAACTGATCGCCAACCGGGTACAGGCCGGCAAACGCCCACGCAGCTCTATGTCGCCGTTTATGGTGTTTAACCAGAATGACAAACTGATCGCCGCGATCGGCTCTCCGGGTGGCAGCCGCATCATCAACTATGTGGCGCAGAGCCTGCTGGTCAGCCTCAACCACGATCTGCCGCTACAGGAGGTCGTAAACTGGCCCCATATCAGCAACCGCAACAGCACCACCGAGCTGGAGGAAAACAGCAAAGCCGCCGCGCTGGCACCGGAACTGGAAGCGATGGGACACACTGTAAAAGTACGCGAGCTGAACAGTGGCCTGCACGGTATGCGCAAGGATAAGAACGGTGTCTGGCACAGCGCCGTAGATAAACGCCGAGAAGGTAGTGCAAAAGGGGAATAAGGACGGGAAGCGCAGGTCGCTTTGGCTACCTGCGTTTTCTCTATGCGGGAGATTAAGGGCGGACGATCTTGTTAACCGTCTTCAGTACACGGATCTTCTTCATCACCCGCGCCAGGTGGATACGGTCTTTAACCAGCAGTTCCATATGCACCTTCGCCAACTTGCCTTCGTGATCTTCGATATCGATCTCCTGCAGGTCGGCGCCCATTGAGGTTGCCACGGTAGCCAGCTCGGCGATAATGCCACGGTGGGATTCCACCTGACAGGTCAACTCCGCCACAAACTCGTCCTTCAGGCCTTCGAACCACTCCAGATAGATACACTTACCCGGATCATCCCGCAGGTGGCCGATATTGCGACAGGCGGTGCGGTGGATCACCAGCCCCTTACCCGCACTGATGTGGCCGATGATCTCGTCCCCTGGCAGCGGGCGGCAGCACTTGGCGTATTGCAACACCATGCCTTCGGTACCTTTGATCGACAGCGGGCTGCCGTGTTGTTCGCCCGCTTCTTCTTCGGATTCCGGACGTAAGCGGCGGGCCACCACGTATGCCTGGCGATTGCCCATGCCGATATCTTCCAGCAGGTCATCGATCGATTTGAACTCCGCTTCTTCAAGCAGTTCCAGCAACTTGGCCTGATCAATCTCGTCCGCATTGGAACCGTATTTGCTGAGGAACTGATTCAGCAGGCGACGTCCCAGATCGATCGACTCGTGGCGCTGCTGGTTCTTCAGGAAGTGGCGGATGGCGGTACGTGCCTTACCGGTCATCACAAAGTTCAGCCAGGCCATGTTTGGCTGGGCACTTGGTGTGGTAATAATCTCGACGGTCTGGCCATTCTCCAGGCGTTGGGAGAGCGGCGCCAGACGGCGGTCGATACGGCAGGATACGCAGGAGTTACCGATATCGGTGTGCACGGCGTAAGCAAAGTCGACAGCAGTGGAACCCGCTGGCAGCTCCAAAATGCGGCCTTTTGGCGTGAACACGTAAACTTCGTCGGGGAACAGGTCCTCTTTTACGCTCTCGATAAACTCCATGGAGTTACCGGCACGCTGCTGCATCTCCAGCAGCCCCTGTACCCACTTGCGGGCACGCTTGTAGGAACCCACAGCACTGTCGGAGTTATCCGAATCACCGTACACCTTGTAGTGGCTGTGCTCCGCCACCCCCTGGCTCGCCACCGCATCCATCTCTTTGGTACGGATCTGCACCTCGATGGTGATGTTCTTGGCACCGAACAGGTCGGTGTGCAGGGACTGGTAGCCATTGGATTTCGGGATGGCGATGTAATCTTTAAAGCGGTTGAGCACCGGCTTGTAGAGGTTGTGTACCGCACCCAGTACGCGATAGCAGTCATCTACGCTCTCGGTCACCACACGGAACGCAAACACGTCCATGATCTCGGCGAACGACTTGTTCTGGGATTTCATCTTGCTGTAGATGCTGTAGAGGTGTTTCTCACGCCCGGTGACGGTGCCTTTCAGGCCCTCCTGGCGCAGGCGCTGCTCGATCGTCTCCTGGATGGAGCTGATGATGTCCTTACGCTGGCCACGAGCCTGCACCACCGCACGACGAATGTACTTGGCACGCATCGGGTAATGCGCCTGAAACGCCAGGTCTTCCAGCTCCACCTGCAGATCACGCATCCCCAATCGGCCGGCGATCGGCGCGTAGATATCCAGGGTTTCCTTGGCGATGCGGCGCTGCTTATCCGGGCGCATGGCACCCAAGGTGCGCATGTTATGCAGGCGGTCGGCCAGTTTCACCAGGATAACGCGGATATCCTCCGCCATCGCCAGCACCATCTTCTGGAAGTTGCTGGCCTGGGCTTCCGCCTTAGTCTCGAACTCAAGGTGGGTCAGCTTTGACACACCGTCCACGATATCGGCCACCGACTCGCCAAACTGGGAGTGGACCCCTTCGTAGGTCACTTCGGTATCTTCGATTACATCGTGCAGCATCGCCGCCATCAGGCTCTGATGGTCGAGGTGCATGGTGGCTAGAATGCTGGCAGCTGCCAGGGGGTGGGTGACGTAAGCTTCGCCACTTTTGCGGCGCTGGCCATCGTGGGCCTGCTCAGCGTAGAAATAGGCACGACGCACCTGCTGGATCTGTTGCTGATCCAGATACTCAGTTAAGCGTTCAGAAAGTGCGTCGATGGTCGGCATCACCCCTCCAGAATACTACCGTCAGTGCTGAAAAAGCACTTATTTGTCCGATAGTTGGAATGATGCCGTATAAAGCGGAGTTGGGGAAGAGTTAGTCTTCTTCAACTTCGTCCAGAACAGTTTTGTCGACGTGGCCTTCCGCGATTTCGCGCAGAGCAACAACAGTTGGCTTGTCGTTTTCCCACTCAACTTTTGGTTCTTTACCACCGGTAGCCAGCTGACGTGCGCGTTTCGCAGCGACCATCACCAGCTCAAAGCGGTTATCTACATTATCCAGGCAATCTTCAACGGTTACGCGAGCCATGTTCAACCTCTAGTCAGGGGTTTTTCGAAAGACCGAGCATTCTACTGTTCAGATATTAGGCTGACAAGAGGCTCTGCAGCAATTCCTGATGTTTCTCCGCCTGTCGCTCCTGCACCAGGCGGCGGCTCAGGAACACGGACGCCAGCTCGTTCAGCGCGGTGTCGAAGTCATCGTTGATGATCAGATAGTTGTATTCGCCGTAGTGGCTCATCTCACCCACCGCCTGGGACATGCGGTGATCGATCACCTCCTGGCTGTCGGTGCCTCGGCCAGTCAGACGACGGCGCAGCTCTTCCTGCGAAGGCGGCAGGATAAAGATGGACAGACAATCCGGCATCAGACGGCGTACCTGCTGGGCACCCTGCCAGTCGATCTCCAGGATCACGTCGTTACCCTGTGCCAATTGGTCTTCCACCCACAGTTGCGAAGTGCCGTACTTGTTGGTGAACACCTCGGCATGCTCCAAAAATGCACCCGCTTCGATCATGCTGTTGAACTGATCCATATCGACAAAGTTGTAGTCCTTGCCATCCACTTCGCCCGGACGCATATCGCGGGTGGTGTGGGACACAGAGACCAGCACGCGGTTGTCACGCTCCAGCAGCGCCTTCACCAGACTGGTTTTACCGGCACCGGATGGGGCCGACACTACATACAGAGTACCTTTATCGCTCATATCGTTGCTCAATTGTTCGCGGGGCTTCAATGCCACAGGTTGCAAAGGGGGTATTATACAAAAAAGCCCCGCACAGGCAGGGCTTCTTTCTGAATCAAATCGCGCTTATTCGATATTCTGGATCTGCTCATTGAGTAGCGGCCTAGACCCTAACAAACTCAATGATTTACCGAAAAGAAACCGTTCAAAAATGCCTGTTTACCCACCAAACTGCCCACCACTTGCCTATGGCTTTTACTAAATTTTAGTGGTTAGCAATGGAAAAACAGTGCCGTTTTTATGCTGCTGTTAGAGCTAACCCATATTTTTCATGAAGGTATATACGAAAACGGCTGAAAGCCCTATGGTTATTGGTGTCTATACAATTCCCACAAGCCATCAGCCGTTTACAAAATGGTACCACATACTTTTCAATTTTCATCCCTTTCCCGCCGTA
>NZ_CAXRBQ010000054.1:0-6388 GCF_964228735.1 Pontibacterium sp. | reverse complement strand
CCACTCGATGGTGTGATCTAACCCACTGATAGCTAAACAAAAGCCACCTGGATCAGGTGGCTTTTTTGTTTTGGTTCCATTTTGTAAGTCTTTGAAAAATAAAGAATTAAATGCTCTTTGGTCCAGTTTTTCATCCTGGCTCAAACCGTACCTCAAATCTGGTCCTACTGAGAAATAGGCCTCCCTCCTAATCTGTTTACCAAGACGTTAGCACGGGAATCGCGCTAAAACGCTAGGGCCGGTGCTAAACACGGTCTGCTACTCAGAACAAAAGAATAAAAAGTGGGAGTGGATAGATATGTTGATTGGTGTACCTAAAGAGATTAAGAACCACGAATACCGCATCGGTATGGTTCCAGCCAGCGTGCAGGAACTGACAAGCCGTGGTCACCAGGTTGTTGTTGAAGCGAACGGCGGTGCCGGTATCGGTTTCAGCGACGAAGATTACCGCGCAGCAGGCGCAACCATCGCAGACACCGCAGAAGAGATCTTTGCTTCTGCAGACATGATCGTAAAAGTTAAAGAGCCACAGGCTGTAGAGCGCAAAATGCTGCGTCCAGGTCAGCTGCTGTTTACTTACCTCCACCTTGCCCCAGACCCAGATCAGACCGACGACCTGCAGGCTAGCGGCGCTACTTGCATCGCATACGAAACCGTAACGTCTGATAAAGGCGGCCTGCCACTGCTGGCACCGATGTCTGAAGTAGCGGGTCGTATGTCCATTCAGGCCGGTGCTGCTTGTCTGGAAAAATCCAAGCACGGTCGTGGCATGCTGCTGGGCGGTGTGCCTGGCGTAGAGCCGGCAAAAGTAACCATCATCGGTGGTGGTGTGGTTGGCTCGAATGCTGCCCGCATGGCGATCGGTATGGGCGCCAACGTTGTGATTCTGGATCGCTCCGTTGACGTGCTGCGCCGATTGGTATCCGAGTTTGGCACTTCTATTAACACTGTGTACTCCAGCAAAGCATCGCTGGAAGAGCATGTGCTCTCTGCTGATCTGGTGATCGGTGGGGTTCTGATTCCTGGCGCAGCCGCGCCAAAACTGGTGACCAAAGAGATGGTCTCCCGTATGAAACCAGGTTCTGCTGTTGTAGACGTTGCAATCGATCAGGGCGGTTGTTTTGAAACCTCCCGTGCGACCACACATCAGGACCCAACCTACATTGTTGACGACGTCGTTCACTACTGCGTTGCCAACATGCCAGGTGCGGTAGCCCGCACCTCCACTCTGGCACTGAACAATGCAACCTTGCCGTATATCGTGGCGCTGGCTGATCTGGGCTGGCAGGAAGCGATTCGTCGGGACCCACACCTTGCGAATGGCCTCAATGTTCACGATGGCAAGATTACAAACGAAGAAGTTGCCGTTGCTTTAGGGCGTGAGTACACACCTTACAGCGTTTAATCATCAACCGTTGTCGGCAGTGACTTCGGTTGCTGCCAATAAAAATAACATTAAGGAACTCCTATTATGGCTCGTATGACTCCTAGTGAAGCGATGGTAGAAACCCTCGTTGCGAACGGTGTTACCGATTGTTTCGGTATCATGGGTTCTGCATTTATGGATGCGATGGATATCTTCACCCCGGCTGGTATTCGTCTGATCCCTGTAGTGCATGAGCAGGGCGCTGGCCACATGGCTGACGGTTATGCGCGTGTTTCCGGTCGTCACGGTGTATGTATCGCACAGAACGGCCCAGGTATCACCAACTTCGTAACTGCAATTGCTGCAGCTTACTGGGCGCACTCCCCAGTAGTATGTATCACTCCTGAAACCGGTACTAACTCCCAGGGTCTGGGTGGTTTCCAGGAAGCTCAGCAGCTGCCGTTCTTCGAAACCATCACTAAGTACCAGGTGTCTGTTGTAAACAACACCCGTATGGCTGAACTGACTGCTCGCTGCTTCGACCGCGCGATGCTGGAAAACGGCCCAACTCAGCTGAACATCCCACGTGACCTGTTCTACGGCGACATCGACTGTGAAATCCCAGAGCCGATCCGCATCGAACGTTCCGCGGGTGGTGAGCAGGCTCTGGCTGAAGCTGCAGAGCTGCTGGCTAACGCTGAATTCCCAGTAATGATCTCCGGTGGCGGTGTTGTTCTGGGTGACGCTTACGAAGAAGCGATCGCTATCTCCGATCAGCTGGGCATGCCAGTTGTAAACTCCTACCTGCACAACGACTCCTTCCCAGCGTCTCACCCAATGTGGTGTGGTCCTCTGGGTTACCAGGGTTCCAAAGCAGGTATGAAACTGATCCAGCGCGCTGACGTTGTACTGGCTCTGGGTACCCGTCTGGGACCTTTCGGTACTCTGCCTCAGCACGGTATCGATTACTGGCCGAAAAACGCGAAGATCATCCAGGTTGACTGCGATCCTAAGATGCTGGGTCTGGTTAAAAAAGTTGACGTGGGTATCTGCGGTGACGCAAAAGCAGCTGCTAAAGCACTGATGCGTCTGCTGGCTGAGAAATCTCCTAAGTGTCTGGAAAACCGTGATCAGCGCGCAGAAGAAATCGCTGCTGAAAAAGCTGCTTGGGAAGCTGAGCTGGACGAGTGGATCCACGAGAAAGACGATTACTCTCGCGAGATGATCGAAGAGCAGGCTGCTGAAGAAGGCAACTACCTGCACCCACGTCAGGTTCTGCGTGAGCTGGAAAAAGCAATGCCTGCAGACGTAATGGTGTCCACCGATATCGGTAACATCAACTCTGTATCCAACAGCTACCTGCGTTTCGAACGTCCACGTTCTTTCTTCGCAGCGATGTCCTTCGGTAACTGTGGTTACGCACTGCCAACTATGATCGGTGCAAAAGTTGCTGCTCCAGATCGCCCAGGTATCTCTTACGCGGGTGACGGTGCGTGGGGCATGTCCATGATGGAAATCATGACCTGTGTACGTGAAGACATCCCTGTAACTTCTATCGTATTCCACAACCGTCAGTGGGGTGCTGAGAAGAAGAACCAGGTTGATTTCTACAACCGTCGTTTCGTAGCAGGCGAGCTGGAAAACCCAAGCTTCGCAGACATCGCACGCTCCATGGGCGCTGAAGGTGTAACTGTAGACAAACTGGAAGACGTAGGTCCTGCACTTCAGGAAGCTATCCGCAAGCAGATGGAAGAGCGTAAGACTACTGTAATCGAGATCATGTGTACTCGTGAGCTGGGCGATCCGTTCCGCCGCGACGCACTGTCCAAGCCAGTACGTCACCTGGAAAAATACAAAGACTACGTATAAGCCCACGCTTTTACAGTCTGTTCAAACCGGAGGCCTCACGGCCTCCGGTTCTTCACTTAACGATGCCAACCAACAAGCGGACCTTCTGGTTAAACCGCTCACTGTTCCTGTGTTCAGTGTTACACGCCCGTTCTCTGCATACGGACGGTGAGTGGTTTAACCAGAGGCTCCTCTCAATCTACAGCAAGGAGTATTCGGATGAAGGCCCTCAATAACATTTTTAAACGTGCCGGTGATGACCCGCGTCATATCGTACTGGCTGAGGGTGAAGATCCTCGCATTATCGAAGCAGCAGCAACCGCGACTGAACGGGGTATCTCCCGCATTACTCTGTTGGGTAATGCAGCAGCTATCGCAGCGAAAGCAGCAGAGCAGGGTGTATCATTGGACGGTGTCACTGTTACCGATCCGACTGATTCTGCCGAGATCGATCGTTACGCCGCTGAACTGCACCGCCTGCGTGAAGCCAAGGGTATGACCCTGGGCAAAGCGGTGGAGCTGATGCGCGACCCACTGCACTACGCACAGATGATGGTGCACCTGGATGATGCTGACGGCTCCGTATGTGGCGCGGTGTACACCACCGGCGATACCGTACGTGCCGCCATCCAGATCATCGGAATGGGCGAAAACAGCTCCATGGTTTCCAGCTTCTTCCTGATGATGCTGTGCGAACCGTTTCACGAACTGAAAGGCGGCGTGATCTTCTCCGACTGTGGCCTGGTAATCGATCCGGATTCCAAGCAGCTGGCGCAGATTGCAATGTCTGCATCCAACAGTGCCCGAGCATTGCTGAATGAAGAGCCTAAAGTAGCGATGCTTTCTTTCTCTACCAGCGGCAGTGCCAAGCATGCAGCGGTTGATAAGGTTGTAGAAGCCACTGCGCTCGTAAAAGAGCAGATGCCAGACTTGGCAATTGATGGCGACGTGCAGCTAGACGCTGCGATAGTAGCCGAGATTGCTGAGCGTAAAGTGGAGTCTTCCCAGACTCAGGGCCGTGCGAACGTGCTGATCTTCCCGAACCTTGAAGCGGGCAACATCGGTTACAAGCTGGCTGAACGAATTGGTAAAGCAGACGCAATTGGTCCGATTCTGCAGGGTTTGAAGAAACCTGCGAACGACCTGTCCCGAGGTTGCTCTGCGAACGATGTGGTAAACGTCATCGCCATTACCGTGGTACAGGCGCAAACCGCAGAAGGCTAGGGTCAAATAGACCTTCAGATTATGTGTACTAGTGATTTCGTCTCAACGATTTAATCCGTTCATTTAACCCTGCGTTAACTCTATTCGGCATGATGCTGAACTTACCGCTCCTCCCCCCCGGAGGAGCGGGCTTTTCCTACTTTTTTACTCGGATTGCCCGTAAACAGGGCGTTTGCGAGCTATATTTCCTAAATATTGAACTATGCTAGTGATAATGTGTTCTGGAGCCATAGCGCAAAGAACTTCCGTTCATCGCCCGAAAGCATGAGCAGACAGCGTTCCAGACGGTCAGTACAGGTCGAAGTGATAGCGCATCACTTTGAAAGGATTGGCTATCTTGTCGTACATGATCGCAGGTATCTCGGGTCCTCCTCTTCGGCCTTGAATCATCTTGGATTCTGACCGGAAAGCCATGACTGCATAAATCTTTAACTTCTAAGAGTGGAAGGGTTTACGTATGGCTAAGTTTCACCGATCTCTGCTGAGTACTGCTGTAATCATGGCAACTGTAACGGCTGCACCTGTGGTGCTGGCTGCGAGTGAGCCTGAGCTGACACTCAGTACCCGTACTTTCTATTTCAATCGTGACTTCCGAGAAGGGCCTGAAGACCGCGTAGCGGCAGCGCAGGCGTTTAGAGCGGATTACCTGTCACCAACGTTTGGTGAACGTTTCCAGTTTGGCCTGACTGCTCTGGCAAACATTAAATTGGACGGTCGGAATAACGACGCCGCTGCCGACGTAAACAGGGTGAACAGTGACGGTGAAACGGAACACTCAGCGAAAATCGGCCAGGTATTTTTTGATGCCGGCATCACCGAAGGCACCAAAGTACGTGTTGGCCGTGTGATTATGGGCTTGCCGCTCCTGAACGACCCGGATATCCGTTCAACACCCGGTGCACACCAGATCGTAATGCTCAGCGGTGACTACGATAATGGCGAGTTTTACGCGCTGTATAACGACGAAGCCAGAACCCGTTCCGATATCTCCTTCGAAGAATACTCTTCAGGCGGAGAGGATTACGAGGTGATCATTGCCGGTGGTGGCTATAAGTTTGATAACGGCGTGGGGGTTCATGCTGCTTATGGCTATGCCGATGACTATCAGCGTCAGATCTACCTGAATGCCAACTACACCTATGATCTGGGGGATGCCCGCAGCTTGCTGATCGATTTCTATCACTACGACGGTGAAGCGGAGGGGAACCTGTATTCAGATCCGGACTACAACTCCACTATGTCCAACCTGGCTGCACGTTACACCATGGGTAATCTGAAGCTGCTGGTCTCCTATCAGACCATCGGCGGCGACGATGCTTATGACTTTGCGTGGGGGGGGCAGCGACCAAACCCTGCCGCAGGTTTGGAACTCCGTTCAGTTTAATGACTTCAACCGCGATGACGAAGATTCCTGGCAGCTTCGTGCCGACTACCAGTTCTCTCCGGCACTAAAAGGCCTGATACGTCATGTAGAGGGTACGTATGATTCCGGCAGTATCGAGGTGGATGAGGTCGAAACCAACATTGATGTGACCTATACCGTACAGACCGGAGCTCTGACTGATATGAGCTTCCGCGTGCGATATGCCCATATCGAAGCGGATGCTTACAGTGATATTGATGAACTCCGTTTCATCATCGATTACACATTCTAAGTCCAATCTCCTTCCGTAGAAAAAACGCGCTCGCGACCGAGCGCGTTTTCTTTTGCTTTTTTGAGCTGAAATTCTTTATTCGTGTTTTGATCATGGTGGTATCTGATTCGAACCGGAAAACTGGTCCCAAAGTAGCATGCTGGCTCTAAAATCCGAAAAGTACTGGCTCTAATCGAATCGCTGTAACAGGTCTTTAATGAACCACATACAAATAAAAACAAATATGTGGAGCACAAGATGGCATTACAGCGTTATGGATTCATCGTAAAAAGCGCCGATCTGGAAATGTTCAAAC
>NZ_CAXRBQ010000053.1:0-24249 GCF_964228735.1 Pontibacterium sp. | reverse complement strand
TGCTGGCTTTTGTGTTGCTCCTGGGCAGTTACACCGGTTATCGCGCGATTGAGCTGATCCGCTTCAGCCCATTTAACAGCGCGGGACAGGAGAGGGAAAAATGAACTGGCTGATTTCCCCGCGCCGCTTGCGCCAGATGGGTGTGCTGGGGATGAACAGGCGTAATATTGAATACATCGGCGCTCATAATGACCGTAGTTTGTTCCCGTTAGTGGATGACAAGCTTAAAAGCAAAGAGTTGGCGATAAACGCAGGTTTAAATGTCCCCAAACTGTTGGGTGTGGTGCGATATCAGCACGAAATTCATGGTATTAAGACTTTGCTGCATGATCAGGCGGCATTTTGCATAAAGCCGTCGAAGGGGAGTGGAGGCAAAGGGATTTTGGTAATTCATGATCACGATGATCAGCAGTATTTTAAACCAAACAATCAGGCGCTCTCCTTGGCAGATATCCAGCGCCACACGTCTAACATCCTGGCGGGTTTGTTCTCTTTGGGCGGTCAGCCGGACAAGGCGATCATCGAAGACTTGATCCACTTTGACGATCGGTTTATTCGCTTTAGTTTTGAGGGTGTTCCGGACATTCGTATCATTGTATACGAGGGCTTTCCGGTCATGGCGATGATGCGACTTTCCACTGCTGCGTCGGACGGTAAGGCGAATCTGCATCAGGGCGCGGTAGGCGTGGGGATTGATATCGCCACAGGGCGCGCATCTCATGCTGTTCAGTTTGACCGACCAGTAACTCATCATCCAGACACCGGTACGGCCCTGGAGGAGCTTGAAATTCCGGACTGGCATCACCTGCTGTATATGGCAGCCCGTTGTTTTGAAATGACGGGGCTGGGTTATCTTGGAGTAGATATTGTCTTGGATGCCCACAAAGGGCCGATGTTGCTGGAGTTGAATGCACGCCCAGGACTGGCGATCCAGATCGCCAATCATCAAGGATTGAGGCGCAGACTCAAAACTATTACTGCGTTGGAGTCGCTCGCTCTGATTCCCGACGATCGGGTGGCGTTTGTCCAGAGCCGGTTTGGTGTGCCCATTATCTAGTTGGCTTTAATGTATAAGATTGCGAGGGCTGCACTCTGGTTAGTGCAGTACGCCGTTGCGTGCGCCCTCCCGTATTGTATCGCACAGCCTTAGAGTTGCTTCATTTGCGTGATCCGCAACGAAAAGCGTGGTGTTGGTTTTGGGGAGAGCGGGTAAGCCTGACTCAATAATCGAGATGCCCTGTTCGATGGTTGAACGAGGGAGGACACCCACACCAATACCCGCCCTGACCGCGGTTAAAATACCCGCGCGGCTTTGGGTGCTAAAGGCGATGCGATAGTTTATTTCTGCTTGCTTAAGTGTGCTCTGGGCGCATTCCCTGTGGTAGCAACCCTCAGGAAATACGGCCAGAGGTAGTGGCTCTCGCTGCTCCACCGGGTGGGTCTGCGATCGTACCCAAACCAGCTCATCCAGCGTTAATCGTTCTCCACCTTCTGAGAGCAATGGCATCTCTACCAGCGCGATATCCAGCTTGCCGTCGTCCAGCATTTTTTTAAGTTGCTGAGGGCGATGGTCGCTAAAGACTTCCAGATTTGCTTCCGGGTAAGAGTGGACAAACGCTTCAAGTATTGGTGTCAGCACACGCGTTGCGTACTGATCGTGGGTGCCCAGACGCACTGTACCGTTGATGGTGCCGTGCTGGTAGTTGCCAACGATTTGGTCATGGAGGTTGATCAGTTGGCGGGCGTCGCTTTCCAGTTGCCGCCCGGCTGCGGTCAGCTTCACACCATATTGGCCTCGCTCCAACAACGTCGCATCCAGCAACTGCTCCAGCCGGTTAAGTTGCATGCTGATGGTCGAAGGGGCTTTGTGTAGTAGCTGAGCGGCATTTGTCAGATTAAGCGTGCGTGCCACGGTGACAAATGTTCTGAGCAGTGTGATCGGAAGGTCTTTCATTAGGATTCAATATTATTGAAAGTAGAGGTCAATATAATTAGATATATTGAATGCGGTCAAGCATTCTAGAATGCGCTTCCTACTTGCCGTAATTGTGTCGCGGTATATTTTGTGGAGGCAGCAGTGATGAAGATGACCGTTATATTGGGTGCGAATCAGGTGCTCAGTCATGGGTTTGGTGTTTTCCTGTTTGCGGCCATGTTCCCGTTTATGCGCGATACACTCGGCCTGACCCACTGGCATTTGGCCGCTGTTGGCATTGCCACCCAGATTGCGTACCTGTCGGGCGCCTTGTCTGTTGGCTTTCTGGGGCGTCATTTCACGCCTGAAAAGCTAATCCTGATAACAGGGGCGGGTAGTTCTATTCTGCTGCTGTTTCTCTCCTTCACATCGAGTCCGCTGCTGCTCATCGTTGCTCTGTCACTGCTGGCCTTTAGTGCGGCAGTATGTTGGAGCGGAATTGTTGGGTTGATCAGTCAGCATGTAGCAGGAGATAAAGCTGCTATGTCTCTGGCCGCAGCCGGAAGTGGCACCGCTTGGGGGTATGGTATCAATGGATTGATCCTTATCTGGTGGGTACCGGTCTGGGGGTGGCAAAGTGCATGGATTATGGTGGCAGGTGTAGGTGCTGCAGTGGCCTTAGTGACGGTGCAGATGATGCGGTCACTACCTATAGCATCGGCCTCTGCTCCAAACTGCGCGCTGTCGGAGTCCGAAACAACAGTGCTCTCGACCCGTCAACTACTTAGGGCCTTTCTGACGGAAAGGCGGGCGTTCTTAAGCTGTCGTATCTATTTCCTGAGTGGGTTGTCTTGCATCTCATTTAGCAGTTGGCTCAACACCTATCTGGATGAGCTGGGGCAATCAGATTCCCTGGCGGGCCCCACTTGGACCATGTTGGGCGTAAGTGGAATGGTTGCGGGTATCAGCGCAGGATGGCTGGCTGACCGCAAGGGGCATGCGACCGCGCTGTTGATAATGTCCCTTGGCTTTGGGATTGGATTGGCCGCCTTCGTTTACGACCCAGTGGAATATGCGCTTGTCGCTGGGGCCGGTTATGGTCTGATGTATTTTCCTGTCTGGGGTATCGTCTCTTCCTGGGTGGCACAGCGTTATTCTCCGATCGCTACGATGCAGCTCAGTGGATTGGGAATGGTGGCGTCTGCCTTGGGTGGCAGCGCAGGGAATCTGACGGCGGGCTATATCCAGAATCTAACAGGCTCTTTGGCGCTTCTGTACCTTGTGCTGGCATTGGCAGGGGTTGCCATGGTCTGCGTGACAGGGTTTATGGCATGGCAGCAACAAAGAGGTGCTGATGCCTTTGGGCTATGCCGGAGTTAATTGGCTGATAGACGAGGCGGTTTAGCAGTTTGTAACAGCTACACTTGAGTTTATGGAGTTTTCGATAACCTTTGTGCAGCTGTTCTTGTGGGGCGTGTACCTCGCATCACCGCTTTTACTCATGCTTGGCTCGTTGATCGTGCTGGTAGGGCAGATCGTTGGCCGCATAGAGGAGTGGGGGCGGTTCGATGCACTCTATTGGTCGTTCATTACCGCGCTTACTGTCGGGTGCGGTGACATCCGGCCAATGCAGCGGATGTCACGGGTTTTGGCTGTGATCATCGCATTCCTCGGGATTATGCTGACGGGGATCTTCGTGGCGATTACCGTGGCGACTGCCCAGTCCGCGTTCCATGAGAGTATCGATCCGGAAGTGCTGCGGATGATCCAGGAGCGATTCAATTCCCGCTAACTGCGTTGTTCACTTTAAACCGTATCAACCGGAATTGCCGTCTCGTACTTTACCTCGCGCAGTGCAAAGTTGGATTTCACCTGATTTACGCCGGGTAGAGTGAAGATGTTTTCGTTCAGAAAGGTATCGTAGGCTGCCATGTTTGGGATAATCACACGCAGCACGTAATCTGCATCCCCAGTCACCGCATAGCATTGTAATACTTCCGGACACGCTTTTACCGCCGCTTCAAACTCTTTGGTGTGGTCCTGCTGATGGCGAATCAGTGTGACCATGATCAACACACACAGGTCATAACCCATCGCTTCCGGGCTGATCAGTGTGGTGTGTTTTTTCAGTATCCCACGTTCATCCAATGCCTTCACACGACGCCAGCAGGCGGCGGTGGAGAGGCCTACCTGGTCGGCCAGTTGTTGGTTGGAGATGCGTCCATCCTCCTGCAGGATCTTCAGAATCAGGCGGTCATAACGGTCGAGTTCTTCGGGCATAACTTCATCGCTAGTTGTTATTATGAAATATTGTTTCGTTTAAATAGTATTTAAGTTTCGATTATTTCCTAAATCAAGGAATTTGATATCTATTTCGCAAGCACCTTTCTCACGAAAACTCATAGACTATCTCTATTCCTGAGGCAATTGACCTAGATCAATTACAGGCAGTTGACCACATAACAATAAGAACCACATTGCTGAGGTATATGGCATGAGCCATGACAAGAGCCAGGTGCAGAGCCCGGAGCAAGGCTCTCTGGACAACTACTCCCTGAACGATCGCTACACACGTGAAACCGGTCGTGTCTTCCTGACCGGTACCCAGGCATTGGTGCGACTGCCGATGATGCAGCGCCAGCTGGACCGTAAGAACAATCTCAATACTGCAGGCTTTATCAGTGGCTACCGTGGCTCCCCGTTGGGTGGTTACGACCAGGCCCTGTGGCAGGCAAAAGACCTCCTTAAAGACCACGACATCGACTTCGTACCCGCGATAAACGAAGAGCTGGGTGCAACCATGGTGCTCGGTACCCAGCAGGTTGAAACCGACAGCGACAAGAATGTCGATGGTGTGTTTGGTATCTGGTACGGCAAGGGGCCGGGTGTGGACCGTGCCGCGGATGCGCTGAAACACGGTAACACCTACGGCAGCTCGCCGAATGGGGGGGTGCTGGTGGTAGCCGGTGATGACCACGGTTGTGTTTCCTCCAGTATGCCGCACCAATCTGACGTGGCCTTTATGGCGTGGTTTATGCCAACCATTAATCCGGCCAGCATTTCCGAATACTTCGAATTTGGCCTGTGGGGTTTTGCCATGTCCCGCTTCAGCGGTATGTGGGCAGGTTTCAAGGCGATCTCCGAAACTGTGGAAAGTGCGGCATCTGTGCAGATCGACGCGCTGCCAGACTTTAAGATTCCTGAAGACTTTGAAGTGCCGGAAGGCGGCCTGCACTACCGCTGGCCGGATCTGCCGGGACCACAGCTGGAAACCCGTATCGAGCACAAACTGGCGGCAGTAGCTTCGTTTGCCCGCGCTAACCCGATCGACAAGCGTATCTACGACACGAAAGATGCCTGTTTCGGTATCGTCACCACCGGTAAAGCGCACCTGGACCTGATGGCCGCGCTGGAGCTGTTGGGCCTGGACGAGGAAAAATGCCGCGCGCTGGGTCTGGATATCTACAAAGTCGGTATGGTGTGGCCGCTGGAACGCAGTGGTGTGATGGACTTCGTTCGCGGCAAGCAGGAAGTACTGGTTGTCGAAGAGAAGCGTGGCATCATTGAAAGCCAGATTAAAGAATATATGTCCACGCCGGACCAAACCATCAAGGTCACAGTGGTGGGCAAGAAGGACGAAAACGGCGAACCACTGATCCCGTACGTGGGTGAGCTGGGTCCGAACATGCTGGCGCGCTATGTGGCTGATCGCATCACTAAGTTGCTGGGCGATGACTTCCGCGAGAAGCTGGCCGATATCGGTGTGCGCGGCAGCAGCGTATGTGATCCGGGCGGTGTGCGCCGTCTGCCGTACTTCTGTTCCGGCTGTCCGCACAACTCCTCCACCAAGGTACCGGAAGGTAGTCGCGCCCAGGCGGGGATCGGCTGTCACTTTATGGCCTCCTGGATGAACCGCAAGACTGAATCTCTGATTCAGATGGGCGGTGAGGGTGTGAACTGGATCTCCAAGTCCCGTTACCTCGAAAACAAACACGTATTCCAGAACCTGGGTGAAGGTACTTATTTCCACTCCGGTTCTCTGGCGATCCGTCAGTCTCTGGCGGCGGGTACCAACATCACCTACAAGATCCTGTTTAACGATGCGGTAGCGATGACCGGTGGTCAGCCGGTGGACGGTGTGATCACCGTGCCTGCGATTGCCAACCAGGTGTTTGCCGAAGGCGTTAAGCGGATTGCGATTTTGAGCGACGAGCCGGAGAAGTTCAGCGATAAGAGTATCTTCCCATCCGTTGCAACCTTTCATCACCGTGATGAGCTGGACACAATCCAGCGAGAGCTGCGGGAGATCCCGGGTGTGACCGTACTGATCTACGACCAGACCTGTGCCGCAGAAAAACGTCGCCGCCGTAAGCGCGGCCAGTTCCCGGACCCACAGCGCCGTGCCTTCATCAACCACAACGTGTGTGAAGGCTGTGGTGACTGCTCGCAGAAATCCAACTGTCTGTCGGTGATCCCGCGCGAGACAGAGCAGGGGCGTAAGCGTCGTATCGACCAGTCCTCCTGTAACAAGGATTTCTCCTGCGTAACCGGGTTCTGCCCAAGCTTCGTCACCATCGAAGGTGGTCAGCTGCGCAAGGGCGGCGGTGTCTCTATCGGTGAAGCGTTCCATCAGAAACTGACCGCGCTGCCTAAGCCCCAAGTCGGTGAGCTGAACAAGGTCTACAACCTGCTGGTGGGCGGTGTTGGTGGCACCGGTGTGGTAACCGTCGGTGCTCTGATCACCATGGCAGCGCACCTGGAATCCAAAGGTGCGACTGTACTGGACTTTATGGGCTTTGCGCAGAAGGGCGGCACGGTACTGAGTTACGTGCGTCTGGCGCCGCAGCCAGACGACATCCATCAGGTGCGGATCGAGACCGGTCAGGCCGATGCGATGATCGCGTGTGACATGGTTGTTGCTACGTCAGATAAAGCGCTGAGCGTGCTGCGCAAAGACCACAGCCGCGCGGTGCTGAACCTGGCCGAGATCGCCACCGCAGACAACGTGCTCTATCGCGATGCCGATATGCAATCCACCCGTCGTGTGCGCATTCTGGGCGAAGCAGTGGGCGATGATCGTCTGTCACAGATCGATGCCAACCGTCTCGCTGAAGCGCTGCTAGGCGACACTGTGTTCTCCAATGTGATGATGCTGGGCTTTGCATGGCAGTCCGGTCTGGTACCGGTATCCCTGGACGCACTGCTTAAAGCGATTGAGCTCAATGGTGTGGCGATCGACAAGAACAAGACAGCGTTCAACTGGGGTCGTATCGCGGCGGTTGAGCTGGAGTTTGTCGAGCAGTCTGCCGGAGGCCACAAGCCTGCACCGGAACTGACACTGGATGAGCAGATCAGTCGTAACACCGCATTCCTGACCAAATACCAGGATGAAGCATACGCAGCACGTTACCGTGAACTGGTGAACAAAGTTGCAGGTGCTGAGCAGGCACTGGGTGAGGATTCCCAGGCGCTGACCGAAGCCGTAAGCAAACAGCTGTTCCGCTTGATGGCGTATAAAGATGAATACGAAGTCGCGCGTCTCTACACCGACTCCGACTTCCTGAAGGAGGTGGGCGAAACCTTTGAAGGCGATTACCGTATCACCTTCCACATGGCGCCGCCGCTGCTGGCACGCAAGCAGGATGCGCAGGGTCGTCCGAAGAAGATGACCTTTGGTCCATGGATGCTGAAAGCGCTGGGTACTGTCGCCAAGATGCGCAAACTGCGTGGTACCAAGCTGGATATCTTTGGTTCTCACCCGGATCGTAAGCTGGAACGTCAGCTGCGTGATGAGTACATCTCTCAGGTTGAAACGCTGGTTGCCCGTCTGAATGCACAGAACTACCAGACCTCCATCAAGCTGGCTCAGATTCCTGATGAGATCCGTGGTTTTGGCCCGGTCAAAGAGCAGGCTGCGAAACAGGCGCGTCAGCAATCTGAAGATCTGCTGGCTGAATTTAACGGACTGGGCGCATAAGCGGCTGCAGAAAAGGTTAATAGGAATAACACTATGTTTGAAGCACTGAAACCGATTCCACAAGACCCGATTCTGGCGATGATGCTCAGCTACCGGGAAGACACCAACCCGAACAAGATCGATCTGGGGATTGGCGTATACAAAAATGATCAGGGCCACACGCCAATCATGCAGGCGGTGCAGTGGGCGGAATCACGCCTGCTGGAGCGTGAAACAACTAAAAGCTACACCGCACCTGCCGGATCACCGTTGTTTAACGAGCTGATCAGCAAGCTGGTGTTTGGTGCGGATCATCCGGCCCTGACCGATGGCCGCATCGTTTCCGCACAGACTCCGGGTGGTTGTGGTGCGTTGCGTATGGGAGCTGAGTTCCTGCGTGGTTGCAACAGTGAAAGCCGGGTGTGGGTAAGTACGCCAACCTGGGCCAACCATGTGCCGTTACTGGGTGGTGCGGGCCTCGAAATCGTTGAGTACCCGTACTACGACTACGACAATAAGTCGATCCGGTTCGAAGCCATGCTAACTGCACTGGAGGGTGCCAAAGCCGGTGATTTCGTGTTGATCCACGGTTGCTGCCATAACCCTAGTGGAGCCGACCTGAATCGTGAGCAGTGGGACGCAGTCGCTGACCTGATCGAGCGCAAAGGGTTGATCCCATTTATTGATATGGCCTACCAGGGGCTGGGCTCGGGTATCGATGAAGATGCGTACGGCGTGCGTATGCTGGCCGCACGAATGCCGGAGATGTTGGTGGCGACCTCATGTTCCAAGAACTTCGGTCTCTACCGCGAACGTACCGGCACACTGTTTATCGTGGGGGAAAATGCAGAGCAGACCCGCAATGCGGGTAGCCAGCTGTTCAGCAAAATCCGTAGCCACTATTCCATGCCACCCTCTCACGGTGCTGCGATTGTGGAAACCATTCTGGCGGATGAAAAGCTGGAAACCCTATGGCTGGATGAGCTGGAAGGGATGCGCAACCGCATCCAGGGCCTCCGCCAGGGGCTGGTAGCGAAAATTGCGGCATCTGATATCGACGCTGACTTCAGCTTTATTCAGCAGCAGTTTGGCATGTTTTCCTTCTTAGGGATCACGCCGGAGCAGGTTGAAGCACTGCGCACCCAGCACAGCATCTACATGATCGACTCCAGCCGCATGAATGTGGCGGGGCTTAATGATCAGTGTATGGATTACTTCGTAGACGCACTGAATGAAGTACTGAAGGGCAGTTAAGAGAGGGAATGTAAAAACTATTGCGACTTGGCTATAGGGTGTTAAAAATCCACTCAAAATGCTCATTTACTTCAGTAAATTGCGCTTTTTCGTGTCTTTTTGCCTTCTCTAGCCTGCGCTCACTACGTTTTTACACACCCTCTAAGCCCGATCCGTTTTTTAAAAGACCCTGGAATCCCGTCACATAAGGCATAGGGGCTGTGGCGGGATCTCCTCCTCAGGCGTCATCTGTTTCTCTTGGCTGATGACGTCCTCACTCCGTGGTTTATCCTGTCGGAACCGCGTTTAGCGGAGGTTCGGGCCTCCGCTCTTTTTTTTCTGCTCTATTCCACATTCTACGCTTTTTCCTGGTTCCACTATGCTCATGGTATGGGTTTGTATCTGGTTACCCATTTCATCTTTAGTTGATTTGAGGGGGAAGTGTCATGCTGAGCTCCACCATTCGTCCCGCTGTTAAATCTGACTGTGGTGCCATTGCCAGGCTGTATAGCATCTCGTCCGATGGCGTTGCTGACTACATCTGGACCCAGCTTGCAGAACCTGGCGAAGATATTTTGGCTGTCGGTCAGCGTCGTTATGAGCGGGAAGATACAAACTTCAGTTACCGTAATTGCTCGGTTGTTGTGAGTGACAGCGAGGTTGTTGGCATGCTGGTCGCTTTTCCGATGCAGGTTGACCCTTCCTATGTGGAGGAGGATCCGGTGCTCGCCCCTTACTCGAAGCTTGAGGTCGATAATAGCTATTACATCTGTGGTATGGCGCTGCTGCCGGAGTACCGTGGTTTAGGGATCGGAACACGTTTGCTGGGGTTGGCGGAAAGGCAAGCACGGGAGAAGGGTTTTTCAGTGCTTAGCCTGATCGTTTTTGAAGAGAATAATGGTGCGAAGGCGTTGTATGAGCGGAACGGCTACAAAGAAGTGGATCGGGCACCGGTACACCCCCATCCGCTGATTCATTACGGTGGGGATGCAGTCTTAATGGTCAAGCAGATTTAGCAACCAAGGGATTAGCGGCCGGAATGTTGATTGTACAGCTGCACTTATTTCCCTTGCTGTGCTTTCGCAGCAGCTTCACGCAGTTTGTCTTTCTTACTCTTACGTTTGCCTTTAACCGGTCCTTTGGGTTTCTCCAGTAGCTCAACCGGAGCGTATGGCGAACGTTCGAAACCTTTGATCTCTTCACGCGGTAGTTGCTGGCGGGTGCGTTTTTCAATCAGTTTGAAGTGGGCATCGCTCTCGTGATCGATAAATGACAGCGCAACACCCGTTTCTCCTGCACGGCCGGTACGGCCGATGCGGTGCACATAGTCAGCCGGTGAGCGTGGCAGGTCATAGTTCACCACGCATGGAAGGTTGGCGATATCGATACCACGCGCGGCCAGATCGGTCGCAACCAGTACCTTAAACTTTTTGGCTTTGAAGTTCGCCAGCGCTTCTTTACGTGCGGTTTGTGTCAGGTCACCGTGCAGCGCTTCTGCTTTGATGCCTGCGCGGGAAAGCTTCATGGTGACGTTATTTACTCCGCGTTTGCTGGCGACAAAAACAATCACGCGTGACCAGCCTTCCTCCTTGATCAGGTGTTTCAGCAGGGACGTGCGCTTATCACGATCCACTTCGATCGCCCGTTGCTGAACCTGTTCCGGGATGCTGGATTCAACCTTTACCTCGATCTCGGTTGGGTTCTGCAGCAAGCTTTGGGTAAGTTCTTTTACCCCTTCAGGGAAGGTCGCGGAAAACAGCAGGTTCTGGCGTTTCTTAGGCAGCAGGTTGAGTACAGCATCCAGTTCGTCTGCAAAGCCCAGGTCCAGCATGCGGTCGGCTTCGTCCAACACCAGCGTATCTACCGACTTCAGGGTTACTGCGTTTTTATCCGCCAGGTCGAGCAGACGCCCAGGCGTTGCCACGAGAATATCTGTACTGCCACGCAGCGCCAGCATCTGTGGATTAATCGAAACCCCGCCAAATACGGTCACTACTTTCACCGCTTCCGGTAGATGCTGAGCATAGGCACGTATGGCATCGCCCACCTGCATCGCCAGTTCGCGGGTTGGTACCAGAACCAGAGCGCGAACGGCACGCTTGGATGATGCTTGCTTTGTGCTGATCGCCTGCAGAATAGGCAGTGAGAAAGCCCCTGTTTTGCCGGAGCCGGTCTGCGCTGCTGCTACTACGTCGCCGCCATTAAGCACCGCAGGAATCGCTTGTGTTTGTATGGGGGTTGGTTGCGCGTATCCCAGTTCATTAAGGCTAGATAGTAAAAACTCGGATAGACCCAAGGATGCGAATGAACCAGGTAATGCGGTAGACATAGATAAACTCAAAAGAATGGGAACGATACACGCGGCGTAAGCTACGGGTTTAAGAGCACGCTAGTGTACCAGAGCGAGAGACGTAAATATTGTGGATAGGGGACTTGCGCTGAAAGTGAGGGATGCTTTCAGCGCACAAGGGGCTTATCAGTCGCCTTTGTATCGAGCCGCACTGATAATACTGATCAGGTGGAATATCGCAGCGATAACGGCCGGGAATACCAGGAAGTAGGTGGCGTAGCCTACAGCGGTTACCGCAAAAAACAGCAGTGCTAGCAGGATTCGGCCCTGTACCAAGTGGCCCAAACCGGGGATAAATACATTACACAGCGCTGCGATGACGTTGCCCGCGCTTCCTTTTTCGCTCATTGAGAATCCTCCATTCATGATGCCTACATCATCCAATATTTATGGTGCCCACAGCAAGACCGTGAATCAGAGTAGGAAGGCACCGGTGGCAATAAAAAATCCAACCAGCAGCATAATGCTAAGTTTCATGCCGCGAAGCAGTAACAAACCTGCCAGTACCAACGCAAAGTCGGTTCCACTGCTTACGGCACTGCTGAACACCGGTTGGTAAAGGGCGGCTAGCAACAGGCCGACAACGGCGGCATTGATGCCTTGTATGCCAGCCGCGATGCGCGGTCGGCTATTCAGGCTCTGCCAGCTGTCGTGGAAGGCGATCAGCAGCAGAAAGCCGGGCAGAAACACCGCGAGGGTTGCCAGTAGTGCGCCGATCAGCGGCATATCAACATACAGTTCGGCACCTAGAAAGCTGGCCAGGGTAAACATCGGGCCAGGCACGGCCTGTGCCGCAGCGTATCCCAGTAGGAAACGGTCGGTGCTCATGCTGTCGCCCACCAGGTCCTGCAACAGGGGGAGGACCACATGGCCGCCACCAAATACCAAGCTGCCTGCCGCAAAGAAATCATGGAAGAGGGCGATCAGTGGCTGCTCCAGCAACAAAAGCGGCAGAAGTGCCATCACCGCGAACAGGCCTCCTGATATAAGCCCCGGCTTTTTTAATGGCAACGATGCTTGTGTGTTGGTCTGGCCGAGCAGGGAACCGATCACAGCAGCGGTTAGTAAAACGATCAGCTGTGTGCCAATGCCGGGCAGAATCAGCAGTGCCATGGCGGTAGCGATCGCCACACAGAGGCTCCAACGCTGTTTGCAGAAGTTGCTGAACATACCGTAGGTCGCGTCGGCGACCACCACAACCGCCAGCAATTTGAGGCCGTGGATAACACCCTGCATGATGTTGTTGTCCGCAAACTGGGCTGTACTGGTGGCAACCAGGTAGAGCAGCAAAAACGATGGCAGGGTAAAGCCCAGGAATGCAGCAACTCCACCTGGGATACCTGCCCGGTTCATGCCGATTGCAAAGCCAACCTGACTGGAACCGGGGCCGGGCAGGAACTGGCTCAGTGCGACCAGACCGGCATAGTGTTGTTCGTCCAGCCAGCGATGTTTTTCCACAAAGTAGTTACGGAAGTATCCGATATGCGCAGCGGGACCACCGAAGCTGATACAACCCAGTCCTAAAAAACGCAGAAATATTTCCAATAGCACCGTCGGTTTCATCCGTTCTTCCTGATCAGTTGGTTTTGTCACAGTAGATAGCAGACAAATGTTAAAGCACATAGTTCGCTGTGAGGAAGCTGTTGATGTCACTGGTTTTTGCGGGGCAGGGCGTCTAGGTTGAAAGTACCGAAAGGTATAAGGGTATAGATCGATGAATGATCGTATCGAGCACCTGGTTGAGCAGATTGAGAGCCTGCGTCAGGAGTTGCAGGCGGCACTGAAAGAGCAAGAGCAGGACTTTCTCTATAAAGTGGAAGGTACACGGGTTGAGTTTGAAGAGCGCTTAAGGCGTACGCACAAAGAGCTGAAGCAGAATGTGTTTACCTGGCTCAGGACCAGTCAGTGGCGCAACGTGCTGTCTGCGCCCTTTATATACGGCATGATCGTGCCGATCGTTCTATTTGATCTGGGCCTTACGGTATATCAGCAGATCTGCTTTCGTTTGTACCGCATACCCCGTGTGGACCGTGGTGACTACTTTGTCTTTGATCGCCATCACCTGGCATATCTCAACTCTATCCAAAAACTAAACTGTATTTACTGCGCTTATGCCAACGGGGTGGTCAGCTATGCGCGGGAGATCTCTTCTAGGACAGAGCAGTATTGGTGCCCTATCAAGCATGCCCGGAAACTTGTCGATCCCCATGAGCGTTATTTGTACTTCGTGCCATATGGGGCGGCCCAGGAATTTCAGCAGAAGCAACATCGCTTTCGTGATGCGTTAAGGCGAGACGGCGCCCCACGTGCCTGTGAAGCTGACGATTCTAATGATGTCCCAGGCTTTGTGCCGCCTTCTGATAAATCTGATTAAAGCGTTAGTGCTTGGCGACAATCATGATTTGGGAACTGAATCCAAAAAACAGTTTCTGATGATTACCCTTTGTCTTTGAGGGTGTTATAAATGTTAGGGGGAACGAGGGGGCGACGGTTTCATCTCTTTTATTGGCTTCATCTTATATTCAGCACCTGACTTTATGATGCTGTCAGGTTAGATTGTGCTCCCTCTTTGAATGATTGAAAGCTTGCAGCGAAGTTGTCTTGGCCTCACGAGGTGGCCGTGTCGTTGCCTGTGGTTTATCTGGAATCTGTTTTGAGTTTGATTAACACTGCCTTCGAGGGTCTGAAGAGACTGTATGGGCACCTTTCGCGCGTCCAGCGCACTGTAATTGTTGTTACCCTGGCGATGATGCTGATGGCTCTGGTGTTGCCGTCCAGTAACCAGGCGCCTCCAGGCATGACCCGTGTCTCCCTCCCGTTGTCTGTGGATGATTCCGAATTCCAGGGGTTTTCGGCTGAGAAAAGTGACGATGAAGAGCCCAAAGGGCACCTCTACTACGTTGTGGCTAAAGGCGATACCCTAAGTAAGATCTTTGAGAATCTGGGTGTCCCTCAGGCAACGCTCTATCAATTGCTGGAAGCAGATGTAAACGTATTGGCGCTGGATACAATCCAGCCGGGCCATAAGCTGGAGTTCCAGTTTGATGAGAAAGAACGACTGACCCGTTTCACGTTCCGCTCAGGTCTTACCTATATGGTGGACTTTACCCGCGGAGAGAAGGACGATTTTGAGTTTGTCGAGCATATCGAAAAGGGGCAGCACCGCAGCGAAGTATTCGTGGGCACGGTGCAGGGAAACCTACACCTCTCTATGCAGAATGCGGGCACCAGTCTTGCCGAGGCGTATACCGTATCAAACGTGCTGAAAACCCGGATGAACTTTCGTAAGGATCTTCGTGCCGGAGATCAATTTCAGCTGGTCATCTCCCGTCAGTATGTGAAAGGGCAGTACACCGGAAACAGTAAGATTGAGGGTTTCCGTTATTTGGGTAAACGCCGCACGTTGGAGATCTACAACTTTGACGGCAATTTCTTCGATGAGAAGGGACGCAGCCTCGAAAAGGCGTTTCAGCGTATCCCTCTGAAGAAACGATACCGGATCTCCTCAAACTTTAATCCACGTCGCCGCCATCCGGTGACCAAAGCGATCCGTCCCCACAACGGGACCGACTTTGCGACGCCGATGGGTACGCCGGTGCTGGCTGCCGGCGATGGTGTCGTGACCCGTGTGATCCGTCACCGTTACGCGGGCCTCTATATCCAGATCCAGCATGGACGCAAGTACCGCACCCGTTACCTGCACCTAAAGAAAGCCTATGTTCGTAAGGGACAGAAGGTTTCCCGTGGCCAGAAGATTGCGCTGAGTGGTAACAGTGGACGCTCTACCGGGCCGCACCTGCATTACGAGTTCCACATCAATAACCGTCCGGTGAATGCGATGAAGGCCAAGATTCCCGAGGTGAAAACCATTGCGTCGAAGCATCGTAAGAAGTTCAAGGCGATGGTGAAAACCCTGACTGCACGGATGGAAACCTTTGCCAAGGCGCAGCAGGATGAGCTGCAGCAGGCACAGCGCGACGCTGGATAATTAGTAATGTTCTAGATGCGTCAAGTCGAGACTTTGCAGAATTTAGGAGAGTGGCGCAGCAGGAGGCTGTGCCACCCTGCTGCGAGAGAAATGAGGGTTAGTCTTTTTTCTTCTTGGCATGCTTTTCGAGTTGTTGCTCGAGTTCGCTAATCTCCGTTTCATGCAGCCATTTGTTGATCCATGCTTCGATTTCGGAACGCTTGTGGCTGGTGTTGTTCCAGGCTTTGTACGACTTCAAATGCTCTTTTGAGACAGAGTTCTTATTATTTTTATCACCGTCAGCGCAGCTAATCGGGAAGGTTGGACTCTTCTTGAACTGGCGCTCAATCCAACCAATCACGAATTCCTTATCCTGCTTTTTGAACTTCATCATTAACCTCAGATGATCTTATATTGGGTGATACTTTGTTATGCATCGGTATTCTATCGAAGCGAGAACAGGATTCTGTTACAGAATTATTGTATCTGTAGCTAATCTCGCAATTAATTGAAGCTGTGCCCAAGTCTTGCGTGATCTGCGTCATGGTAGAGCAGGAAATATCCATAATCTCTATATAAATCAATGATCTTTATAGGGTTAATGTAACTGCTACAGATCGTGGTCAGGATGACCAAATTGAATCAAGAGGGAGCTTGAATATGCGTATTTTGGCACTGCTGTTGTGCTGTCTATGGCACACCACACTGCATGCGGATACCAACGAGAAAGTTGTACTGGGTGGTGCGCTGAAAATCCAAATACCGGATGAACTTCGCCCCATGCCTGAATGGCAGATGGATCTGAAGTATCCTGGCTGGCGGCGGGGAACTGAGGCCTTCAGTTTAACGAACGGAGCCGTCAGTATCGCTTTTCATCACACCCAGAATGCGCTTCAAGAAACACAGATCGATGATGCTCATATAGTGGTGTCACAATTGCTTCGGCGTCGCTATGGGGAGGCGCGTTGGATCCAAAGCCGTGTGATTCCCAAGTTTGGTACTCAGGTGATGGTATTGGAGTTTGTGACCCAGGCAAAAGATACGCAGATCCATAACCTGATGTACGGCATCCCGCTTCAGGGGCGTTTGCTGCTGGTGACCTTTAATGCAACGTCACAGCAGGCACCAGCTTGGCTGGATAGAGGCAGAATGCTTATCAACTCGATCGAAATCGTTCGTTAAGAACCGAGCTCGTTGGAAACCGGATTGTTCAGGATTGGCGAACCCTGTTGAATCAGCTCGTCAATTTGTTCGGCTTCTAATGGTTTGCTGATCAGGTAGCCCTGGGCAAGGTCACAGTGTTGTGATCTGAGCAGCGACAGCTGCTCCTCTGTTTCCACTCCTTCTGCAATCACTTGCAGGCCAAGGCTGTGTGCCATGGTGATGGCGGCATTTACCAACTCTCTATCCGCTCGATCGCGGGTGATGTCGCGCACAAAGCTCTGGTCGATTTTCAGTACGTTAAATGGGTAATTCCGCAGGTAGCTGAGCGATGAGTACCCCGTACCAAAGTCATCCATTGCGATTGTGATCTGGCGGGTGTGGAGCTCTGCCAACGCCGCTTCAATAAACCCGTGGCCACTGATCAATACACCTTCGGTGATTTCGAGTTCCAGGCAATGTTTTGGAAAATCACTCTGTTCCAGTACTGCCAGAATCTGAGCGATTAAACCCGGATCGCGGAACTGGCGAGGCGAAAGGTTGATCGCCATGGTGATGTCCTGGCCCAGCTGTTTGCGCCATTGAGCGCCGGCATGCATGGCGTGCTCCAGCACAAACTGGCCAATGGGTACGATCAGGCCGGTATGCTCTGCAACGGGAATAAACTCGGCGGGCGATACGTCTCCCAGAATTGGATTACGCCAGCGCAGCAATGCCTCGAAACCGGTAATTTCACCGCTGGCGACGTTGATCTGGGGTTGGAAACAAAGCCTGAACTCGTTACGGGCAAGGGCGCCGTGCATCTGTTCTTCCAGCTGGACACGGCGGGATACGTCCCGGTTCATGCTGTTTGTGAAGAATGCAAAATTGTTGCGGCCGGCTTCCTTGGCGTAGTACATGGCCGAGTCGGCGTAGCGCAAGAGTTCTTCTGGTGTATTGCCATCATTCGGGAACAGCGCAACGCCGGCAGTCGCGGTGGATAGCAGCTCCCGGTTGTCGATATTGAAGGGTTTGCGGAAGCTGTTAATAAGATTCTCAGCAATGGCAGCTACATCCTTGACCGATTCGATCTGATCGATGATTACGATAAATTCATCGCCGCCCAGTCGGCCTACGGTGTCTTCCTTGCGTACGGCTGAGCGCAGTCGCGCACTGGCCTCGATCAGCAGTTTGTCACCGGTCGCGTGGCCTAAGGAGTCGTTGATCTTTTTGAAGTCATCCAGATCCACGTAGATCAGTGCCAGTGTTTGCTGGTGGCGATTGGCACTGCTGAGGCGTTGCTCCAGCTGGAAAAGCGCCAGGAAACGATTCGGCAATCCTGTGAGGCTGTCGAAGTGCGCCTGGTGACGGATCTTTTCTTCCTGTTGCTTACGTTCGGTAATGTCCCTGGCAACCCCCAGCACACCGATTACTTCACCGTAAGGACCGTACATTGGCGTTTTGATGGTCTCGAGAATCTCTTCGTGGCCGTCGTCCGCATAGGTGACGGTTTCCTCGTTGCTGCGTGGCCCACCCGCTTTAATTGCTGCCAGATCATTTTCCCGAAACATATCCGCCAGTTCTTTATCGACAAAATCGTGGTCGGTTTTGCCAACGATGTCGGACTCCTTGGCGCCAAAAAAACGTTCAAACTTGGTGTTGCAGGCGATGTAATAACCGTTGGGATCTTTAAGCCACACCAGGTCTGGGATGGTCTCAATCAGTGTGCGTTGATAGGCCTGACTGTGCTGAAGTTTTTGTATAGAGCGTCTCACCAACCAGTAGATCAAAAGTGTGGTGATGACGATAAAAAACAGGCCTTTGTAGGTTTGAAGTGCAGAGATGGTGTCAGCATCTTGGAAAAGCAGATCGATGGTCCGGTCAGACAGGATGATCCACAACACGGAGAACAAACAGTAGAGCCCGGCGATCATGATCGCTGGCTTGTTCCGCTGGTAACGAGATACCGCTGTGTTTAGGGAGAACAGGTTCTGTATCGAGCGCTTCATCGGGTTGCGTACTCAGTGGTGTGTCACACCGGGCTTATAGGCATCCCATCCTGATATCTCATACCGCACGCTGTGGCGGTGACTACTTCCTGTAGTTTCCCTTTTGCATTTAATGCCTGTCGCAGGCATCAGGGACGATGTAATTGGGCAGGACAGACTAACAAAGCTCAGGTGGAATTTGTATTTCAGTCTTCGATTAATCGGCTTAACCGTGGCTTAGATCAAGGTGCGGAACACGATCTGTTAATGAAGAGCGTGCAGGCAGGAGGAGGCGGAGTATTGTGCGTAGTTGTGTTGCGGATTCCGGTGCAGATCTTCTGGTACAATATTGGCCTCTATCCAAGGCCAGAACAGGAAGCAGTTTCTTGACTCAGTTTCGTCCGTGTATCGACCTGCACCAGGGGCAGGTGAAGCAGATTGTTGGTGGTAGCCTGAACGATCAGGGGGCTGATACGAACTACGTTAGCCCGTATGACTCTACTCATTACGCGACCCTTTACCGTCAGCACAACCTGACCGGTGGCCATGTGATCGCGTTGGGGCCTGGCAACAAGGAGCAGGCACTGAAGGCGCTTGCGGCCTGGCCGCAGGGCTTGCAGTTTGGCGGTGGTGTTAATGCCGACAACGCTGAGGAGTTTCTGGAAGCGGGTGCATCCCATGTGATCGTAACCTCCTACCTGTTTGAAGGAGGGCAGTTTAGCTGGGAGCGTCTGGAAGAAATCAAAGCGGTTGCAGGTGCTGATCGCCTGGTCTTGGACCTGAGCTGCCGTCGTACAGAAAACGGCTGGAATATCGCCACCGATCGTTGGCAGACTGTGACTGAAACTGCGGTGGATGCCAAGACCCTTGCCGCGCTGAGTGAGCACTGTGCCGAGTTTTTGATCCACGCGGCGGACGTTGAGGGCCTGCAGGCGGGCATCGATCAGGATCTGGTGCGTGCGTTGGGCGAATCCTGTCCGATCCCGGTGACCTACGCTGGCGGCGCACGTTCGCTGGAAGATCTGAAGCTGGTGGACCAGCTGTCCGCTGGCAAGGTTGATCTGACCATCGGTAGCGCACTGGATATCTTTGGTGGTTCCGGCGTCACCCTGGAAGAATGTATTAACTGGAATAACCGCTAAGGTCCTATACCTACATCCGCACTTCATTCCGCAGGCCGGTCCTGACTGACCGGCCTGCGCTCTCCTTTACCTGCACGTCTTTCTCTTCAAACCAAGACCTGCTACCGCGTCCGTCCACGCTGCACTGCTATACTTGATCACTGTATCAGGGTACAAGGGCGTGTACTGATGTTTGGCTCGCTTACCATTTTCATCGTGATCTGCCTGTATATGGTGCTGCTGTTTGCACTGGCACTGCGGGTGGAACGCAGCCAGGAACGCCTGAGCCGATCCTACGTTTGGGTATACGGCCTTTCGTTGGGCGTATTCCATACGTCCTGGGCCTTTTATGGCAATGTGGGGGACGCTGCGTCCCACGGCATTCGCTTCTTCATCATGGACCTTGGCAGTTACCTCTGTCTGGCGCTGTGGGGCATCCTGGTATACCGCATGGTGCAGGCGAAAGAGGTGTTCAGGGTCACCAGTATCGCCGACTTTATCGCTGCCCGCTACAACCGCTCCCAGACCATTGCCGCGCTGGTGGCACTTACCGCACTCTTCGGCAGCGTGCCTTATGTTGGGTTGCAGATTAAAGCCGTCATCACCTCCATCGGAGTGATTACCGCAGATGAAGGTTCGAGCTTGATTGATGCGGACAGTGCTGATGCCTTAACCGGTTTTGCGGCTTGTATGATCCTGGTTCTGTTTACCATCCTGTTTGGTATCCGTCGTCTCGACCCGACCGAGCATCACTACGGTATGGTTGTGGTGTTGGCGTTGGAGAGTGCGATCAAGGTGATCGCGTTGCTGGCAGTGGGAGCGTTTATCACCTTTGGCGTGTATGACGGATTCGGCGATCTTTGGCAGCGGATGGAACAACAGGATCTGACCCACCTGACGAGCGCTGGAGTCGATGAGATCGGTATCGGTGGATTAGCCACCCATATGATTATCGGTTTTTTCAGCATCATGCTGCTGCCACGCCAGTTCCACCTTGCAGTCATCGAGAACAGCAGTAAGAAACACATCAAACCTGCCGCGTTGATCCTGGCGCTGTACCTGCTGTTGATGTCGGTCTTTATTGTTCCTTTGGCTGCTGCGGGATTGCTGCAAGGGCTGGCTCCTGAACGTTCGGACATGTTCGTGCTATTGCTGCCGCTGCAGCAGGAAAATGGATTATTGTCGCTGCTGACCTTTCTCGGAGGATTTGCGGCGGCTTCGGGTATGGTCATCATCACGACCACCACAATTTCCACGATGGTGGCGAACCATCTGATCCTTCCGCTGGCTGAATCGTGGCAGCCTTTGCAAGTGTTGCGCGGTTATCTCTTATTGGTACGTTGGGCGGTTGCCGTACTGCTGATTTTTTCCGCTTACGTTTTTATTACCGCGTTCAGCGGTGCGTATTTTCTGGTTGGGATCGGCACGCTCGCCATCACGGCACTACTGCAGATTACCCCCGCACTGCTCGGTGGCATGTTCTGGCACAAAGCGACGACCAATGCGGCCATTTTGGGCATTTGTGCCGGGTTACTGGTGTGGTTTTACACTCTGTTGCTGCCTGTTATGGGGCAGGATGTGCAGTGGGTTCAACGTTGGTTGCTGGAGGGCCCCGCTGGCATTGAAATGCTCAAACCGCAGGCATTGTTCGGCATGGAGTGGAAGGATGAAACCGCGCACGGTGTGATCATATCCCTCGGACTCAACGCTGTTCTCTTTGTTGCATACTCGCTCTTGTTTGAGCCTAACAAGGAAGAGCGGAATCTCACCGAAGAGTATATGGCGATTTTCGCCGCGCCGACCACCGCTGGACTTGCACAGGCCCGTCCGACCGGCCTGGATGATTACATCAATTTTGGTGAAAAGCGTCAGGAGGTCTATCGTCTGCTGACTCAGTACCTGAACTCAAATAAGGCTGAGCGGCTGCTGGAGCAGGTGGTGCACGATCTCCATGTCGCCAGTCGCGAATACGTCAACATTATCGAGCTAGTCGAATTCCATCGGATGATCGAGCATGAACTGGCGGGCTCGATTGGAGCGGCCAGCTCCCACAGTGCGGTTCGCAGTCACATCCGTTACAGCGAGCGCGAATCCAATGAACTTAAGGCTATTTACCACCATATTGCGACCGGTATTAAGGGCGGTGAAGAGCAGGCAATAGTTAATCAGGATCGCGATCAGGCGATTGATCTGTTGCAAAGCCGTATCACGGTGCTGGAGCAGGATGTATCTGAGCGTGATGCCACAATTGAAGTGTTACGGGATAAGCTGGATGAGCGTTATGAGGAGGTATTTCGCTATCGGATGGAGACTCAGAGGCTTCAGAACACACTGAATCAACTGGCTGATGCGAGTGATGAAATAGAAGCGGAGCAGGATCTTGAAGAGGAAAACCGCCAACTGAAGCAGATGTATGCTGATCTTAGCCTCAAACTTCAAACGTTACATGGTCGGGACGAAGACAGCAAAGACTGACCAAATGCCTGCATTCGGCCACTGTTCGGATACGTGATGACGTTAAGCGTCTGATGCGTAAACCTCAAACTGATCCGTTTCTTCAGCCTGCTCTTTTCGCAACAGGTGACGGAGCTCGGCTGGTAATCCGATCTCCATGGTCACGGGACGGTGGTCAGATATAGCGCAGTCCAACACCTCTGCGTGACGAACCTCAAGACCCGGTGTTACCAGAATGTGATCCAGTGTCTGTTGTGGTTGCCAGCTGGGATAGGTGTGCTGGCTGGTGGCGGTTTGCAGCTTCAGGTCTCGCAAAGGGCTGCGGGTATGCAGATGCTCCAGCGGATTGTTCATATCCCCCATCAACACTACATGTTTGTGATTACCGATCACCTTTCGGATATAGCGTAGCTGGCGATCCTGTGTCCGGCTTCCCAAGGCCAAGTGCAGGACCACAATCAGAAGGCTGTGATCCCCATGTCCAAATTGGGCAATTACGGCGCCGCGACCGGGCAGGCGGCCGGGTAGACTGTGATCCTCCACATAACTGGGCGGAATACGACTTAGAATACCGTTGCTGTGCTGGGCAAGCTTGCCCAGATTGCGGTTGAGCTGTTGATAGTAGAAGGGAAAGCGGCCGGTCTCGGCGAGAAACCTGACCTGATTTACAACACCACTTCGTAAGCTGCCCCCATCTGCTTCCTGCAGTGCTGCGATATCGTAGTCGCGTAGCAGATAACCGATCTCTTCCAGTGTGTGGTTGCGTTTATGGTGGGGTAGAACATGTTGCCAGCCGCGGGTGAAATAGTGGTGGAAGGCATGGGTGCGAATACCGACCTGGATATTAAAACTGATCAGACGCAGGCTATCCTTTTGCGGTGTGTTGTACGGGATATGAGAGGTTTCCTGATAGGGAGCCTGTAGAACGGACTGTCTGAACATGGTCGGCACAACTTTCGGCAGCTCTTTATGCTTTAGCATAGAGGAAAATTGTTACTGAGAGGTTGGATGAATGCTCAAAGTCCAGAACGCCCCGACCCAAGTCCAATATCGTTGCCCCTCTAAATCCGATAATATAACTAGGGTATTGCTGAGAGGTTCTAATAGATGAGTACGACTACAGAACGGCCACAGCCACCGGGCGATAACGAATGTTGTGAGGGGGGATGTTCCCCATGTGTTTGGGATCGCTACTACGATGAAATGCGTGACTGGCAGGCTGAACAGGCTGCTCTGAAGGCAAAGGAAGCTGCAGAGAAGGATCAGGATGAAACAGCTCAATGAATTGCTGGATATAGAGTTTCCGCTCATCCAGGCGCCGATGGCTGGTGTGCAGGGCAGTGACCTCGCGATAGCGGTATCAAACGCAGGCGGGCTTGGTTCGCTGCCGTGCGGCATGTTGGGACCGGATGCGATTCGTAGTGAACTGGAGAAGATTGCTGCGGCGACTGATCGTCCCTTCAACGTTAACTTCTTCTGCCATATCCCACCCGAAGATGACCCAGTCGCCGAGCAGCGTTGGCGCTCGGCACTATTGCCCTATTATCAAGAGTTAGGGCTCGATCCGCACAATGTGCCTGCAGGCGCCGCTCGGGTGCCGTTTAGTACGCAGGCCGCCGATATACTCGATGACTTTAAACCAGCCGTGGTGAGCTTTCACTTTGGCTTGCCCGCGCCCGAGTTGCTGGAACGCGTCAAAGCCTGGGGCTCGCTGGTTATCTCCAGCGCCACTACAGTGGATGAAGCCCGTTGGCTGGAGCGAAACGGTGCCGATTGTGTCATCGCTCAGGGGCTGGAAGCCGGTGGGCATCGCGGCATGTTTCTGACCGATGACCTGACCACGCAGGTGGGCACATTTAGCCTGTTGCCGCAGATCGTTGAGGCAGTCGATCTACCCGTTGTTGCGGCGGGGGGCATTGCCGATGCACGCGGTGTTGCGGCGGCAATGGCATTGGGCGCGTCCGGTGTTCAGGTGGGTACGGCGTTTATGTTGTGTCCGGAAGCGACAACAAGTCTGGTGCACCGAAAAATTTTATCCAGTGATGCGGCGCAGCATACGGCGGTAACGAATCTGTTCTCTGGCAGACCTGCACGGGGCATCGTTAACCGGGCGATCCGTGAACTC